>CABXNH010000012.1 GCA_902513495.1 uncultured Gammaproteobacteria bacterium
ACTTCTTGTCATCTCTACTGCGATTTTTGCGCTCTTAAGTTCGGGCCATCATGTGTCTATTCGTTCAGCAGTTACTGCTTTTTTCGTGTCCATTTGGACATTAAGGCTCGGAATATTTCTCTATAAAAGAATAGTTAAAAGCGGAGAAGACAAAAGGTTTAGAGACATTAAAAAATCATTTCCAAAGTTTTTAATGACCTGGACTTTGTCGGCCCTTTGGGTCTTCTTAACCACTGTAAATGCCGTTACTGTAATAGCACTGAATCCGCTTGAGCCAATCGACGTATTTTTTGTTGTTGGAGCAGCATTTTGGGTTTTTGGCTTTGGTTTTGAGGTTTTTGCCGACAGACAAAAAAAGCACTTTAGTGAGCAACCTGAAAATAAAGATAAGTTTATCACTCAAGGCCTTTGGTCGATATCACGCCACCCAAACTATTTTGGAGAAATTATTCTATGGACAGGCATTGCCATTATCTCGTTGCCACTTCTATCGGGCTTGCAATTTGTGACACTTTTTTCGCCAGTCTTTGTTTTTCTTCTCTTGACAAGAATAAGCGGCCTTCCTTTTTTAGAGGACAAGGCTGAAAAAAAATGGGGCGAAGACAAGGACTACGTTGAGTACAAAAACAAAACGCCTATACTGGTTCCCTTTTTTGGCAAAAAACAATGACTAGTTGAAAAAATATGGCGCTTGAAACCCCTCAATACGAAGTAGTTACGATACATGATGGTTTTGAAATCCGTCACTATAGTGAAATGATAATTGCCACGACATCGGTTAATTCGGATTATAGAAGTTCAGCGTCTTCAGGCTTTAGAAGAATTGCTAATTACATTTTTGGTGGCAACGATAAAGAAATGAAAATTGCAATGACCGCGCCTGTCGTTACTGATTGTCCCTCGGAGGGTTTAGAGACCTATAACATATCTTTTGTGATGCCTAGAGAACATTCTATGAAAGACCTTCCTAAGGCTAATACAAGCAAAGTCTCTATCAAAAAAGAAGCCTTGGGTGAAGTTGCTGTTATGGCTTTTGGAGGGCGAGCGTCTGAATCTAGAAGCAAGGCCTTTCAAAAAAAATTTGTAAAACTACTACAATTAAACAATATTGAAACACAGGGCGGCTTTATGGTAGCACAGTTTAATGCGCCTTATGTGCCGCCAATCTTTCGAAAAAATGAACTAATGGTGAGAATCAAGTAGTTACTTGCAGTTTTTGCAAAGACCGTTAAGCTCAACGGCCTGACCACCACTAACTTTGAACGTGTTGCTTTTGGGCAAAGAAAGCATTGCTGACACCTGGCAAGACTCTTCTACAGATTTACAACTGGTGCAGTGAAGCAAGACATGAAAGTGGTTAGTGTGGTTATCATTGCAAACCAGATAAGTATTGCTTGAGTCCATTTTATGAACAACGCCCACATTAATCCAAAAGTCTAATACTCTATAAATTGTACTAATATTAAATGAACTGCCTTTATCCTTTAAAGAGTCCCTTAGGTCATAGGCAGAAAGATTTTTTCTTGCAGAACACAGCTCATCAATTATTGACATTCTCTGTGGCGTAGCACTTCTTCCTGAGTCTAAACATTTAGAAATTAATTGTGTCCTGCTAATCATGAGGGTCCTCTATGGTATAGCTATATTCCTCGTCGCTAAAATGAAGCGTTTCTACAGCTGCATCTGAAATGGTATATCCACTATCAGCAATATCAAAACTTTGCGATCCAACAGATATTCTCCCATAAACGATTATTGGCATGTATAAATCACGAAACTTTGTTGGCGTACTTGTCATATCAACAAGCAGGGTTTGATTTAAGGGTGGAGGCGGAACATGGATACATTGGCCAGACTCTGGAACAAGTAAAAACTTACTAATATCAGGCCCATCATATTCAATTGGAACCATAAAGCCAGCAAGGACAATATCCGTGCCCTCTAAAGAGTCTTTTAGTTTGGTTCCAGCCTTTTCTAATTTAGCTTGAAATTCAGGGCTGCTATATATTTCATAGGTCAAATCTTCAGGAATAAAATCATAAGCATCAGCTGGTTCAAGGCTCAACCAGTTGTCTTCTATTGTAGACAAGTATTCATCAGTGACCACTATGGCAAAAGAGCACATTGAGAAATAAATTAAAGTGACAGCCGTTATTTTTTTTATCATTTAGCTTAATGTTTGATGCAAATTTTTTCTAAAAACCATGCTTGCTGGAATCAAGCTGCTTAGAGCTCCAGCCAACAAGATCAAGCTGAAAACTTTAATTTCATCCATGCTAATCCACTTAAAAGAAGGCGAAATGCCCAAAGCCAAGTTTAGCTGGGCGGTTGCAAAATAAGTGACAATTGTTACAAGAATAATAGCGCCAACAATTGCAGTCAACCCAATTACAATGGATTCACATAACACCATCATAGCTAAAAATTTTGGAGAAGCTCCATTAGCCCTATAAATTGTCATTTCTTGTTTACGATTATCCAGGCTGGCAATAATTAATGTAACCATTGCAATAAGGCTGATAGCAATAATAATCCAGCTTAGAAGTTGAAATCCTTTGTCAACAAGTCCAACAATTGACCATAGCTCTGATAAAGCAATTCCTGGAATGACAGCAGATATAGCCTCTTTTGGGTATTCCCTAATATTTTTACTAAAGTTAAATAAGGTTAGTTTTGATTTAAGCCCTATAAACGCAGCTGTAACTGTTTTAGGAATTAATGCGTCGTCGGGAAGAGAAGACAGGTCAATATCATCAAGGTTGAAGATTTTTTTCCCACTTTTCCATCCTAGGTGGAGCAGCTCATATCCCTTTAAATCCAAAAAAATTGCCTGATCAATAGGGGTTCCTGTTTTGTTGAGAATCCCAGTAACCATAAATGAAAAGTCATCATGTTTGCTCCCAATAGACTCTACTGAGCCATGGGTGATTTGAATTTCTGAGCCAACTGTATAGCTAAGTTTTTCAGCAACATCGGAGCCCAGAACGGCCTCAGAGAGCTCAGCGAAAGCGACGCCCTTTGAAAAAACTAAAGGCTGGCTGTTTGCGTATTTAATATGTTCAAAGTAGTTTGGCTCAGTGGCTACAACTCTAAATCCTTTATGACTATCACCCAATGCAATCGGAACGAGCCAACTAATATCGCCCCTAAGTTTGACATCATTTACTGTTTTTGTTGTAATGTTATTTGTTGGCCTGCCAAGATGAAACACAGTATATAAAACTAGCTCAATAGAGCTAGACCTTGGGCCAATAATTGCATCAACGCCTGAAATACTTTGGTTAAAGCCTTCTTCTGCACCTTGTTGAATTCGCTCTATGCTCAATAGCAGAACCATCGATGCCATCAGCGATATTGTCACAAGTGATGTTGGGATAACTCTTGAGCGCATTGATTTAAGTAAAAGACTAAGCATGCTGTTTATTAAAATCTATGACAGTATCAAAGTAGGGAGCAATAGAGGCGTCATGACTTACCATAATCATCGCCTGTTTGGTTGAGTCAAAGGTTTCCATGACTTCGTTTAGAAATTTTTTTGTTGTATCAGAGTCAAGGGCCGATGTGGGTTCGTCAGCAAGAATTAAATCTGGCTTGCCCAGAAGAGCCCTGGCAGCTGCAACTCTTTGTTGTTGCCCGACACTTAAGCGACTTACGGGTGTATTTAAAGCATCTTTCTCTAGCCCTAGAGAGCCAACTAGCCTACTAATTTCTTGATTTAAGTCGGCAACTTTAGATTTTCTTGATTGAGAGAATCTAATACCCAAAGCTATATTTTCTGAAACACTTAAAAATGGAATAAGATTTAATGTTTGAAAAATATAGCCAATATGGTCTGCCCTATGTTTATCCAAGAGCAGTGAAGACATAGAGGAGTAGTTGGTGCTATCAAACTTAATATCACCAGCCTGAAGCCTTAAGGCTCCAGCAATCAAGCTGAGTAGAGTGGTTTTGCCACAGCCTGAAAAGCCACTAATCAATAATCGCTGCCCCCTTTTAATCTCTATTTCTGGAAATACAATTTTTTTACCATGTTGATAACGGTATTCCAGACCTAGCGCTTCTAACATCAGATCCTCGTTTAAAATATTACTTTATCGAGACCTGATTTTAGGCTTTTTGTTAACGCTTTATTGTTTATTACGGCTTCAAAGTTTAAAGTTTCTAGTTCGCTGAAGCGATTAAATGCGTTAATTGTAATGCTCTTTAATTGGCTTGGCTCATTGCAAGAAAACTCATATGATAATTCGACATCTTTGTGGCCTCCTTCTGTTGAGACGGCGTGAAGACCAGATTCAAATGAAACCAAGGCACACTCAGCGTCTTTAGGAAAAGCAAACAATTGCAAATAATTTTGAAATTCAGCTAATAAGTCATTTGATACCACCATCTCATCATGACCTTCATGCTCGTCGTGATCATCATGACCTTCATGCTCGTCGTGATCATCATGCTCGTCGTGATCATCATGCTCGTCGTGATCATCATGCTCATCATGCTCATCATGCTCATCATGCTCATCAAACAACTGAACTATAGGCATTTCATAAGAAATAGCAACTTGATTTTGACTGATTACCATTGATAAATTATTGAGTCCATGGAGATGTGCGTCAGCACGCCTTGCTTCTTCGGCGCTTGCAAAGGAAGAAACTAATAGTAAAGATAGAAAGCTAAGTTTAAACATATGAGGCCCTGTTTTATTAAAACAGAATAATATAACGTAAATGCAATAGTATTGCAATAGTCTTGCTATTAATAATTACTCGGTGCTTGCAGCTATTGTTGTAAAGTTCGAGAGATATCGGGGCAAGATAAAGTCTATAAAATGCTTTACAGTGGCAGTCTTTTCTTTTAAAAAGCCAACTGAAGATGTATTATTAAATGCATTTGATGCTCTCTCAAGGCTTAATAGCATCTGCCAAGATGCCGAAATGGTTCCTGCCATCATGAGTGTATCAAAGGCAATTTTGCCAACAAGCTCTTTATTGTCTGAATGTTTTAGAATAATTGAAATAGCACTCTCAAGGTCACTAATAGAGCTTGTAAAGCGCTTTAACTGAGAGGCAGAAACTAACTCTGATATTGCTGAATTATTAGCACATTCATGCATCTCAGTAATTAACTCTCTGGCGCCAAGTCCACCATCACTAATAATCTTTCTGCCCACAAGGTCCATCGCTTGAACGCCATTTGTCCCCTCATAAATTGGCAAAATTCGCGCGTCTCTGAGGATTTGAGCAATGCCGGTTTCCTCAACATAGCCCATTCCTCCGTGGCACTGTAGGCTTACAGAGGCTACCTCCTGTGCGGTCTCTGTGCACCAGCCCTTCACAATCGGAGTCAATAGTCCAAGCCTCCTTTTGTGTTTTTCTAGGCTCTTGAGTGGAAGGCTGCTTAAAGAGTAGTCAACTTCTGCACAAGCAGCATATGTTAATACACGTGAGGCCTGTGTGATTGACTTCATGTTGGCCAACATTCTTTGAACGTCTGGATGTCTAATAATTGGACCAGGCTCTTTAAACCCAGGAGCGATGCCTTGAACTCTCTCGTTGCAAAAGCTAAGAGCTTGCTGATATGCGCGTTCAGAAACTGATACACCTTGGAGCCCAACAGTAAGCCTTGCATTGTTCATCATTGTGAACATGCACTGAATGCCTCGGTTTTCTTCACCAACCAGATAACCAGTCGCACCTCTTTCTTCCCCATAGCTCATGACACATGTTGGGCAGGCATGAATGCCAATTTTGTGTTCGATTGATAGCGCTTTTAAGTCATTTGGGTTTCCAAGAGTGTCATCATCATTAACCAGTATCTTTGGCACCAAAAATAATGAAATGCCCTTAATTCCCGCTGGGGCATCTGGCAGGCGAGCCAATACCAAGTGTATGATATTCTCTGCCATGTCGTGCTCACCCCAGGTGATATAAACTTTCTGACCACGAATTAAGTAGTGGTCTCCATTGGGAGTTGCGCGTGTTTTAAGCGCACCAACATCAGTGCCAGCATCTCCCTCAGTGAGATTCATTGTGCCACTCCACTCTCCGGAGATTAATTTGGGTAGGTAGCGCCTCTTGAGATCTTCACTTGCATTGAGAGTTATCGCTTCGACTGCACCTTGTGTAAGAAGCGGGCATAGGCCCCAAGACATATTGGCAGAATGCCACATCTCTTGAACACTGGCGGCGACCACAAACGGAACCCCCTGGCCTCCATAGTCTGGGGAAAATTGCAATGAGCCCCATCCTCCATTGACAAAATGTTGGTAGGCCTCTTTAAAGCCAGTCGCAGTAGTGACTTTTCCTGAGGCATCTATTTTTAAGCCTTCTGAGTCACCAGACTTATTGACCGGCTCTATTTCTTCTTTAGCAAGTTTTCCAGCTGCATCTAAAACAGCATCAAGGATGTCAACTGTGGAGCTATCAAGCCCAGTTTCACTGCAAAGCTTTTCAATCTCTACAACTTCTTTCAATACAAAGCTCATATCCTCGATGGGAGCAGTATAGTTTGACATTACGCTTCTCCCAGTGTTTTAATGGCCGCCCTTAGTTCGTGTTTCTGAATTTTCCCAGTTGCAGTTTTTGGCAGCGGGCCAAAAATAACTTTTTTTGGTCTTTTAAATTTAGCCATATTCTCTTTGCAAAAAGTAATAAGCTCGTCTTCAGATGCTTTTTCATTGGGTTTAAGCTCAATGAATGCGCAGGGCACCTCTCCCCAAGTTTCGTCCGCCATTGCAACAACCGCAGCCTCCCCAACTGACGGGTGCTGGTAAAGAACATTTTCGACCTCTACTGAAGAGATATTCTCTCCACCTGAGATGATGATGTCTTTTGATCTATCCTTAATCTGTATGTAGCCATCATCATGAATTACTGCCAGGTCGCCACTATGAAACCAGCCGTCAGCAAAGGCCTCTTCTGTGGCTTCGGAGTTGTTCCAATACCCCATCATGCATGTATTGCAGCGAATCACAATTTCACCAATTGCTTCACCGTCGTGAGGAACCCGCTTTCCTGTCTCTTGATCTATCACGCTAACATCTTCAGTCATTGGGAATCTAACGCCCTGTCTTGAGCTAAGTCTAGCAAGTTCTGCTGGGCTTTCGTTGAGCCATGATGCTTGAGGAGCTGCCTGAAGAATGTGACCATAGGTTTCTGTGAGGCCATATACATGCATTACATCAAATCCAAGCGACATCATGCTTTCTAAAACTTTTGCAGGCGGCGGCGCTCCTGCTGTCATGACTTTGATTTTCTTTTTAAATGATTTCTTTATCTCTTGAGGCGCATTGGCAAGCATGTTAAGCATTATCGGGGCACCGCCAAAATGAGTCACATGGTGTTCATCAAGCAAACCAAATACTTTTTCGGGGTCAAAAGTCCTGAGACAAATTATAGTTCCAGCAAGCGCAGCCATTGTCCAGGCATGTCCCCAGCCATTGCAATGAAATAACGGAACAGAATATAAGTAAACAGGGTGATTAGGAAGGTTCCAGCCAACCACAGTGCCCATGCTCATTAAATATGAGCCACGGTGATGATAAACCACGCCTTTAGGCTTACCTGTTGTTCCAGAAGTATAGCTCAGCGAGAGCGGGCTCCACTCATCGCCAGGCATTGTCCAATTATAAAGAGGGTCTCCATTGTCAACAAGAGACTCGTAGTCTATTGCGTCACTTGAGATATCTGGCTGTGAGCTAGCAGAGGAGTCATTTATTACAACGATCTTTGGACTAACTGAGGCGATAGCTAGCGCCTCTGAGGCAACACTAAAAAGCTCTCTGTCAACAAAGAGAATTTTTGCATTGCTATCATCAAAAATATAGGCAATTGTTGGTGCATCAAGTCTGATATTTATCGTGTTTAGAATTGCACCTGCCATTGGAATTGAAAAGTGCGATTCAAACATTTCTGGAGTGTTAAATGCCAGCACTGAAACTGTATCTCCTGGTCTAACCCCATAGTTGCTAAGGCTTGAGGCAATTCTTACACACCTTTCTCTAGACTCACTCCAGGTGTAAGACCTGTCTTCATAGACGACGGACCGATGATCGCCAAAGACGTCAGCAGTTCTATGTAAAAACGAGATAGGGGTGAGGGGTACAAAATTAGCAGGGTTTTTGTTCATAGCCTTAACTGTTAATTTCTAAGAGTGATACCATTATCTAACATGGATACAATTCTTGCTTGCGTTTCTTGAGTTTTAGCAAGTCTGATAAAAGAAGAGCGCTCAGCATCTAAAATTTCTTGCTCAGAAAAAACTGTTCCTGCTGGACACTCGCCACCAGACATAATGCGTCCAATCTCAGTTCCAACAGTTACATCATGTGGCGTGAGCATACCTTTCTTGTGGTTTACCTCAAGCCACTCCAACATTTCTTGAAAGTGTTCAGCGCCTGACAGCGCAAGCGGTTTCCTTTGGCCGACCTTTTTTGTTTCATCAAGTGATGAAAGAGCAACATTTAAAATTCGATCGCGATTCATCTGAAACTCGTCACCACTCCTTCTCATTGATAATGTGTTAGCCTCTTGAGGCGAATTAGATTTTCTGCCCAGACCTATATTCATAAACGATTTCCAGGCGCCATTCTGAGTATTTCCTAGTTTTTCTGTCCATCGATAAAGCATTTCTTTGCAGCCTCCACCAGCAGGGACAACGCCAACAAAAGACTCAACAAGACCCATCACAGAATTGGAATGACTGACCACATGGTCTGCGTGCAATACAACCTCAAAGCCACCACCAATTGACATGCCAACTGGCGCAGCAATAACTGGGAGCTTTGAATCCCTCATTTTAAGCATTGTGTTTTGAAAGTAGGCAAGAAATGAATCAAGTCCATCAAAGTCATTTTTTTCAAAGCAGTTTCTCACACTCCAGAGGCTAACTCCACAAGAAAAATGCTGAAAATCGTTGTGAACTATTACGCCTCTGAGGTCTTTGTTTTCAGAAGCAGTGATAGCATCAGAAATCATATCAAGGCTTTGACTGTCAAGTGCATTTGCTTTCGAGTGGAACTCTACAATAGCAGCACCTTCATATTCAAACCAACTGGCTGATTCGTTTGAGTTGACTGGCGCTAAGGTTTGCCTCACTTCAGAAAATCTCAGCACACCTTTTGGCCTGATAATTGGCTTTAGCTCTCCAGCGGGAGTTAGCGTACTTAAGGTTGAGTTCGAGACATTATAAAACTTATTTTTTACACTGTTTTGAAGAAATTCAGGCACATCTTTGGCGGTATTTTTGAGTCGATCTACAAAATACTCGATGCCAATCTCATCAAGGAGCTCAAAAGGCCCTTTAACCCAGTTATAGCCAAGCTTCATTGCGTCATCAATTTGAGTTAGGTCTTCAGTAACCTCAGGTACGAGTGAAGCGGCATAGGACAAAGTTTCAGAGAGCACATCCCAGATGAACAGGCCATGGCTGCTTTCATTGCTAATAATCGCAGCTACTCCTTTTTTCTCAGCCTCTTCTAGGAGCGGAGTTTTTAATCGTTCATGGTCAATATAGTTTCCAGTGGACAGGTCAATTACCATCTTCTTATCGCCAATCTGCTTATAAAAGCCCTGGTCGTTTTTATTGCCAGTTTGGCCATTTGCAATCATGTTAGTGACAAATTTTATGGGTGCTGCATATTTATGAAAAGCGTCATGTTCTGGCAAGATGTTTTTGAGGCTTTTTGCCACATCAGCCATAAGGTCAATGCCAATTAGGTCGTAAAGTCCGAACACTCCAGTTTTGGGAAGGCCCAAAGGTCTTCCAAAAAACGCATCCGCTTCTGTTGGAGAGAGGTTGTATTCAAAGGACTTGTGAAGAGCACACTGAATTGCAAAAACGCCAACTCGATTTGCAAGAAAACCAGGAGTATCAGAGCAGAGAACAACGCCCTTGCCAAGCATTGTCTCGCAGAACACATCAAGTGTGTCCATCACGTCTTGTCTAGTTTGCTCGCCTCTAACTAGCTCTAAGAGTCGCATAAAGCGAACCGGATTAAAAAAATGAGTGATTGCAAAACGCTCACAAAAACTTTTTGGCATGCCCTCAGTTAAAAGACTAATCGGAATGGTAGAGGTATTTGAGGTAATTATGGTAGAGTCTTTACAACTTTCATTAAGTTTTTTGTAGAGCGCCTGTTTTATGTCAAGCCTTTCTACAACAGCTTCAGCAATCCAGTCACAATCTTTTAGTTCATTAAAATGATCTCTTGTATTTCCAAGATTTATAAGCTGTTCGGCATCATTACTCATAAGGCCAGGCATGTCAGGATCTTTGAGCCTTTCAAGGCCTCTTTCAGACAAGCTATTTACATCTTTTCCTTCAGAAGGAAGGTCAAGAAGCCAGACTTCTATGCCTGCGTTTGCTACTTGGCCAGCAATGCCAGCACCCATTGTTCCGGCGCCTATGACGCCGACTTTTTTAATTTTATTCATGAGCTTGTTTTTAAAATGAATGTTTTGATAGCGTCTAAAGTGCTCTTAGGCGACTCAATTGGAAGCATATGACCCGCACCAGAAATGGTTGTTGTTTCTGCCCCGAGCATTTCTGCTAGCTCTAGTCCAAACTTGTAAGGAGTGTTTTTGTCTTCAGTTGCCACAATAACATTTGAGGGCGTTTTAATAGCTTTTGTACAATTTGCCCCATTCTTGTAATTGTTGCAAGCCAAGAGGTCTTCAGCCAGTGGATTTTTTGACATGATTTGTCGTCCAATGCCTATGGGCTGCATCCCAGGAACCGCACTACTGCCTGAGTGAGACAGAGACCCAAAACCCCACTTCAAAAGCATTTCAGCCGCTTCTTCAGTATTTTTTTTGGCAGTTTCAACCAGAGACTCGTTAACAGGAATTGCCAAAGCGCTAGCAACTGCTGTTAGGGATTTTAGCTTTTCACCTAGCAATGTCGCGGCCTCTAAAGCCACAAGAAATCCCTGAGAGTGTCCTACAAGGTGGACAGACTCTGCCCCAGAATGCTTGATAGCTTTCACAAGCCATTTGCCCATACTCTCGATTGACTTTAGGGGCTCTCCATCTGATAGGCTGTGGCCAGGGAAGTCAGGCGCAAAAACCGAATAACCATGAAAGGCAAACCACCTTGACTGAAGCGCCCATGACCTATGATCTAGGCCACTTCCATGTACAAAAACTACTGTTGGTTTTTTTGGGTCAAAAGCACACCCTCCAGTAGCCGCAAATATATTTTCTCCATCAACAACAATATTCATTACGAAGTTGCCTTTTCTACAGCCTTAAGGCCGATTTTAAAATCATTAATAATATCTGAAACAGATTCGATTCCAACCGAAACTCGAATGAGATCAGGACTAGTGCCTGAAGCCTTCATCGCCTCATCGTCAAGGCGCGAATGAGTTGTGCTGGCTGGATGTAAAACCAAGGTTCTAGAGTCGCCAACATTGGCTAAGTTTGAAGATAATTTAAGAGCATTAATGAATGCTGCTCCACCCTCTCTTCCTCCTTTAACTCCAAAGCACAGCATTGAGCCGGCACCATTGGGAAAAAGTTCTTTTGCAATTTCATAGGTAGGATTTTCAGGCAGATCTGGGTGGTTAACCCACATGACTGCTGATTGCTCTAGCAGCCATTTTGCAAGCTTTAGTGCATTTTTTACATGCTGATTCATTCGCAGACTCAGGGTTTCAATACCCTGAAGAAGCAAGAACGCACTATGAGGACTCATCGCGGGCCCAAGGTCACGCATAGATTCAGCTCTAATTTTCATTGAAAGGGCAGACGGGCCAAATTCTTCCCAAAAGTTTATTCCATGAAACGGCTCGTATGGGGTAGTGAGGACAGGATGCTTGTTAGAGGAGCCCCAGTCAAATGCTCCACCATCAACAATGACACCTCCTACAGCAACACCATGACCCCCCATCCATTTGGTTACAGAGTGCACTACAATATCAACACCATGGTCAAAAGGCTTGCAAAGGACAGGTGTTGAAAAAGTCGCGTCAACTACAAGAGGCAAGTTGTTTTTATGAGCTATTTTTGAGATTTTTGGAAGGTCAGACACTTCAAGCCCAGGGTTACCAATAGATTCGCAAAAGACAAGTTTTGTATTTTCTTGAATCGCAGCCTTAAGAGCCTTGTCATCATTAATGGAGACAAAAGTACACTCTATATTGAATCTTTTAAGTGTATGTTTAAGAAGGGTCGCGGTTGAGCCATAAATTTGAGAGGCGCTTACAATATGATCACCAGCTGAACAAAGACTTATAAATGTGACAAACAGAGCGCTCATTCCTGAAGCAGTACAGATGGCCCCCACGCCTCCTTCAAGTGCAGCAATTCTCTGTTCTAAAACAGCCACTGTCGGGTTAGTTATGCGGCTGTATATGTGACCACCTTTTTCTATGTTAAAAAGTGCAGCTGCATCATCAACAGTTTCGAAGACATAAGACGTTGTTTGATATACAGGAACAGCCCGGCTACCAAACGAAGGGTCTGGCTGATAACCGGTGTGAAGTGAGATTGTTTCAGGCCCAAAAAAGGAAGACTTGCCCATAAGCAATAATTATAGAAAATAAAGCATTATTTTCTCATAACTAATCGCAGAGTTGTTTTGAAATTACGTTAATATGCTTTTGAAAATTGAGGCGTGTAAGCGCAGAAAAAAGCTATTTTACTCGGGCTAGCTCCGAGCGCATTTTGTCAATTGTCGCTTTGTAATTTTCAGTATTAAAAATAGCGGATCCTGCAACAAATGTGTCAGCACCAGCAGAAGCAATTTCTTTTATATTAACAATCTTAACACCGCCATCAATCTCAAGTCTTGTCTCTAGGCCTTTTGAGTCAATTAGTTTTCTGACAGCTCTTAATTTATCTAGAGTATGAGGAATAAAAGATTGTCCTCCAAAGCCGGGATTAACCGACATTAGTAGCACCATATCAAGTTGATCAATTACATGGTCAAGATAGTGAAGAGGCGTTGCCGGATTGAGCACCAGGCCTGCTTTACAGCCACTTTCTTTAATGAGGTTGATTGTACGGTCTATATGCTCCGAAGCCTCAGGATGAAAAGTGATATAGGAGGCACCAGCACTAGCAAAGTCAGGAATGATTCTATCAACAGGCTTGACCATGAGGTGAACATCAATTGGAGCAGTTACGCCATGGTTTCTTAGCGCCTCACAAACCAAAGGACCAATTGTTAAGTTGGGCACATAATGGTTGTCCATAACGTCAAAATGCACTATATCAGCCCCAGCAACTAACACGCTGTCTACCTCATCACCAAGCTTGGCAAAATCTGCAGAGAGAATTGAAGGTGCAATAAAATTTTCTTGTTTCATGATTATCTCCGTTAATCTAATATAAGGTTTTGGCCAGACATCTCCATTGGTTTTTCGATATCCATGAGAGCTAAAAGCGTTGGTGCTAGGTCTGCAAGTGTACCAAGATGTGGGTCTAGTAGTGTGACTTTCTTGTTGCCTATATAAATTAATGGAACTGGATTTGTAGTGTGTGCAGTATGACTCTTCTGAGTATTAGAATCTAACATCTGTTCTGCATTTCCATGATCAGCAGTGATTAAAATCTCAGTTTCAGTTTCTGAGGCGACTTTGTGAATTTTACCAAGACAGCTGTCAACGGCTTCTACAGCCTTAATAGCAGCATCAAGTTTGCCAGTATGACCAACCATATCGGTATTAGCAAAGTTGCAAACTATTAGCTTATATTGATTTGATCTTAGCGCAGAAATAAGATTATCAGTAAGCTCATATGCGCTCATTTCTGGCTGAAGGTCATATGTTTTAACATTGGGTGATTGAATCAGCTTTCTGTCTTCTCCAGGCAGACTGTCTTCTTCACCGCCATTAAAGAAAAAAGTAACATGAGCATATTTTTCAGTTTCAGCAATCCGCAGTTGATTAAAGCCAAAATCTGAGACACAGTCACCAAGCGTATTTTTAACTGCAATTGGAGGATAGGCGCAGTCGAGATTAAGCTCTTTTTTATACTCTGTTAGACAAATAAAATTACACTGTACAAAGCGATTTCGACTAAACTCATTAAATGTACTAGAGGTAAGAGCAAGTGTTATCTCTCTGGCCCTGTCTGCACGATAATTCATAAAGATTACAAGGTCATCTTGATTGATTTTAACAGCCTCGCCAATTGAAGTTGGAGCAATAAACTCGTCATTTTCTCCTAAGCTATAAGCCTCTTGAATAGCCTCTTTTGCGTTCCTTGAAGAGCGTCCAGCTTTTCCTTCAGTGATTAATTCATACGCTTTTGAAACTCTCTCCCATCGGTTGTCTCTATCCATTGCATAAAAGCGACCAACAACTGAAACGATTCTTCCAACATTTATTTCTGAAATTTTAGACTCTAGTTGCTCGATATATTTTGATGCACTGTTTGGTGGTGTGTCACGACCATCAGTAAAGACATGAAGAAACACTTGGCCACAGTTTTTTTGTTTGGCCAGTTCAAGTGCTGCAAAAATATGATCTTGATGTGAGTGAACGCCTCCATCTGACAATAGGCCAAGAATATGGACAGCTTTATTGTTTAGAGATGCTAAGTCTAGACCAGCACAAAGAATCTTATTGTTAAAAAATTCACCAGACTGGATGTCATTATCAATTCGAGTAAAGTCTTGTTCAATGATTCTTCCAGATCCAATTGTTAGGTGTCCTACTTCAGAGTTTCCCATTTGGCCAATAGGAAGGCCAACACTTTTTCCAGAGGTTCCAATAAGAGTGTTGGGATAGTTCTTTATAAAGAGGTCCCAGTTTGGCGTTTTGGCTAGGGCAATGGCATTGTTTGCAGAATCACTTGAGTGACCCCATCCATCAAGAATTAAAAGTAATTTTGTATTTTGCATTATTGATGACACTTAAACATTAAACAAGAAATGAACAACATCTCCGTCCTTGACAACATATTCTTTTCCTTCAGAGCGCAACTTGCCAGCATCTTTCGCTCCTTTTTCACCATTATTTTCTATAAAGTCATTGTAGGAAATTGTTTCAGCACGAATGAAGCCCTTTTCAAAGTCCCCATGTATTTTACCTGCGGCTACTGGGGCGGAGTCTCCAATATTAATTGTCCACGCCCTAACTTCTTTAGGGCCAGCTGTAAAATATGTATGCAGCCCAAGAAGCTTATAGCCCGCTTTAATCAAGCGGTCCAGTCCAGACTCAGTCTGCCCCATTTCATCTAAAAAACCTTGCTTGTCTTCCTCATCAAGCTCTGCTATTTCAGCTTCAATATCTGCACACACTGAGACTACCTGGCTTCTGTCTTCATTCGCATAATTAGTTAGAGCTATTAGATGGGGGTTGTTTTCAAAGCCGTCTTCATTCACATTGGCAACATATAGGACGGGCTTGGATGTGAGAAGCTGAAGGCTCTTAACGAGTTTTTCTTCGTCCCCATTAAGACCTAAAGATCTTACAGCAGAGCCCTCTTCAAGAGTTGGAAGAATTTTTTCAAGCAGGTTTTTTAAAGGCAGGCCTTCTTTTTGACCTGCTTTTGTATTTTTTATGGCTTTTTGATAAGCTTTTTCAGCGGTAAAAAGGTCAGCTAAAGCAAGCTCTGTATTAATGGTTTCTATGTCGTCAAGCGGATTGACTTTTCCTGAAACATGAATAATATCATCATTTTCGAAGCATCTTACAACATGAAGGATGGCGTCTGTTTCACGAATATTTGAGAGAAACTGATTCCCCAGGCCTTCGCCTTTTGAAGCGCCTTCAACTAGTCCAGCAATGTCAACAAACTCCATAGTTGTTGGCAGGATTTTTTCAGGGCTAACGATGTTTGCAAGGCTATGCAGTCGAGAGTCGTTTACAGGAACAATTCCAATATTGGGTTCGATAGTACAAAAGGGATAGTTTTCAGAATCTATTCCAGCCTTAGTCAGGGCATTAAAGAGCGTTGACTTTCCAACATTTGGTAGGCCTACAATGCCACATTTAAAACCCATTATCTTTCTCCAATACTATGAGTGAAGAGCCTTCATTGCGTCTTCAAAATTTCCACTAACTGCCATCTCAATAATATTTATTGCATTTGACATGCTCTGTTCAATGCTGCTTAATTCTGCTTTACTAGGAGCGCTAAGCACATAATCAACAACATCATCCTTAGAGCCAGGATGATCGATTCCAATTCGAAGACGATAAAAGTCTTTTGAGCCAAGTGCCTTTATTGCATCCCGAAGGCCATTATGGCCACCATGACCTCCACCAAGCTTTATTTTGACACTGCCAATAGGCAAGTCAAGCTCATCATGAACTACCAAAGTCTCTTCTGGTGAAATATTATAGTAGCTTAAGAGGCTTTTAATAGAGCCGCCAGAGTTATTCATAAAGGTTTGCGGCTTAAGGAGAAAAACTTTATTTGAACCAAAGCTGATACTCGAGGTTTTCCCTAAAAACTTGGACTGGTTTGTAAATTTAGAATCCTTTGTAGATGCTAGAGACTCAACAAACCAAAAGCCAGCGTTGTGACGATGTTCCTGATAATCTTTTCCGGGATTTCCCAGTCCAACAATTAGTTTAATCATTACAGCGCTTCATTTTACGCTTGTTGAGCCAACAAGACTGACGATACTTTATTCTTCGTCGTCACCATCTTCTTTTGAGTCTTCAGATTCATCAGCTTGATCTTCACCGCCTTCTTCAGAACCTTCTTCGCCCTCAATAATTTCTTCTTCTTCCTCTTCAATAACCTTAGGTTCTGAAACAGAACATACCGTTTGGTCGTGCGCCTCAATGTCTTCATGTTGAAGTGAGGTGATAACAACACCCTCAGGCAAAACTAGGTCAGTTAATGAAAGATGATCACCAATTTCAAGATTAGTCACATCTACATCGATACCATGAGGAAGATCCTTTGGTAGACAAGAGATTTCAATTGAAACAACAAACTGATTCAGCATATTGCCCAGTCTTAATGCCTCATTCTCTTCAACGCCAATAAAGTGAAGTGGCGTAGTTGTAACAAGTGTTTGTTTAGCATCTACTCGTAGAAAATCTACATGAGTAACAACATTTTTTGCTGGATGGCGCTGTATATCTTTTAGAACAACTGACTCTGTTGTTTTTCCCAATTTCAGGTCTAATACAGAGGTAAAAGTGTTTTCATCCTCTAACAGGTGAGTGATTTCATGAATGTTAAGCGTTATCATTATCGGGGCTTTTTTACCACCGTAGATAATACTAGGAACTTTCTCTTCTTTTCTCAGGCGGCGGCTCGCACCTTTCCCCTGGTCTTCACGCTCTAAAGCGTTTACTGTAATGCTCATTTTGAGTTCTCCATTAAATGAAAAAACACCGCATCAAGCGGTGCAACCAATTTTGTCTATCTTGCGACCAGATAGACTGGAGGAGTATTTTACCTGAAATCTTTTTCCAATAACTAAATTTCTCTATCGAGACTTTAGCCAAAAAATAATACTAAAGGCTGAGCTGGCAATGGTCAAAGCCCAGGCTGACTGAGTGGCCAACAATCCTGCGCCTACTAGAAATACTAGAGAAAAAATAGTTGCACGCTGTTTAGTGGCATTCTCCTTGAGCTGAGATACAATGGCCTCAGTTTGTTTTTTTGAGTTCTCTCTCTTAAAAGACCCACTTTCAATTTGTTTGAGCGCGTTAATTACTAGCATTGGGATTTCTGGTAATTCTGCAACTAGCTGAGGCATCTGATTAGAGATTTTTTTAAGAGTGCTTTTAAAGCTATATTTTTCTTTAGCAAGCTTTTCTAAATAGGGTTTTGCTGTAGCCCAAAGGTCAAGGTCTGGATAAAGTGACCGTCCTAAGCCCTCGATATTAAGCAGTGTTTTATATAGCAGAAGAAGTTGGGGCTGAACCTCCATATCAAAACGCTTAGCTTCCTTTAAGAGGCTCAATAAGACTTGGCCAAAAGAAATTTCACTGAGGGGCTTTTCAAATATTGGCTCACAAACACTTCTTATGGCGTTTTCAAAGTCCATTACATTAGTGCTTTCAGGGACCCATCCCGACTCAAGGTGCACTTGAGATACTTTTTTGTAGTCTTGATTAAAAAAAGCCAAAAAGTTTTGAGCTAAATAATACTGGTCAGCCTCAGTGAGCGTTCCCATGATTCCAAAATCCACGCCAGTATACTGGTTGTTTTCCCCTACAAAAATATTACCAGGATGCATATCTGCATGGAAAAAATTATGGTCGAACACCTGAGTAAAAAATATGATTACTCCATCTTCTGCAAGAGACTTAAAGTCTACATTTTTCTTCTTTAAGGCTTCGATGTCATTAACTGGGATTCCATAGATTCGCTCAGTTACTAAAACGTTCGAACGACAAAGATCCCAGTGAACCTTTGGAACATGCAAGAGGCTAGAGTTACTAAAGTTTTTTCTTAAAAGTGAGGCGTTAGCTGCCTCAACCATCATGTTTAACTCGTTGTAAATAATGTTCTCAAACTCAGCAACAGCTTCTGTTGGTCTAAGCCTTTTACCATCTTGGTGCTTTTCTGCTAAGCCAGCTAAAGTGTATAAAAGTCGAATATCTCTTTTAATTTGTTTTTCAATTCCTGGGCGAACCACTTTGATGATGATCTCTTCGCCTTTTTGAGTGACAGCGGTATGAACCTGTGCTATCGAGGCTGAAGCAAGGGGCGTATCATCAAAAGAAGAAAAAAGTTTTGAAACTTTCGCGCCAAGAGTAGTTTCAATAATTGATTTTGACTGCTCAGCAGGAAAAGGGGGGCACTTGTCTTGAAGTTTGGCCAGTTCAATACCAATGTCATCAGGTAAAAGGTCTCTCCGCGTAGATAAAGTTTGACCAAATTTAATAAATATTGGGCCTAGCTCTTCAAGCGCCAATCGAATCCGCTCACCCCTAGAAAGCTTTTTGCTCGGAAAATAGTGCCAAGGCGTTAAGTAGATTAAAGGTTTCAGGCTTTTAAGAAAAGAAGTAGACAGAATTAAATGGTCTAATCTATACCGAATAAGCGTTCTTAAGATTCCTACAAAGCGAAAAAAACTTTTCATTTATGACGCCCTTCCTTTAAAAATTTTTGCTCGACTGGGGGCTATTAAAATCGTTGTTAACTCTTCTTTTAAATTGTCAATGATTGAGCCATCATTGCTCAAGGATATGTTTTTAATCTGATTTAATGAGCGACCAACCTGATGAGCAACTATATCACCAGTGTATTGTGAAACAAGCTCTTCTATGTCGATCGAAGAAGACGCCAATAGGTCTGCAAGATTTTGTGCAGTTTTAATGCTTCCATTAATTTCTATATCCTCTTTTTCGATTAAATCCTCTAAAGGGATGCCCTTAAATAAAGACAGGAACGAGGCTTTATTCATTCTTATTTCAACATCAGTTTTTTTATTTTGGCCGTTGTCTATAACAAAGATACGAGAATTAAGGCACAAAAAAAACAAGCTTAAGTCAATATCATCAACTCCTAGGCTGATAACTTTATTGTCTATAGGGGCTATATCAATGTTATTAACATTGATTATATGATTGAGCGCTTTTTCAATGGTAAGACGAAACATTTTGTCTAGGTCTTTACTGCTTTATGAAGTGCGACGATTCCACCAGTAAGGTTATGATATTCACAAAACTCAAACCCAGCGTCATGAACCATAGTTTTAAGAGTCTCTTGATCTGGGTGTTTTCGAATAGACTCCGCAAGGTACTGATAACTATCTTCATCATTTGCAAAATATTCTCCAAACTTGGGAATAAGATTAAATGAATAGAAATCATAGGCTTTTTCTAACATTTGATTTTCAACCTTGGAGAACTCAAGAATCAAAAGGGTTCCGCCTTTTTTTAAAACACGGTGCATTTGTTTTAAAGCAGCATCTTTATGGGTAACGTTTCTTAATCCAAATGCAATACTAACGCAATCAAAAGTATTGTCTTCAAAAGGAAGAGATTCAGCATTAGCTTGAACAAACTCTACATCAATCACACCATGATTGATAAGGTTTTTCCTACCCTCATGAAGCATAGAGTCATTAATATCTGAGAGGATTACCTTGCCTGAAGGGCCAACTTTTTTTCTAAACTTAATAGCCAGATCGCCAGTGCCACCGGCAATATCAAGAACATGGTCACCCTCTTTGACATTACTGCTTGCAATAGTGTAGTTTTTCCAGAGCCGATGAGTGCCCATTGACATTACATCATTCATGAGATCATATTTACCTGCAACTGAGTCAAAGACTCCTTTTACAAGACCTTGTTTTTTCTCAACATCGACTTGTTTGTAGCCAAAGTGGGTGGTCTTTTCCATTGCTATTAGGAGGGATAATCCCTAAAGTCAGCGCCAGTATAAATCTGAGTTGGTCTGAATATTCTATTGTCACTCACTTGTTCGTGCCAGTGTGCGACCCACCCTGCTGAGCGGGCCATAGCAAAAATAGAGGTAAAGTGTTCTTTGGTAAAGTTAAATATCTCCGAGTAAAGGATTCCTGAGTAAAAGTCTACGTTAGGATAAACTCCTTTTTGAGATAAAAGCTCGTTACAGACGCTCTCAACTTCAAGCGCTGTTTCAAAGCGGTTAGATAGAGTGAGGCCATTATTCTTAATATAGGCCTTAATCATTTTCTCAAGAATCTTTGCTCTAGGATCTTTAGTCTTATATTCGCGATGACCCATTCCCCAGATGACCTGTTTGTTTTTGAGTCTATCTTCAATCCATTTACGAGCATTTTTTGGGGAGCCAATTTCATCGAGCATAATCAGAACGTTTTCATTTGCGTTTCCATGCAAAGGGCCCGCTAGCGTTCCTACTCCTGAAGCAATTGAAGAAAAAGGGTTTGCGAGTGAGGACGCTGTTACCATGGTAGAAAAAGTAGAGGCGTTAATTGTATGCTCAGCATGCAAAATTAATGAGGCGTCTAAAAGGCTGATAATCTCTGGGTCAGATTCCTCTCCAAAGCACATGTACATAAAGTTTTCCGCATACGACATCGTTTTGCTTGGCGGAATTGGATCATATCCCCTGCTGATCCGAGTCCACATTGCAACTAAAGTGCTCATATTTGAAATTATTTTAATCAGCGCATTTTGAGTAAAAGACGAATCTGGGTCAGAGGCTCCAGCGTCAGGGTAGAAAGTAGCCATGGAGGCTATTGCAGTTTGAAGCACGTCCATAGAGTGCCCCTTTGAGGGAAGCGACCAAAGTAAATGACGAATTTTACGTTTTACTTCATTGCGTTTTTTAAGGGTATTTTTAAAGTTCGACAGTTCTTGCGGAGACGGGAGTTCACCGTTCATTAGCAAAAGCGCAGTTTCTTCAAATGAGGAATGCTTAACGAGGTCTTCTATTGAGTAGCCTCTGTAGGCAAGTATTCCCTTTTCCCCGTCAATTGAAGAAATGGCTGATTTAGTTGCTGGAACGCCTGCTAGGCCTGGAATGTATTCAGTCATATTATAATTATTATTAAATTGAGAAAGAGGAGCCGCAACCACAAGTGGTTTTGGCGTTTGGGTTGCTTACAATAAATCTTGCTCCTTGAAGGTCCTCTAAGTAGTCTACTGTTGAACCCATAAGGTATTGATAACTCATTGGATCAATAACCAGCTCTACGCCTTGTTTATTAACACCACTATCACCCTCTTTGAGGTTTTCATCAAAACTAAAGCCATAAGAGAAACCAGAGCAACCACCACCTGTAATATAGACGCGCAATCTTAATGCAGGGTTTTTTTCTTCTTTAATGAGTTGCTTAACCCTGCTTGCTGCACTGTCACTGAAAATTATATCAGCTTCATCTTGAATTTCAGCAGCGCTCATGTTCATACTCCAAAGTATTTCATATTATAAATTTCACCATTAAGGCAGTAAACCAATTTGAGAAAGACCATCCTGCTCTTTGAGGCCAAACATTAAATTCATATTCTGAATAGCTTGTCCGGCTGCACCCTTGCCTAGATTATCGATTACAGACATAATAACAAGTTTGTTGCTATGCTCAACATACTGAACTGAAATCTGACAATAGTTCGAAGATTTAACTGAACGGGTTTCAGGGTAGTCACCTTCAGGCAGTATTTTAACAAATTCTTCGTTTTCATAGGCATTTTCGAAGCATGCTAATATGTCCACTTCTGGGTCAATTAAGTCAACATAAATTGTAGCTTCAATACCACGACTCATTGGCAGCAAATGAGGGGTAAATGTTAGGCCAACTGGTGATCCTGAAATAGACTCTAATTCTTGTTTGATCTCGGGAAAATGTCTATGCCCACTGACTCCATAAGGCTTGAAGCTTTCAGTAATTTCACAAAAAAGGGTAGCTTGGTTTGCAATACGGCCTGCTCCGCTTGTGCCAGACTTACAATCTGCAATTATATTTGATGTGTCTATTAGATTGTTCTGAAGGAGGGGCTTTAGTGCTAAAAGAACTGCGGTTGGATAGCATCCTGGGTTTGCAACCAGACGAGCCTCTTTAATAGCCTCTCTTTTAATTTCTGGCTGACCGTAGACTGCTTCTTTAAGAAGAGTTTCCTGGGTATGTTCCATCTTGTACCAGTCAGACCAAATGCTTGCATTACTAATCCTGAAATCCGCACCTAGGTCAACAACCTTGATATTTTTTTCTAAAAAAAGTGCTGCATTATTCATTGCAACGCCATGCGGTGTTGCAAAGAATACAATGTCACATTCAAATAAGGTTTGATCATCAGGAAGCAGATAAGTTAGCTCGGTTATTCCATGCATATTTGGAAAAACCTCAGATATTTTTCTTCCTTCAAGGGCTCTTGACGTAATTGCATGAACTTCTGCATTGGGGTGTTGATGTATTATTCGTAAAAGCTCAATGCCCGTGTAACCTGAGCCACCAATTATTCCAACTTTGATATTCATTCTTCTTCTCCGAGCATCTTTTCAAGATAGTGTATGTTCATCCCGCCTTTTTTAAACACCTTGTCACCCATAATTTTTCTTTGAAGAGGGATATTGGTTTTGATGCCATCTATGACCATCTCATCAAGCGCATTTTGCATTTTTATAATAGCGTTATTTCTATTGTCACCGTATGTAATCACCTTTCCAATCATTGAATCATAATGGGGCGGAACATTATAGCCGTTGTAGATGTGAGAGTCTATTCTTACCCCAAGTCCGCCTGCAGCATGATACTGCGTAATTTTTCCCGGAGAGGGCATAAAGGTCTCTGAATCCTCTGCATTGACTCTGCACTCAATTGCATGGCCACGAATTTTAATATCATCCTGATTTAAAGACAATTGATCACCACCGGCGATTAAGATTTGCTCCCGAACTATGTCGACTCCAGTAATCATTTCGGTTACCGGGTGCTCAACTTGAACTCTAGTATTCATCTCAATAAAGTAAAACTCGTTATTATCAAATAGAAACTCAAAAGTCCCAGCGCCGCGATAATTAATTTTTTTACATGCTTCGGCGCAAATATTTCCAATCTTTTCTCTTAGTTCTGGAGATATTCCTGGGGCTGGAGCCTCTTCAACTACTTTTTGATGTCTCCTTTGCATAGAGCAATCTCTCTCACCAAGGTGAATAGCATTGCCGTGCTGATCGGCAAGGACTTGTATTTCAACATGGCGAGGTGTTGTAAGAAATTTTTCCATATAGACTTCGCCGTTTCCAAAAAAGCTTAACGCTTCAGACTTTGTAAGTTGAATAGAATCGACTAAGTCTTTTTCTGCATCAACAACTCTCATACCTCGACCGCCGCCGCCGCCTGAAGCTTTAATAATTATTGGAAGGCCAATTTCTTTTGCAATTTTAATGCTTCTTTTTTCATTGTCATCGAGCGCGCCATCAGAACCGGGAACACAAGGAACACCTGAATTTTTCATCGCTTCAATGGCGGCAACTTTGTCACCCATGATTCTTATGTTTTCAGCTCTAGGACCAATAAAAATAAAGCCACTTCGTTCAACTTGATCTGCAAAATCAGCACTCTCTGAAAGAAAGCCATAGCCAGGATGTATTGCATCAGAGTGTGTCAGTTCAGCAGCACTAATAATTGCTGGAATATTTAAGTAGCTTTTGATTGACGGGGGTGGACCAATACATACAGCTTCATCTGCTAGCCTAACATGCTTCAAGTTCTTGTCTGCGGTTGAATAAACGGCAACCGTTTGTATGCCTAGCTCTTTACAGGCTCTGAGAATGCGTAAAGCAATTTCGCCACGATTTGCGATTAAAACTTTTTTAATTGAGCTCATTTTACAATTATCAGTGGTTGTCCAAACTCAACTGCTTCGCCATCTTTAACAAGAATCTCAACCACCGTTCCAGACTGGTCAGCCTCTATTTGGTTCATTATTTTCATCGCTTCAATAATTCCAACTGTGTCACCTTGATTTATTTTTTGACCTATAGATACAAATGGCTTAGCTGTTGGAGATGGCGCAGAATAAAACGTTCCAACCATTGGCGATGTTACAGACTGGTCATTAGCCTGAGGCTGTTCAGGCGTTCTTGTTGTTTGTGAAGAGGGCATAGGGCTTGCTGGAGCTGGCTGCTGAACAAAAGATTGAACTGGCTGCTGAGCCGGAGATGGTGAGTTGCCATACCTTGAGATTTTTACGGATTCCTCACCCTCTTTAATTTCAATTTCTGACATTCCAGACTCTTCCAGAAGCTCCATTAATTTTTTAACTTTTCGAATATCCATTGACGCTCCTATTATTTTATTAACTGTTATTTAAAACTTAAATGTATGAATTTAGCTTGCTAGAAATAAATGTCGTAAGTCTATGTTTTGGCTTAGAAATACTACGGATAAGCCTATAGATATGATTCTTTATTAAGTAATAAGATTATCTATTTTAACACCTAGATAGCAAAAAATAGCTGCATTTAGAGACATTTAGAGGGAAATAGGTTATATCGAACTTATGTCATTTATATGTTTAGTTAGCTCAGTTGCATTAACCTCGCCAATAATTCTTTGAGCTCTCAATTCTTGTCCATTCTTGAAAAATAAAATTGCTGGCGGTCCAACAAGGGAGAACCTTGACAAAATTGATTGACTAAAGGCGTTATTATTCGTGACATCCACTGTATAAGTCAGAGATTCTCTAAGTGCTTCATTTACAAGGGTGTCTGTAAAAACCACTCTTTCTAGCTTATTACAAGTTATACACCACTCGGCATAGAATTTAACAATAAGCACTTTGTTATTGCCATCAGTACTTAAAATCAAATTATTGAAACGTTCTTCGTTTTCAATAATTTGAAATTTCACGTTATTTGATGCATCAATTTTGTCACCATATATAAGTGAATCAAGCGGTTGCTGAATATTTCCACTTCCTTTTGAGACAAGAATCCATAACATCAATCCATAAACCAAAAAGGCTAGAGAAAAAAGTTTGAATAAAATGTTTAAAGGGGTCATTGATTTATTAAGATTTTTGAAAGCACCGAGCATTATTGGCGCTATTGAAAATAATAGAGCCCAAAGAATTAACGATAAAAGAGGATAAAAAATTCGATCTAAAAGGTACAAGGCAACAGCTATCATTGCAAACCCAAAGGCTCGTTTGACGTTTTCCATCCATGGGCCAGCTTTTGGAAGTGCATTGACCCCCCAGCCGCAAATTATTATAAGAGGCACTCCCATTCCTAATCCCATAGCAAATAAGCTTGCTCCGCCTTTTGCCGCACTCCCTCCAGCAATAACATAGCTTAATGCGGTTGCAAGAAAAGGCGTAACACAAGGGCCAACAATTAACGCAGATAAGAATCCCATTATGCTGACTCCAACAAAGCTCCCACCTGACTGCGAGTTGCTAATACTTGTAAGCCTGGTTTGAATTCCTGACGGTAGTTGAATGTCGTAAAGGCCAAACATCGATAAGGAGAGTAGTATAAAAATACAACTGAAAACAAAGAGCACCCAAGGCGTTTGCATAATTGCTTGCAAATTGATGCCTGCACCAAAGTATCCTGCAGAAGCACCAATTAATCCATAAGCAAAAGACATTGATAGAACAAAAGTAATCGACATTAAAAGGGCGTTGAGATTGCTAGGCTTTTCTTTTTGTCCAATAATAATTCCAGATAATATTGGAACCATAGGATAGACACAGGGCGTCCAAGATAGTGCAAGACCAGCTAGAAATGCAGCAATAAATAAGGCTAGGCCGCCCTGCTGAAATTTCTCAGAGACTATATTTTCATCGTCGGTTGCTATTTCATTGGTTGGAATAGGGTTTTTTTTTGATCCTTCCTGGCTCACTTCAAGTCTATCAACTTGAGGAGGGTAGCAGACCCCGCCTTCCCAACACCCTTGGTGCTTTATAGTGGCCAATACATAGTCTTTTTCAATATTGTTAAGCTCAATTTGTATTTCCAAAGGGTTGTTGTAAACACTGACCTCTCCAAAAAACTCATCATTCTTAATCGTTGCATCAGGGAACTTGATGTTTTCAATAGAAGCTTCATCAACAGAAAAAGAAATTTTATCCTTATAGAGATAATATTCAGGCTGCACAAGCCAGCGAACAGTAAGTATATTGTTGTCTGAAAGAAAAGCGCTCAAATTAAAGGCTTGATCGACTGGAAGAGGATGGCTCGTCTTTTGTGTGTCTTTGCCAAGAGTTAAGGTCGAAATACCTGAAGAGTTTACTGAGCCAAGATCATTAGCAACTGACTGTTTTTCTGCAGAAGATTGCGAAAAAATATTCAGTATTATCAAAAAGCTAATTAACCAAAAACGTTTCATAAATTTCACAAATTAATAGATAGCGCTAATTATAGTCTAATCATGTCATCTTCTAAATTGGGTTTCTTTAGAGTTGGTATGTTTTATCTATAAAATCAAGTTGAAAACTAGTATTTATAGTTAGATATTCCATGAACAAAAAGCTGCTACTCAAACCTTCCAGGGCTAACTAAAATGAATCCTAAATTAATACCTTGGGTCTTTGTATGGATTTGGAGTACAGGATTTATTGCTGCCAAGTATGGGCTGCCATATGCTGAGCCCTTCACCCTATTGTCATATCGTTTTGTAATCACACTTTTCTTTTTGTTACTGCTGATTATTTATAAGAAAAGTCCATGGCCAGAATCAAGACTAGATTTTTTTCACCTCCTGATTGCAGGCGTATTAATTCATGGAGTTTACTTAGGAGGGGTTTTTCAGGCACTTAAATGGGGGATGCCAGCTGGATTAGGTGCTATGATTATAGGGCTTCAGCCAGTCGGCATGGCTCTGGTGGCTGGAGTATTGTTAAAAGAGGAGGTATCTAAGAAACAATGGATTGGCTTAATAATGGGCCTAGTTGGTTTGTACTTAGTATTGTTTGATAGCCTAGATTTAACTGAACAGATTGCTTTTGATGGATTTCCGATTTGGGCAGTTTTTGCTGTCGTTATTTCGTTATTTGCTATCTCGATTGGAACAATTTATCAGAAGCGCTTTTGCAGCAACATGAATTTATATAGTGGCGCATGGGTTCAGTACTTTAGTGCATCGATTTTGTGTATTTTGATTGTTTTATTTTTTGAAAATGGAGAAGTTTCTTGGAGCAGAACCTTTATTCTGGCAATGACATGGCAAGTCCTAGCTTTGTCCATTGGCGCAATTTTATTGCTAATGACAATGATTAAAAAGGATGCTTCAGCAAGCGTTGGGAGTTATTTTTATCTTGTTGCGCCCCTGGTTGCGATTCAAGCTTGGTTTTTATTTGAAGAGACGATTGGTCTCAGTGCTCTTGCTGGGGTTGTGCTCATTTCTTTTGGGGTTGCTATTACAACCTCTAAAAAATCTATTAGAAATTTACAAAGTTAGAGTTCACCAACCTCTTCTAAAACTGCTCTGGCCACTTTAAAACACTCTACGCCTTGGGGCACACCACAGTAGATTGCAATAACATGGAGGATTGATCTGATTTCATTAATGCTCACACCATTTGTTAAAGCGCCCTTTAGGTGAACTTCAAATTCATCCATTTTCCCTAGTGCTGCAAGCATGGTGAGGTTCATCATTGACCTAGTTTTGGGATCAATTGTTTCATCGCCCCAGCCAAAACCCCAGCACCATTCAGTCATTTGTTTTTGAAAATCTTCATTAAAGTCATCGGCAGCGTCCAAGTTTTTTTGAACGTATTCTTTCCCTAGGGTTGCCTTTCTCTTAGATAAGCCTAATTCAAATAATTTTTTATCCATTTTTTACTCCATTTCCTGCAATATTTAATAATTCTCTACCTCATTATAAAAGGGTTGCTCATTGGTTCTGACGAGGTATTTATCCATGTTGTTTTAGTGCGGGTGTACTCATGAATCGCATCAATTCCGGCTTCACGACTTCCGCCGCTTTGTTTAAACCCACCAAAAGGTGATATAGGTGAAATTGCTCGATAAGTATTTATCCAGACAATGCCTGAATGAATTTTCGAGCTAACACGATGAGCTCTCGCTAAATTTTCAGTAAAAACTCCTGAGCCAAGCCCATAGTCAGAATCATTGGCCATAGCTATAGCCTCCTCCTCAGTATCAAAAGCAATTACACTAATAACAGGTGCAAAAAGCTCTGTCTTAACACAATCAAATTCCTGATCAGGGCAGTCTAAAAGGGTTGGCTCAAAATACCAGCCTTCTTTATTTTGACTCGGCTTTTTTCCACCAAAAACCAAATGAGCTCCCTGCTTAATTGAACTCTGGACCACTTCGGAAGCTCTTTCAACCTGATGTTGAGTTGCAAGTGGGCCAACCTGAGTTTTGCTGTCTAATGGATCTCCAACAACGATGTTTTTAGCATGCTTTGAAATTAATCCAATTATTTTTGAGTGAATCGACCTGTGAATAAAAACGCGTGATCCAGCTACACAGCTTTGACCAGATGCGCCAAAATTGCCAGCTATAATTCCATTTACAGCGCCTTCAATATTGCAGTCTTCAAATATGATCATTGGCGATTTTCCACCTAACTCGAGGCTTACATGAGCAAAATTTTCAGCACTGTTTTTTATAATATGTCGAGCTACTTCAGTGCCCCCTGTAAATGCAATTCTTGCTACCTTTGGATGTGTTGTTAAAGCTCTACCACACGGCTCAGGAAATCCAGTGATTATATTAATGACTCCTGGAGGAAATCCGCTTTTGTCAACCAATTCGGCAAATTTAAATAGTGCCGCAGGCGCTTGTTCAGAAGCTTTAACTACGACAGTATTGCCTGCAGCTAAGGCCGGCGCTATCTTGGTAGCTGCAAGAAAAAGCTGTGCATTCCATGGAACTATAGCAACAACTACGCCAATAGGCTCACGGGTTGTGAATACTTGCATATCAGGCTTATCAATTGGAAGCACTTCGCCTTGGATTTTGTCTGCTAAGCCGGCATAATAATAATAATAGTCTGCTACATAACTTGATTGAGCTCGCGTCTCAACGGCTAGTTTGCCACTATCTTGTGTTTCAAGATCACCAAGCTCTGATGCATGTTTAGCAATTAAATCTCCAAGCTTGTGAATTAGTTTCCCTCTTTGTGTTGCAGTTAGCTTTGACCATGGGCCATCATAGAGTGCCGAGTGTGCAGACTCAATTGCGAATTTTGACTCCTGTTCTGATGCAGCAGGAAAAGAAGCCCACGGTTTTCCATTTGCTGGATTCAAAGTTTCAAATTGTTCTGACCCGTCACTGAATTCGCCATTAATGTAGTGTTTAAAATGCTTCATCTATTATCCTATTTAGTTAAATGCAGGCATAACTTTGTCAATAAAAAGCTGAAGTGATTTCTTTTTTGTTTCAAAGTCCATGCTGCTGTCAATCCAGTAGCTATATTCATCATAACCTAGATTCTCACAAAGCTTGATGCGATTAATCACCTCTTCAGGGGTTCCTATAATGCTATTTTTACGCATATTTTGGGGAGAATACATTTCAAGTTTTGTCATTTCTTTTTCTGTAAGTTTCTCAATTAAACCTTGCGCAATAGGTCTTTCGTTTTTAAACCAAGCGCCAAAATAGCAATAAAACCGTGAAATATCTTTAGCGCCTTGAGAAATTTCTTCTTCAGTTTCTGCAACAAATGTGTGTCGTAAAACCATTATTTTTGGTCGCTTAATTTCCTCATGTTTCTTGCAAGCTAGTTTAAATTTTTCCATCAACGAGATGACCTCTTCATCACCAAGCCAAAGAGGAGTTACTTGGACATTGCATCCTTCTTTTAAAGCAAAATCATGCGAGTTTTGATCCCTAGCTGCAATCCAAATTGGCGGATTAGGAGCTTGAAGGGGCTTGGGTGAACTCGTGGTTTTTGGAAATGACCAGTGCTCACCTTCGCCAGTATAGTCACCTCTCCAAAGCGCTTTAATAGCTGGAACAATTTCTCTTAAAGCATTGCCAGCAGAAAATGGATCAATTCCATCAGCTAATCGATCATATTCAAAAGAATATGCCCCTCTCGCAATGCCTAGTTCCAGTCGACCACCAGAAATAATGTCTGCCATTGCTGCCTCTTCAGCAAGCTTTATTGGGTGCCAAAAAGGTGCAACAATAGTTCCAGTTCCAAGTCTAACGTTTTTAGTTTTGTTGGCTAAATCAGTAAGATTAATAAACGGGTTTGGAGCAATGGTAAAGTTCATGCCATGATGCTCTCCATTCCATATTGTTTTAAAGCCAGACCTGTCAGCTATTTGACAAAGCTCAATAAACTCCTCATAGAGTCTTTTTTGAGGCTGCTCTTCGTCTATTCTTTCCATGTGAGCAAATAAAGAAAAATCCATTTTAATAGTTCCTATAAATTTTGATTAGTCGTGCTGATTGCTTCTATCTTGCCTTCACTTTCTTTTCCAACAAAAATTCCAAAAGCATTCAGTTTTCTTTCTTTAATATAGCGCTTGAGCATTATTCTACTCGCTTCATCACTAAGTTGGTCAAATGGGATGGTGTCAAAATCATAAAAGTCATCTTGAGATTCAATTGAGACCTCTTTGACTTGTGCGCGATAATAAATAAGACTAGTTTTGTCCTCAGGCCTTTCAAAGACTGAAAAAAGATAGTGTTCATTGATTGAAATATTAAGCTTCTTCAGCACTCCAAGAAGACTTAGCACATCATCGACATGCCCAAGTCTAGAGGCAGAAGGAAAATAAAGTTCCCCGCTCATTTTGTCTTTAAGTAGAAGTACTTTTTTTTGCCACTCAATTAATGCACCAACAACTGTTATTGTATTTTCATTTTCCATCGCTAGTCGCATTTTCTGCTCGAGCCCCAGATTCACATAATTACCTCTAAGGTACATAAGAGGCGTCTTAGGGCTGCTATCAAAAGCAACCACTTGCCCAACTAGAATTAGGTGGTCACCGGCGTTAATAACTTGTTCAGTATTACAATCAAACCAGGCTACGGAGCCAGTTATAACTGGGCTTCCAGTATTTTTTGAATCCCAGTCAATATTTTTAAAACGATCTTTATTTGGGGTTGCAAATGTTGTCGAGATAGCCTGTTGTTCTTCAGAGAGAACGCTTACCGCAAAGTGCCTAACTATTGAAAAGGAGTCAATATTAAAAGAGCTTTTATCAATACATATTGAGATTAGTTTTGGGTCTAGAGAGACAGAGGTAAAAGAATTAGCAGTAAAGCCCAAAGGCTTATTGTCTGAGTCCAGACAGGTTACAACCGTTACCCCTGTGGGGAAGGAACCTAATGCTAACCTTAATTCTCTAGTTTTATCTTGTTTACTCATTCACTTTTCTTTATAAAGTTTTCTATTGCAAGGTTGACTTTTTCTGGTGCAATATATGCCATCATATGTGCTTCATTGTCTATACTGAAACAGCTACCTTGCGGAGACTCATTGGCCATTTCGCTTGACATTTCTGGTGTTGAATTTGGATCTTCT
>CABXNH010000013.1 GCA_902513495.1 uncultured Gammaproteobacteria bacterium
TGTGCATAGTGCACCATACCGAGGCGTGACTATGGCACTTCCTGAGCCAATTGGAGTCCTTTCCCAAATTGCTCCAGAGGAAACACCTCTTCTTTCTACAATATCATTGATTGCTCCTGCAATAGCCATGGGTAATAGAGTTGTTCTTGTTCCGAGTGAGAGGTTTGCTAGCGTTGCTCTAGAGTTAGTTCAAGTATTTGAGACTTCGGATGTTCCTGGTGGCGTTATAAATATTGTCAGCGGTAACAAACGAGATCTCGCTGAGCAGCTTTCAGGTCATGCTGAAGTGGATGCAATGTGGTGTTGGGCAGACCAAGAAACGCTCACATCCATAGAAACGATTAGCGCATTGGATCTCAAAAGGTTATGGGTTCATCATGATGGAGACAGAGACTGGCTAGATCCTGAACAAGGTGAGAGCTTAGAATTCCTTAGAAATGCCACAGAAGTGAAAAATATTTGGACACCTTACGGCGACTAAAATTAGATCAATGAGTGAATTATTCCTGCCCCAAGAATTGATCAGAAAAAAGCGTGATGGTATCACTCTAAGTGATCCTGAAATCGGCTTTCTTGTCGAGGGCATAAGTGATGGAAGTTTGACCGATGCTCAGCTCGGTGCATTCGCAATGGCTGTATTTAAATGCGGCATGTCTATGGATGAGCGTGTTGATTTGACCCGTCATATGATGAACTCAGGAGATACCCTTCAATGGAGTCAGCTTCAGTTAGATGGTCCAGTCGTTGATAAACACTCAACGGGAGGAGTGGGAGATAAAATAAGCTTAATGCTTGCACCAATTGTTGCGGCTTGTGGAGGTTACGTCCCTATGATTTCAGGACGTGGACTGGGCCATACTGGTGGAACATTGGATAAACTGGAAAGTATTCCTGGCTATGATGGAACGCCAAACAATTCTAAGTTTCAGTCTCTTGTTAAGGAAGTGGGTTGTGCCATTATTGGGCAAACTGCCAATTTAGCGCCTGCGGATCAACGCTTTTACGCAACCCGAGACGTCACAGCGACGGTTGAATCGATTGATTTAATTACTGCATCAATTTTATCCAAAAAGCTAGCCTCTGGACTCGATGCATTGGTTATGGACATCAAAACGGGTAATGGTGCTTTCGCAGCAGACTACAAGATGGCTCAAGAACTAGCCCAAAGCATTGCCAATGTATCGAGTCAATCTGGGGTCCCTACAAGCTGCCTAATTACGGACATGAATCAGGTTCTTGGGCACAGCGTTGGAAATGCTACTGAGGTGAGCGAGTGCCTAGATTTTTTAGTCAACCCTGAAGATGCAAACACTAGACTATTAAATCTAACGATTGAATTGGCTGCCTATATGCTTCAATTAAGTGGCCTAGAAAAAGATTTAGATGCTGCCAGAAAAAAATCTGAAGAGGCTCTATACTCTGGCAAGGCTGCATCAATATTTGGAAAAATGATTTTTGAGCTTGGTGGACCAATAGATTTATTAGAAGCACCTTTCAAGCACCTTCCCCCGATGCCTGTGATTAGCTCAGTTAAATCTCAATCTTCAGGATATATCTCAGAGATTGATGTTCGTGCTGTTGGCTTAAGTATGATTCATTTAAAAGCTGGAAGAACGAAGTCTACTGATCCAATAGATCATGGCGTCGGCCTGAGTGAAATTGTCAGTGTAGGACAATGGGTTAACAAGGGAGATCCTCTTGCAATGGCACATTGTCGAGACAATGATCAATTAAGTTACCTTGAAAAAACACTTCCATCCTTAATTAATCTGAGTGAGGATCAAACAAAAAATCCTGTTTTGATTCATGAAGTATTGAGCTCAACAGTAGACTCATCTCATGAATAGAGCAATTATCTTGGTGTTGGATTCGCTTGGTCTTGGCTCTAGTGATGACGCTCATCTCTATGGTGATGAAGGGTCAGATACATTAGGGCACATTATCGAAAAATGTGCGTCTGGAAATGCTGACAGCGATAGTCGAAATGGCCCCCTCTTCATACCTAATTTAATTCGATGGGGCCTTGGAGAAGCCGCTATTGCAAGCCGAAAAGAAAGCCTTCCAATTGATAGAGTTCAGCCTGAAGGCTCTTTTGGATATGCTAAAGAAGTAAGTGCAGGAAAAGATACGCCTAGCGGGCACTGGGAAATTTGCGGGTTGCCTGTTCCATTTGAATGGGGCGTATTTCCAAAGACCGAAAACTGTTTTCCTGAATCGCTCATTCATGCACTTATGGAAGAGGGACAAATCTCCGGTACTTTAGCTAACAAACACGCTTCAGGTACTAAGGTTATAGAAGAGTTTGGTGAAGAACATATCCAATCTGGTCTGCCCATTTGTTACACCTCTGCAGACTCAGTATTTCAAATTGCGGCCCATGAAGAACACTTTGGCCTCGAGAGGCTTTATAAATTATGTGAAGTCGCCAAACGCCTTGTCGATCCACTCAACATTACAAGAGTCATCGCAAGACCTTTTATTGGAAATTCAAAGGATGGCTTTAAAAGAACCTCTAATCGAAAAGATATAACGACACCGCCAAATAACTTGACACTTCTTGACCACATTATTGAATCCAAAGGCCAGGTTGTCTCGGTAGGTAAGATTGGCGATATTTTTTCTAATCAAGGTGTCAGCTACACTGTCAAAGCGCCTAACAATATGGGGCTAGTTGACCAGTTACTCTTAGAAATGAAAAAAGTTAATGAAGGTTTAATTTTTGTTAATCTTGTAGACTTTGATACTAATTTTGGTCACCGCAGAGACGTCTCAGGCTATGCTTCAGCGCTGGAAGAGTTTGATAAAAGAATCCCTGAAATTGAGTCTAGTCTTCAAAAAAATGATCTTGTTCTTATTACTGCTGATCATGGCTGTGACCCTACTTGGCCTGGAAGTGACCATACTCGTGAGCATGTTCCAGTAGTATTTTATGGCAGGTCAATTAAGACTAATAATTTAGGCAAAAGAGACACTTTTGCAGATATGGGCCAAACTATTGCGCATCACCTTCAAATTAAGCCCCTTGCTAATGGCAAAGTTTGTGAACTATAGAAAATGCAAAGCAGAATTAACAAGCTTCCAAAAATAGAACTGCATAGCCACCTAGAAGGGACTATTAAGCCAGAACTGGCTCATCAACTTGCAAAAAGAAATGCTATTTCACTGGACAACTGTCTATTTGATGACAATGGAAGTTATGCTTGGAGTAATTTTGCAAGCTTTCTTAGCGCGTATGATAGCGTCAGCTCTTGTTTAAGCAAGGGAGAGGACTATAGAGATATTACCTATAACTACCTTAAAGATTGTGCAGGCGAAAATGTCATTTATGCTGAAACTTTTATTTCACCTGATCACGCTGCAGAATGTGGAATCAGTTATGGAGATATGATTAAAGGTATCGCTCAAGGTATCGATGATGCTGAAAATGATTTTGAGATTATTGGACGCATTATTGTAACCTGTGTAAGGCATTTGGGTCCTGCCCAAGGGTTGAATGTAGTGCAAACAATGGTCAATAATCCTCACCCTTATGTTGTAGGCTTCGGTATGGGGGGTGATGAGAATGCATTCACGCTTGAGGAGTTTGCCCCGATCTTTAATGTAGCCGAGAAGGCTGGCTACCCTTGCACAGTTCATGCGGGTGAAATTTGTGGACCTGAGAGTGTTTGGGATGCAATTAATTATTTGCCGGTAAGTCGAATTGGGCATGGCGTACAAAGTATCTTTGACGAAAAACTTTTGACTGCAATTGTTAATCGTAATATTCACCTAGAGATATGTCCTGGTAGCAACTTAGCGCTAGGTATTTTTCATGATTGGGCAGAACATCCCCTTCCAAGACTAATATCTAGAGGAATAAGCGTTAGTTTAAACTCTGATGATCCACCCTTTTTCCATACCACTGTTGGTCAAGAGTATCATGACAGTGCAAAAAACTTTGAACTTGGAGATGAGGTCTTAAAGAGTATTTCATTAATGGCCATGGAAGCTTCATTTGCAGACACTAAAACAAAATCTAAACTTGTTAATAAAATAAAGAATTTCTAAACTAGAATTTTCTAAATCGAAAGTTAAAAAACCCTATAATATTTATGTATTAAGTTTCGGAATCCTAATATGTCAATTGCAAAAAAATATATCACAGCTGATGAACTTCTTCATGACTCCTTTAAGCTTGGAGTTCAAATTCATAATAGTGGCTTTAAGCCAGACTTTATTGTTGGCGTCTGGAGAGGTGGAACTCCGGTTGGCATAGCAATCCAAGAGATACTCGCTTATCTAGGAAACGACTCTGATCACATCGCAATAAGAACATCTTCCTATTACGGCATTAACCAACAATCAAAAGAGGTGAGAGTGCACGGCATTGACTATCTCATAAGTCACATGAATGCAGAAGACAAATTACTCATTGTTGATGACGTTTTTGACTCTGGAAGAAGTATTAAAGCCATACTCGATACACTTCATGAAAAATCGAGAAAAAATATTCCTCATGATATACGTATGGCAATGCCTTGGTACAAGCCTGAAAGAAATATTATAGATGTTGAGCCTGATTATTTCGTTCATGAGACAGATGATTGGCTTGTTTTTCCTCACGAAATGGACGGACTTTCTGAAGAAGAGATCTTCGAAAATAAAGAAGGAATGAAGGAAATCTTATCTCTAGTTAAAAATTAAGGCGACTAGCCGCCTAAACCTTTAATTACATCCCATAGGCCATAAAAGATAGCGAGCCATATTAGTCCTTTTATAAGAAAAAATAGAAAAGGCAATACTATTAATAGCCATTTATTTTTAATGCGTTTTTTGAGGAATTTAATCATGAAAATGGCAAGCAACGCTATGGCTTGTTGAAGATTCTATAAAATTCGGCTTTTCCTTTGAGCAAATCTCTTTCGCTTTATGACACCTGGTTCTGAATACGCAGCCTGAAGGAGGATTGATTGGTGAAGGCAAGTCACCCTCTATTAAAATTAATTCTTTATTTTTTTCAATATTAGGGTCTGGAATTGGGACAGCAGAAATCAATGCCTGGGTGTACGGATGACTCGGATTTTGATAAATCTCATTACTGTTTGCAAGCTCAACCATATTTCCCAAATAAAGCACCATAATTTTTGTACTGATATGCTTCACAACACTTAAATCGTGAGCAATAAATATGAGTGCCAACTCCATCTCTTGTTGTATATCCATCAGCAAATTGACAACTTGTGCTTGGATCGAGACGTCAAGAGCTGAGACTGGTTCATCACAAATAATCAGCTTTGGTTTTAATATTAATGCTCGAGCTATTCCAATCCTTTGACATTGTCCTCCTGAAAATTCATGTGGATACCTATTCACAAGATTATCGAGAAGGCCTACTTTATTCATCACATCGCTCACCCTTGACTTTACATCAGATTCAGATGTTTTTGGGTAGTGCGTTCTTAAAGGCTCAGCAATAATCTCTCCAATATTCATCCTGGGATTAAGGCTTGCCAAAGGGTCTTGAAAAATCATTTGGATTTGTTTACGATATTGCCTTGTTTCAGAATCACTAAGACTTAGAAGATTATTTCCAAGCCAGAGGACTTTTCCAGATTCAGCCGGAACCATCTTAACAATAGCTCTTGCCAGTGTAGATTTGCCACAGCCTGACTCTCCAACAATGCCTAACGTCTCTCCTGCATTCAAAGTGAATGAAATGTCATTGACTGCTTGAAGTTTTTTTGGTTTTGTCCAAGGCATATCACCTTCGGCGCTAACATCAAAGTTTACCTTTAAGTTTTCTACCTGAAGAATTGCCTGATCACTCATACTATTTTCTCTATTTCGACATGACAAGCTCTGTAATGATCACTCTTATCTACATTAGATAAAATGGGAGAAACGTTTGAGCATTGATCATTTGCATAATTACATCTTGGTGAGAATGGACACCCCTCAGGAGGTTTCATCATGTTCGGAGGATTACCCGGAATGGTGATTAATCTCTCCTCTGAATCATTGAGCCTTGGAACAGCGCTCATTAGTCCCTGGGTGTAAGGATGCGTTGGCTTTGAATATAAGCTTTCTGTTTTGCCAATCTCCATAATTTCACCGCCATACATAACCAGCATATCATCGCTATTTCCAGCAACGACTCCTAGATCGTGTGTAATTAAAATAATAGACATCCCAAAATCTTTTTGAAGATCAGCCAGAAGCTGCATTATTTGAGCTTGAACTGTAACATCGAGCGCAGTTGTAGGTTCATCAGCGATAAGTAGTTTAGGTCGACATAATAGCGACATAGCGATCATTACTCGCTGCCTCATGCCTCCTGAGAATTCGTGAGGATACATTCTGATTTGGTTATTAGCATCAGGGATTCTGACAGCGTCTAACATGCTAATTGAATGCTTAAGAGCTTCTGCTTTTGACGAGCCTTGATGATGCATCAAAACTTCAGTCATTTGATCGGAGACTCTGACATAGGGATTAAGGCTCGTCATTGGATCTTGAAAAATCATGGCAATTTTTTCTGCACGAATCTTATTCAATTTCTGATTAGAAAGATTAAGAATTTCTTCGCCTTCAAACTTAACGCTGCCAGTTGCACTACCGTTGTGATCTAAAAGCCCGGTCATTGCAAAGACAGTTTGACTTTTTCCACTCCCTGACTCACCAACTATTGCTAAAATTTTTCCTTCTTCAACTGAAAAGTTGACATCATTGACAGCGTTGACTATGCCGTCAGCGGTTTCAAACCTGACCTTAAGATTAGTGACCTCTAATAAATTCATTTAGAACTACCTTTCCTTAGGGTCGAGCGCATCACGAAGACCGTCACCAATAAAATAAAAACAAAAAAGACTGACAACAAAAAAAGCTAACGGAAAGAGTAGCTGCCACTCAGTGTCATAACTGATCGTTCCTGATCCCTCTTTAATTAATGCACCCCAACTGGTAGAAGGCTCCTGAACACCCAAGCCTAAGAACGAAATAAAACTCTCTGCAAGGATAATTCCAGGGACCAATAAGGTTGCATAGACAGCGACAATTCCCAAAAGGTTAGGAACAATATGACGCGTTATAATCTTAAAATCACTAACACCAGTGACTTTAGCAGCCTCAATGAATTCTTTATTTTTTAGGTTTAGGGTTTGGCCACGAACAATTCTACTCATATCTAGCCAAGACAACAGCCCAATGCCGATAAACAGCATCCCAATAGATCGTCCAAAAACGACAAGAAGAAGTATTAGAACAAACATGTATGGAATGGACATTAATATATCGACAATTCGCATCATGATTTGGTCTGTTTTGCCCCCCAAATATCCAGAAGTAGCTCCGTATAGTGTCCCTACAATCACTGCGACTGATGCACCTAAAACTCCCACCATTAATGAGATTTGTGTACCCTGGATTACTCTTGAATAAAGGTCTCTACCAAGGTCATCTGTTCCAAAGTAATGACCACTCTCAATGGAGGGCATACCAACTCTAGCTGCTGAGCCCATCGCATTCCAATCGATCTGTTCATAGCTCCAAACAGCAAAGTAAGGCCCAATAAAGGAAAAAGAAACAATTGCTAATAAAACGAATAGGCTTATAGTCGCCGCCTTGTTTTGAATAAAACGTATCCTGGCATCTTTCCAAAGAGAGCGACCAGCTCCTGACTCAGAGAAGTTCTCAGCCATATCTTTAATCTTTTTTTTATTCGCTACTATCATTCAATTAATACCTTATTTTTGGATCTATCCAGGCATACAATAAATCTGCAATCAAGCTAAATAAAATAGTAAGACCACCAACCACAATTGTTATTCCCATCATGACGGAGTAGTCTCGATTAAAAGCAGCATTAACAAAAAAGTAACCCATCCCGCCTGTAGAAAAATATATATCAATAAGAACTGAACCTGTAATCAGTCCAACGAATGCTGGACCCAAGTAAGAAATCACTGGAAGAAGTGAAGGCTTTAAAACATGCCTAAAGAAAATCACCTTGGTTGGGAGACCTTTAGATTTAGCTGTTCTGATGTAGTTTGTATTTAACACTTCGAGCATCGATGATCGAGTAATTCGAGCAATCGAAGCCATATAGCTTGTCGAGAGTGCAATCACTGGCATAACCAGGTACTCCCATGAACCGCCATTCCAGCCACCTCCAGGCAGCCAATCTAACCAGAGTGTAAAGACAATGATCAGAAGCGGTGCCATCACAAAATTAGGGAGGACTTGCGCTCCAATAGAAACCCCTACGGCCAGGTAATCTATCCAAGTATTTTTACGAATTGCAGCTATAGCACCCAAAGGTATTCCAACGCCAATAGCAGCAATAAATGACCAAAAACCGTACTTCAGGGTAATAGGAAAACCACGCCCAATAATCTCATTAACTGTTCTGTCGTGATATTTATAGGAAGGCCCAAAATCAAATTCAGTGATGATGCCTGACAAATAGTTAATCATTTGTCGCCAGATGGGCTGATCTAAGCCGTATTTAGCCTCTATATTAGCAAGAACCTGAGGGGGTAATGGTCTCTCAGAGGTAAAGGGGCCGCCTGGCGCAGCATGCATCAAATAGAAACTCACTGCAATTAAGATTAGAAGTGTTGGTATGGCAATTCCAATCCGCTTTATTATGTAGTTGATCATTTACGAAATAGGCATGTAAATATTTAAAGAATTATTGTACCGTACAAACAAAAAAAAGCACCACACAATCACTGTGTGGTGCTTTATTTTTTTTAGAACTAAATGTTACTTCGCAACCTTGTAAAGATTACGAGAATATATGTTCTGTTCTACGTTGTTATAAGGCCAACCTTTAACGTTAGTCTTAAGCATAAACACACCTGCATAGTGATAAATTGGAATCACTGGCATTTCATTCGCCAAGATTTCTTCTACACGCGTGTAATTAGACGATGCATCATCCATAGTTCTTGCATCTAACATTAAAGAGTCTACTTCAGCATTGCTGAATTTACCATCGTTATAGCCAGATGGTGAAGTAAGCAGATCTAAGAATGTTGAGGCTTCGTTATAGTCACCACACCATGCGCCACGAGCTAACTCAAAACCTTGAGCACCACGTGTTTTCAAGAATGTCTTCCATTCTTGATTCGCTAATGTAACTTCTGCACCAAGCACCTCTTTCCACATTTGTTGAGCTGCAATTGCAATCTTCTTATGTCCTTCAGAAGTATTGTAGATGTACTCAAAGCTCAGAGGATTATCAGCGCCATAACCTGCCTCAGCAAGAAGCTCTTTTGCTTTAGCTTCACGCTCATCTTGAGACATTTGGCCAAATGCTACTGGTGGCACTTCAAAGCCAGCTGTTGCACCAGGCGTGAATGTGAACGCATTGATTTGTCCTGCTTGCAAGATTTTCTCAGTGATAACTGAACGATCGATTGCGTGTGCAAGAGCTTGACGAACTCTAACATCTTTAAAAGCCTCTGGTCCACTATCAGACAAGTTAAATGTCATATAGTAATTACAAAGCCTTGGGAAAGATGTCGCTTCATCAGGATAGTCCTGCTTCAAGCGAATGTATTGACCAGAAGGAACAGTACCTTTGTCAAGTTCATTAGCTAAATAACGTGTGAAATCAACGTTTTCATCGTTAATCACTAGAGCGACAACCTTTTCTAGAATGGTTGCATCGTTATTCCAGTATAAAGAATTACGCTCACGAACTGAACGTTCATTAGGAATATGCTCTGTTAAAACGTATGCACCGTTAGACACAATATTTTCAGGCTTGGTCCAGTCATTTCCAGAAGTTCTTACTATCCACTCAGGCGAAGGGAAAGTAGAAGAGTGAGTCGTCATTGCTGCAAAATATGGCAATGATGAAGTCAGTCTTACTTCAAGTGTGTGATTATCTAATGCAGTAACACCTAAAGCTTCTGGTGCAGCATCTCCCGACATGACATCACCTACATTTTCAAGCGCCATAATTTCAGCGAACCATGAATATGGTGAAGCGGTAGCTGGATCAGCAAGTCGTCTCCAAGCATAGACAAAGTCATGCGCCGTTACAGGGTTACCATCCGACCACATCGCGTTATCACGAAGTGTAAATGTGTATACATCTTTAGCGTCATTGGTTGTATAGCCAGTAGCAACACCTGGCACAAGATTACCGTCAGCATCTTGATTCATTAGACCTTCAAATAGGTCACGAACAATGTCAGCACCTGACACGTCTTCAACAATTTGTGGGTCTACCGAAGTAAATTCGTCCAACAAACTATAAGTAAATGTCTGGTCTTCGGCAAGAGTTTCTCCTGTTACTGGGTGTGTCGCTGCAAATACTGATGATGAAGCAAACAAAGCCAATACAAAACCCGTAGCCAAAGATTTTGGCAAATAGTTCATATATCTCTCCTTAATAATAATAAAAACAAAAACCCTTCATATTTAAATGAGGATAAACAGAAGTTTATACTTTTTTTATAGACTGGGGTTATTTTTTGACGAATTTCTGATACAAAAAAACCTGAACTATTTCAGGTTTTAAAATAATATGGTGGGGCGTGAGCGACTTGAACGCTCGACCAGCGGATTAAAAGTCCGATGCTACCAGAACAGGCTAGAATCTCATTGATCCATATCTTATATTTGACAACAATCTTGGCTATTCATACAGTAATTTGAGTATATCAAAATTTACTATAGGTGTACGAAATTTGTACGAAATTCTAATACCGAAATTGAATCAAAATAGATCCCTACCCCACCCCTTCTGAACGACTAGTTAATCGGGGAAACTGGGCTAGATATGAAATTTAGAAATTTCTATTAGAACTTAAAAACCGCAGAAGATGATAAGCCTCCGATATTAACGCCAGCTATTTTTGATCTAGTATATTCAGTTCGAATGGAAGCTTCATTAGTAAGAGGATAAGATACGCCTATGCCGAAATACATATTACTGCCCTTTGCTGAGGCAAATGGTATTGAACCATTTGGATTATAGGTTGTACCATCGAAGGTAATTGTGCCATCTAAGTAGAGTGAATAATCGACACCCCAAAATAAAAGACCCGCTTTAGAATAAAGCTCCATATTGTTATCACTTTGAAGATTGCGAATAAATTTAGGGAAAGGTAGATTATTAGTTAAATTGGGAAGTGGCACTGAGTAATTAACTCCAAGCAAATAAGCGGTATTTGAAGAAGTTTTAAGACCAGCATTGGCACTTATTGAATAGGCTTTTCCGTCAGTAGTTCCTGAAGTTGTTGAAGAAGAGGAAGAAATTGAATGCACTTCTGCACTAGTTATTAAGCCTCCCTCAACTGATAAATTTGGAAATAGTTGATATCCAGCTACAAAATTACCTACAACATCATCTTTTATTTTTCCAAAGCCAGTACTTAAGTAGTATTTGCTTTGTTGTTTAGTCTTTAGATAATCATTTAATAAGGTTAATGATGCAGAGTTGGTATCAATTACAGTCTTTTTAACATCATCATTTGTATAGACGTTAATTTCAATTTTAGTTACTTCTTCTGCATTTAATTTAAGTGAGAAGGTAATTAGTAGAGAGGTAATTAAAATTAAAGAAAGTTGATTTTTCATTAAGAAATAATTAGTTATTAAAATTTACTTACGTATGCTAATGAAAAGCCACTGATATCATCGCCGTGAATCTCTGATGCAAAATAACCCAAGTCAATAGATGACGAGTTATTCAAATCATAAGTCATCCCAAAACCAAAATAAGGGTCATTGCCATCAGCAGAGTCAAATTCTAAATCTTCGCTTACGCTATAAGATGTTCCATCGTAGGTAAGCGTTCCATTTAAGGAAGCTATATAGTCAATATCCCAAAACATTTGACCAACTTTTACATTAAATTTAATTGGACTATCATTTGCTGAAGAATATTTAATACCAAGTAAGTATGTGATATTTGATTTAGCCTTAACTGAAGCAGAAGCATTAACTGTGTATGCTTTACCATTTACAGTTCCAGATAAACCACTAGAAATACTTGCTGAAATTTCATCTTCTGTCAACATTCCAGCCTCTAAAGCCAAGTTTGGTGATACATTGTATCCAACGCCAAGGCTTAAGACTGTTGCCTCATCATCGATTGTAATTCCAGTACCTTTCAAATCATCCAAAGTATCCATACTTAAGCCCATCATTCCAGCGTTAAAGTAAGTCTTACTTTGAGAGTCTTCAGCAGAAGAAGCAAAAGGAAATATAAGTAAAGAAGTAAAGAAGATTATGCTTACTAATTTATTTTTCATTTAGAGCCCCTAGATTTAAAGTTCATATTGAATTCTACTCTTTTTTTTGGGGGTAATTAATCTATTTTCCGATACCTAATATCATTGTGTATCACATACGATAATGATTGCTCTATTTTATGCTTCAAAAACACCTCTGAGAGTCCCAAATTTGCTCATATAAAGCACCTTATTTTGCTTTAATGATAATGCTTTAAAACCCTATTCCAAAGGTATTTAAGAGGTATTTGATGAATGGCTTTTTTCTCAGCCAAATAAATAAAATATTTTGTTCCACCCCCTATAGGGAAAGGTAAGTTTATTTTTAGTAATATCTAAGGAAATCTCGGGTGTCCCCCTTTAGGAAAAGGTAAAAACTTTTTTTAATTTAAGGGCTAATTCTCGGGAGTCCCCTTAAAGGAAAAGGTAAAAACTTTTCAATTCCTGACTTAGCAATGGTAATCTCAAATAGCCGTTAAGTTGGTTGCAGGGCATTCTCCATGATGACAAGCATGGTTTGATGATGGATACTATAGATGTCCCTGCCAAGGTAAGTTCTTAAAGTACTCTATTAGTACTGATAGTCTTCCCTTGGCTGAGTAAAGGGTTTCTTGGCTGAGTTAAGTAATATTGAGGAGATCAATAATGATCTTAAAGAATCTATATGTATCTTATATAGAAGATTATGTGTCTATGTCGTTTTAAGTGGTGCAGCCAAGAAACAGCCTAATAAGAGCTGGAGGGATTTCTTCATAGTTATTTGGGACAGCCAACAATACACACACCGCCTTGCGTTATATATCCTTCAGGACCGTCGTAAATTATTATAACATTACCCGAATCTTCATTTAGTTTTTGAAGCAAGGCTTCAAAGCGAGCTTGCCAAGCCTCTGGGTCCTGTTTGCAAAGTTCCAAACTTTCCTGTTGGGAATGTAAGTCTTCTTGTAAATCTTCTAAAGATTGACCGGCTTCATCTATTTCTAAGGAAAGTAGGTAAATATTTAGCTTTACGTTATTGATGTCACTTAAGTTTTTATTATTTTCAATCCTTAACTCTTCAAGCTGTTTTATGAGAGTCTTTCTTTCAACTTCAAGCTGTTTAATGAGAGTCTTTGTTTCAACTTCAAGGTGCTCGACACTCGCTTTCACAACTTGCAAATTGGAAGAAAAAGGACCACAAATATCTTCAATGTCAAGATCTTTTGCTTCAGCATCATCAGCATAAGAGTTTCCAATCAAGGCAAGTGATAGTAGTAAGAATATGAGTATTTTCTGCATAGTTAGTTGGGACAGTCCCCACTTAGACACACACCGTCTTTGTAGATTACCTCTGAAGTTATCTCACCATCTTCATTCCAATAAGTCCACTTGCCATCCTTCTTATTTTCTTTGTTATAACTATATTCCGACTCTTTCTGACCGTTCTCATGCCAAGAAAAGTACTCATTCCAATACCCGTTATCAAATATGTTGACTGTCTCAATCTCTTTCTGACCGTTCTTATAAAATAAAGTCAACTTAAATAACTTGCCATCTTTATTAACGTACTCTCCCTTCTTCTGACCGTTTTCATCCAAAAAAATATTATTAATTTCTTCTCCCAGTTTGATACACATACCTGAACTATTCATATCGAATCCTTCATTACAGTAGAACTCAAGAGGTCGACTATGGGCATAAGGTTGAACAATCAAACCAAAAGATAGAAATAAGAGTAGTAGTATTTTTTTCATTTTATGTATTTAAGGTTAGTAACAAGCTGGAGCGGCTCCTCCAGTTCTAGAATAGGCACTTCTTTTTCCACATCGACTACCATCACTTGCAATACTATCTGGGCAGGGGCAGGGTCCATCATAATTGTTAGCGTTAGTTCCAAATACTGCACCGAATGCCGTATCAAAGGCAGTAGCTGCATCATCGCCAAAAGCCATAGCAACTCCGGCAATAAAAATTACTTTTTTCATTTTTTGATCAAAAGAGCTCTTCTCTTCTGAATTCTGAAGATATTCTTCAGCTTCTCTAACTTCTTCATCAGTAGGTCCTAAATCGAACCAAGATGAATAATCATAACTATAACTTCTTCGATTATCAGATCTTTCTTTCAATTCTCTAAACATTCTTTGCTCAATAGCACGCATCTTTTGAATTGCTTGGTATTTTTTTGAGGCTAGTTTATGATTATTTCTGGCTGCACTCATAAGCCAATAAGTTGAATTCTTAATCTCCCCTCTTTTTAAGTAAGAAATACTCTTAGAGTATGCAATTTTGGCATCTTTATCATTTGCTGAAGCATAAGGGACAAGCTCAAAATCATCTAGTGACTTATTTGATTTAACGACTAATTTACCTTCCTTAAATGTACCTATTTCCAAAATACCTTCTGAAAAATCTAGGCGAGAGCCTTCACCATGCAGTTTGTTATTTTTAAATTCTCCAACTTCTATATCACCCGGATCTAAGGATGATGTTTTTGAAATTTTAGAATAATAGATTCCTAAAATTGCACCCACCTCATAATTCAATTCGCCATAGAACAACTTTTCTTTACCAAGGCTCATTGAAACTAATCCATCTGGTAATCCATTTTTAAACTCACCCCTTATTTGAATGAAAAGACCATCTTGAATTCCTTTGGCAACACCATATCCATCAGGCTTGTTATTTCTCCACTCTCCATCGTATGACTCGTTATTTGCATATTCAACTAATTTAGTACAATTGTGCAAATAACTAGTACTCCAGTCACAAGGAGGAAGTCTTGCAGCATCAGCAATTACTGGAAATAACAAGACGGTAATAAGGATTGTTAGTAGTTTTTTCATAAACTCATTGTAGTCCATTCTGAAATTAAATACCACCTAGCACTCTATTAATAAGACTCGACTTATGTTCTATACATAGATGTGCATAGCGCTTAGTGACACTAATCTGTTTATGCCCTAGAACATCTGCTATCTCCAAGAGAGATGCCCCAGATTGAGCTAAATAAGATGCACAGGAATGACGAAGGTCGTGGAATCTAAAGTCCTTAATTTTGGCATCCTCGAGTGCTCTTTTTCAAGGTTTTGTGAAGCAATAAGCAACCTCCTCTTTAACTTTTGAAGCAAAGATTAAACTACTATCTTTGGTATCAAATAATTGCAGCTCTTTAATCACAGAATCTGTCAGAGGTAATACTTTAGGCTGACCGTTTTTAGTGGTAGAGACATAAGCTGTTCTTCTGTCAAAATCGATGTTATCCCACCTGAGTTTAGTAAGTTCTCCTTTACGTGCACCTGTTGTTATGGCTAGTAGTACTATTAGGTATAACTTGTCCCAGTGAGAAGCCCTACAAGAGCTAAATAGGCGAGTTCTTTCAGCTTCTGATAAGAACCTTGTTCGCTCGTTATTCTCTGGCAGAGAAGGGATTTTGCGGATAGGATTTTCAGGTAAATCATACTCTCTACAAGCATAACCGAATACAACACTAATAGCTGCTTTATAACGATTAATTGTAGCATTGCTATAATTCCTAGGAAGCTGCTTTAATGCCACATAAATATCATTTTTAGTAACATCTATAATAACTCTATCACCAATAATGTCAGTCCAAAACGCTAGTTTCTTAGCCTGTGCCTTAGGTCTTGAGCCTGTGTATTCATGTAAAAGATATTCGTCAACAAGATTCTTGACTAATGTATTACTACTTCTACCCCTAATTGATGTCATTACTGTGGGATCACTTTCCATCCTCAAAGCAAACTCTTTGGCTAGCTTTTTAGTAGGAAATGTTTTAGTTAATGTTTTAAAACTCTTCTTTCGAATTAGGACTCGGTAAGAAGTACTTTTCAGATTATTTACTTTTTGAATAGTTGCCAAGGTAAATCTCCACTTTAGTGTACGAAAAGTGTACGAAATACCAAGAATTTACATCAAAAAAAAGGCTTTCATCTCTGAAAGCCTTGTAGGATATGGTGGGGCGTGAGCGACTTGAACGCTCGACCAGCGGATTAAAAGTCCGATGCTCTACCAACTGAGCTAACGCCCCATATAAAAACGAGAAATTATACTGAACTAAAGTTCATTAATCAATCGTAAATTAGCCTTTATTAACTGCTTCTTTGAGTAGTTTTCCAGGCTTAAAAAATGGTACAAATTTTTCAGCAACTTCCGTCTTTTGGCCGGTCTTTGGATTAATGCCGAGCCTGCCTTTTCTGTGTCTTTTTTGGAATCCACCAAATCCTCGAACTTCGACACCTTTGCCGGACACAATTGCTGAACTTATCTCTTCTAAAATAATTTCAACGGACTGTTTTGCCTCTGAACGAGTAATTTTAATTTCTTTTGAGACAGCTTCAATGAGATCAATTTTTTTCATATAAAAAGTTGCTGCTATGCCAGAGCACAGCAGCTATAGTTTATTTTTACTTATCTTTGGCTTCTTTTAAAAGGTCACCTAGTGTTGAGCCAGAAGATTGAGATGATTGACTGTTGTAGTCTTCCATAGCAGCTTTTTCTTCAACTGAGTCTTTAGCTTTCATACTAAGGTTTACTTTTCTTGTTCTCTTATCAATTAAAGTAATAGCAACTTCAACTTCCTCACCCTTCTTAAGAACTGTAGAGGCATCTTCAACTCTGTCTTGGGAAATTTCAGAGGCTTTAAGGTAGCCTGTAATTCCTTCAGCTAGTTCAATCACAGCGCCTCTTGCATCTACATCTTGGATCGTTCCTTTCACAATGGATCCCTTAGAATTTGCAGTTGCATATTGAGAGAAATTGTCTGACGTTAATTGCTTAATACCAAGCGAAATTCTTTCTTTTTCAGCGTCAATATTAAGAATAACAACGTCTAGTTCTTGGCCTTTCGAGTATGTTGAAACAACTTGGTCAGCAGATTGCTTCTCCCAAGAGATATCAGCTAAATGGATAAGTCCATCAATTCCACCTGGAAGTCCAACAAACAAACCAAAATCAGTAATAGATTTAACTGTAACGTTAATCATGTCACCCTTATTATGAGAGGACTCGAAAGCTTCCCAAGGGTTCTCTTTAGCTTGCTTCATGCTTAATGAAATTCTATGCTTTGACTCTTGAACATCAAGAACAACAACATCAACCTCTTGTCCAAGTTTCACAAACTTAGAAGGTCTGGCATTTGCATTAGTCCAATCCATTTCACTGACATGAACCAACCCTTCAACGCCCTCTTCGATTCTTACAAAAGCACCATAATCTGTAAGGTTTGATACGACACCTGAAACTTTCTTACCCATTGGTAGACGCTCAGATATATTATCCCAAGGACTTGGCGTTAACTGCTTAAGTCCAAGCGATACTCTCATTTTTTCTTTATCGTAACTCAGAACTTTGACAGTAATCTTATCACCGATAGATAGTTTTTCAGATGGATGGTTAACTCTCTGCCATGAAATATCAGTAATGTGAAGTAAGCCATCTACACCGCCAAGGTCAACGAAAGCACCATAGTCAGCAAGGTTCTTAACAATTCCTTCAATTTCTTTACCAGTATCAAGATTCTCAATTAGAGCCTCTCTATCTGCTGAGTTAACTTCTTGCATAACAGCTTTTCTAGAAATAACAATATTATTTCTAACTTCGTCCATTTTAATGACTAGAGCCTCAATTTCTTGTCCCAAGAGGAAGTCAAAGTCTTTCACAGGACGCACATCTACAAGTGATCCAGGTAAGAAAGCTTTGATAACACCAATATCGACTGTCATTCCGCCTTTTACAGACCCTGTAACAATTCCTTTGACAACTTCTTTAGAGTTCATTGCAGCTTCAAGCTCTTGCCACATTTTAATGCGCTTCGCTTTCTCGCGTGACAGGAGGGTATGGCCTAGACCATCATCAATAGATTCAAGGGCAACTTCAACCACATCACCTTCAGTGATTTCAAGTTCGCCTTTGACATCTTTAAATTCGTTTAATGAAATAAAACCTTCAGACTTTAAACCAACATTGATGATCGCTTTTTCGCGGTTCATGCTGACTACAGTTCCCATTAAAAGGGCGCCCGGTTTTACGTTTTGTTGTATTTCGCTATTCTCAAATAGCTCTGAAAATGATTCTGACATATTATCTCGATGTTGACCGGTAAATGTTAAGTTATATCGGTTTAAACTTAACTCTTATCGGGTTAATTAAAAAAAGGTTTGACCGCTCAAACCTTAACTAGCGTCATTACTCTTGCAACGACTTCATTAATCGTAAGATCTGATGTATCTATGATTAATGCATCCTTAGCTGGCTTAAGAGGAGAGTGTTTGCGACTTGCGTCTCTTTCATCTCTTTTCTTAACCTCTTCTAAAGTGTGCGAAATGTTACCAGCAATGCCCTTATCTTGCAACTGTTTTAGTCGTCTTTTGGCTCTTTCCTCAACATTTGCCGTTAAAAAGACCTTAAAGGGTGCGTCTTTAAAGACAACAGTACCCATATCCCTTCCATCTGCTACAAGTCCGGGCAGCTCTCTAAACTTTTGTTGTCTCATTAGGAGTGACTCTCTAAGAGGACCAATCATTGCAAAGTTTGAGGCAAGTTCAGCGGTTTTCTCAGTGCGAAGCTCGGATGAAACTTCAACATTATCTAGATAGACGTTGAGCTTATTATTTTCAGGGTCAGATTCAAATCTGAGATTTAAATTGGATGCCAAACCTAATAACGCTTCAGTATCCACTGTTGTGATATTTCGTTTAGATGCTGCTAAAGCAAACGCTCTATAAATGGCTCCCGAATCTAACAGATTCCAACTCAAACTTGAGGCCACAATATTCGCAACTGTGCCCTTCCCAACGCCGCTCGGTCCATCTATAGTTAAGACTGGAATCATAATTACAAATTAAGACTCGCGCTTAAAATCACTTTTCATACTCAGGCCTCATATGAGGAAATAGTAAGACATCTCTTATCGATGCCGAGTTAGTAAACAACATCACAAGGCGATCAATACCAATCCCCTCTCCCGCTGTTGGAGGCATTCCATACTCTAGTGCTCTAATGTAGTCGGCGTCATAATGCATTGCTTCATCATCACCCGCATCCTTCTCACTGACCTGGTCTCTAAACCTTTGAGCTTGATCCTCTGAATCATTAAGCTCTGAGAAACCGTTAGCAATTTCACGTCCCCCAATAAATAATTCAAATCGATCAGTTATAAAAGGATTGTCATCATTTCGACGCGCCAGAGGAGAAACCTCAGTTGGGTATTCGGTAACAAAGGTAGGCTGGACCAATTTTTCTTCGACTGTAGCTTCAAAAATTTCTATTTGAATTTTTCCCAGCCCCCAGCTATCTTTGGTGTGAATACCAAGAGATTTTGCAGTCGATTTAGCATTATCTTCTGACAAATCAGACGCTGACAAATCTGGGTTATATTTCAGTATTGAATCGACAACACTGAGGCGGTCAAAAGGCTTTGAGAAATCAAACTCATCACCCTGATAATTAATAATATTAGACTCACAAACATCTAAAGCAATACCCCTTAATAACTTTTCAGTCAAATCCATGTAATCATGGTAAGTAGCGTAAGCTTGATAGAACTCAGCCATCGTAAATTCTGGGTTATGTCTTGGTGAGAGCCCTTCATTCCTGAAGTTACGATTAATCTCAAAAACTCGATCTAAGCCTCCTACCACAAGCCTCTTCAGATACAACTCAGGTGCAATTCTTAGATATAAATCCATATCCAAAGCATTGTGATGCGTGATAAATGGTTTAGCCGCAGCGCCGCCAGGAATAACCTGCATCATTGGCGTCTCTACCTCCAGGTAATCGTGATCAATAAAGAACTGTCTGATATAGGAAATGATTTGCGATCTAAGCTTAAAAACCCTTCTTGAGTCCTCATTCATAATTAAGTCGACATAACGCTGACGGTAAATTGTTTCTTGGTCAGATAAGCCATGAAATTTCTCTGGCAAAGGTCTTAGAGACTTAGTCAGCAGCCTTATGTCATTAACTCTCACAGAAAGCTCGCCTGTCTTGGTTTTAAAGAGGGTTCCAGAGGCGCCAATAATATCACCAATATCCCACTTCTTAAACTGCTCATTATAAAAACCATCTTCAAGTTCATCTCTTGTGACAAAGAGTTGAATTTGGTCAGAGGTATCTTGGAGCTGCACAAAGCTTGCTTTGCCCATTATCCTCTTCAGCATGATTCGCCCAGCAACTGTCACTGATTCTTTAGCATCTTGAAGCTCTTCATTAGTGTTTTCATCAAACTTAGAGTGGATATCTAAAGCTAAGTTTAGGGGTCTAAAGTCATTGACATAGGGATTACCAATTTCTCTCAGCAAAGCTAATTTTGATTTTCTCTCAGCTATTAATTTGTTTTCTTCTAGATCACTCACATTTATCCTATTGTTTTTTTGATTGTTCAATTTCTTCTTTGGCAAGTTTTTTCGCTTTAGTAAAATCTTTTTCAGCTAAGTTGCTTTTGCCTAATCGCTTATATACTGACCCACGATTATAGTATGCCTGATAAAAATTATTATCCAAATCAATTGCAAAGGTTAAATCCTTCAATGCCAATTCATCTTTTGCTATTTTAGAGTATGCGTTACCTCGATTATAGTAAGCTGCAATATATTCTGAATCTAAAGCGATTGCCTTAGAGTAAATTTCAATTGAATCCTTACTTTTATTGAGGCGATCATAACAGTTTCCAAGGTTGTTGAGAGCGCCCACATCTTCAGGCTTAATTTTGAGTGCAGATTCAAAAAAATCAATCGCTTCATAAAAATTTTCCTTCTCTTGTTCCATATAGGCTAGACAAAAAAATGCTTCAGAACTATTAGGATTAGCTTTGATAGCTTTTGCCATACTCTCGTAAGCGAGATCATTGTTGCCTTGTTGAAGATGCAAGTTACCAAGATTTAATTGTGCATTAGCTGATAACTCTAGGGTGACTGAGGGATGATTTAAAAGTGCATTCCAAGATTGAATTGCATGAGAGAGCTGTCCACTTTTTTGATGTGAATAGGCTTTTATAATTAAATCACTGATTTCATTCTCATTCATAAACGATTCACAAATTAAATCACTTTAACAATGTTTTTGCTTTTTCAATGTCACTCCTACTGATGACTTCTTTGTCGGATTTTTTTTGAGTGGATCGGAACAAGTACATTAAAAAGACAAGTAACACCAAAAGAGGTGCAAACCACAATAGATATGTTTTGGGGCTGACTGGTGGCTTATAGACAACAAAGTCTCCATAACGCTCGACCATGAAAGAATAGATAGTAGAATCGGATTGATTATCTAAAATCATCTCGCGCACTTTTTCCCTTAGGTCTTTCGCAAGCCCAGAGTTTGAGCCACCAATGCTCTGACCCTGACAAACAGGGCAGCGGATATTTTCAATCAACTGGGTGTATCGACTTTCCTGTTTTGTGGTTTCAAAGTCACTGACTTCAATACTTTCAGCGAAAGGTGCCTGAATAAGTAAAAGTCCAATTACAAAATGAATAAAATAACGCATTAGTAAAGCTGTTATTTAAAGTTTCAATTTTAACTTATGCCACTTATAACCTTAGACAATATTTCTCTTAGATTTTCTGAAAAAGTGATCCTGGATGAAATCAATGCAACCATTCATAAAGGTGACAAAATTGGGCTCATTGGTCGCAATGGTGAGGGTAAATCAACTTTTTTAAAAGTCCTAGCTGGTATTGTAACGGCAGATGACGGCGACCTAAAAATAAAAAATAATACAAGAATTAGCTACCTAGAGCAGCAGCCACCTGAAGACAATAACAATACGCTTTTTAATATTGTTGCCCATGGGCTTGGAGATAGCGGAAGGCTTATATCAAAATATCATGGCGCGTTGAAAGATGGCAATATTTCTAAAAGCTCTCAGCTGCAAGAACAAATTGAGAGTCAAGATTTATGGCCGTATTTACATAAAATCGACACCATCTTAAACAGATTCAAGCTGAGCCCTGATACTTCATTATCAACCCTCTCTGGAGGATGGAAGAGAAGAGTGATGCTTGCGAAAGCAATCATTCAGGAGCCGGACATTCTTTTGCTCGATGAGCCAACCAATCATATGGATATTACAGCAATCCTTGATTTGGAGAAAATGCTCAAAGATTTCCATGGCACCTTAATATTGATAAGCCATGATCGCTCATTTGTCAAAGGAATTGTCAACAAGGTTTTTGATCTAGATCGAGGTAATCTTTCGATATTTGATTGTGGTTACCAAGACTACCTTAAACGCAAAGAAAACTTACTTAACAGCGAAGAACTCGAAAATGTAAGGTTCAACAAAAAGCTCGCCCAAGAGGAGGCGTGGATTCGTCAAGGCATCAAAGCAAGAAGGACTCGTAATGAGGGAAGAGTCAGAGCACTCGAGGCTATGCGTAAACAATTTATTAATAAACGCAAGCAGCAAGGAAACGTAAAGATACACGCATTAGAGGATGAAAAGCGCGTCTCTAAAATTGTTTTTGAAGTTAAAAATGTTAGTTACTCTATAGCCGAACTTGAGCTTGTTAAGCAGTTTTCACTGCTCATTTTAAAAGGTGAAAAAATTGGAATTATTGGTGGCAATGGGTCTGGAAAGTCGACTTTAATTAGACTTCTTCTTGGTGAGCTTTTGCCTAATGAAGGCAATATCAGACGTTCGAAAACGATCCAGCTCGCCTACTTTGATCAGATGAGAGAGTCGCTTGATCCGAACTTAAAAGCTATGGATTTTGTATCGGGCGGTAAAGACTATATCGATATTAATGGAAAAAGTAAGCACGTCATTGGCTATCTGAGACAGTTCCTGTTTACTGGCAAACAAGCAATGGCGCCCATCAAAATGTTCTCTGGCGGAGAGAAGAACCGTTTGATGCTTGCAAAAATCCTGTCTCAGCCAGCCAATCTTTTGGTTCTCGATGAGCCCACCAATGATCTGGATGTGGAGACGCTTGAACTTTTGGAAGAGATGCTCGTTGACTATGCGGGCACACTAATTCTTATCTCGCATGACAGGACTTTCTTAAATAATATTGTCAGCTCAACCATCGTCATGGAAGGTAACGCAGTCATTGGGCAGTACTCGGGCGGCTATGATGACTACATTCTTCAAAAAAATGATCAATTAAATGATAAGGCCCTAAAGCAGTCTGGCACTAAATCAAAGCCAAAAAAATCTTCTCAAAAGCTCTCCTATAATGATCAGCAACTATTAAAATCTTTACCTGAGAAAATTGAAGACTTAGAAAATGAGATTTCAATGGCGCAAAAAATGTTGTCAGATCCAGATTTTTACCAAAACCCAGATGCACAGAACCTGACAATAAAACTCAGCACTATGGAAAAAGAATTAGGTCTGCTTTATGACACATGGAGTGAATTAGATAATGGAAACTAGCAATGTACCATTAATTGTTGATCTTGACCACACACTAATTGATACCGATCTATTGTTTTTATCGTCCTTGGGCGTCCTTTCAAAGAGGCCTTGGTTAATCGGACATTACTTATTCTGGCTATCTAAAGGCAAAGGCTTCTTGAAAGATCAGCTTGTTAGAAGATTTGAAATAAATATCCCAGAATTGCCTTATAACGAGAGCGTTATAAGCTACATTATGGATCGCAAAAAAGAGGGCTGTAAAATTGTTTTGGCAACAGCCTCACACAAGAACTATGCGTTTGCCGTTGCCAAACATCTTAAAATTTTTGATGATGTGATGGCCACTAATAAAAACTTTAACCTCTCGAGTCAAAACAAGGCGGATACTTTGGTTAGCCGTTTTGGGGAGAAAAACTTTGACTACATGGGCGATCATATGAGAGATCTTCCGGTATGGGAAGTGTCCAGACTTTCAATTATTGTGAATGCAACAAACCGAATAATAACGAGCACCAAGCATCTTAAAACCTTTGTTCTGTCCAGTAAATCTTAGAACCCCTCCACTAAGAAAGATAGCCCTGAAAGAACGACAAAAATCAGAAACGTAGCGCTAAGAACCCAGGTTGCAATCTTTGATAACGAAACGCTCTTCCCCATGACACGTGTATTGAATAACCAAATAAGATAACTAACAACGAGAGCGGCAATTAACAGTCTGAGTATAAACATAGATTCAATTTACTTCTTTAATGATTCTCTTATTTTAGACGCTAATTTATAATTAATGCCGACTACTTTTTGAAGCTCATCAACGCTTGCATTTTCTATTTCTTGAATGCCGCCAAAGTGATTCAGCAGAGCACTTCTTTTGCCTACACCAACCCCTTTGATAGACTCTAAGGACGACTTGGTTCTTTTTTTAGCTCTCTTCTTGCGATGATTTTTAATTGCAAATCGATGTGACTCATCTCTGACATGATTGATTAAAAGAAGAGCTGGATCAAAAGGTGGAAGTGAAATTCTTTTCACTTTGTCATTCTCAACAGTGATTAAAGTCTCTAGCCCTGCCTTCCTGCCCTCGCCCTTAGCTACGCCGACAAGAAGCACTGAGTCGATTCCAATTGAATTCATAACCATGATGGCCTGGTTGAGTTGACCCAGTCCGCCATCAATAAAGACAATATCTGGCATCTCTTTTTTAGACTCTAGAAGCCGCGAATACCTTCTAAAGACAGCCTGATTGATAGCTGCATAGTCATCTCCTGGGGTTATATCTTTGATATTGAACTGTCTGTACTCGCTGACTTTAGGAAGTCCTTTTTCAAAAACAACACAGGAAGCAGTTGTCGCCTCTCCCATCGTGTGACTGATGTCAAAACACTCCATAACCTCAGGCAATGAGTCTAGTGCTAAGGTTTTTTGAATCCCTTCAAGTTGCTTCTTTTTTGTATATTTAAGTAAGAGTCGCTGCTTTAAATTTTCTTTAGCATTTAGAGTTGCCAATTCCAGAAACAGTTTTTTATCAATCTTCGGCTTATGAATGAGCTTTGTCAACAGCCCAGACTCTAAAACCACTTTATCTTCCAGTTTATGGCTAATGACAATCTCCTTTGGCGTATTTTTACCTAAATAGTAGAGCGGTAAAAAAGCACTCAAAACTGCTTCACAGGAGTCTTTTTTTGCGTTTTTTGGAAAGAATGTCTCATTCCCAATCTGTTTTCCTGATCGCACAAAAACGATCTCAATGCAGTGTACCTCGGCATCTTTCAAGATGCTAACAACATCCATGTCTGATGTAAATTGTGAGCTATGCTTCTCTTGAATAGTTCTTAGGTTGATAAGCTGATCTCTATACTTTGCTGCCGCCTCAAAATCAAGATCGATGGAGGCAGACTTCATTTTTTTTGACACCTGACTAAGAAGTTTTGAAGACTTTCCATTAAGAAAAAGAGAAACCAGCTCAACATCCTGCTCATACCTCTCATCAGAAATTTTGCCAACGCATGGGGCGCTACATAACCCAATTTGATACTCGAGACATGGCCTTGAACGCACCCTGTAAAAACTGTTACTGCACTGCCTCACTCTAAAGATCTTTTTTAAAAGACCCAGAGCGTCTCTCGCTGCATATTTCGAAGGATAAGGACCAAAATAGTGGTAATCCTTATTCTTCTTTCCTCTAAACATCCCTAAGCGGGGATGCTTGTCATTACTGATGTATATATAGGGGTAGCTTTTTGAGTCTTTAAGAAGAATGTTGTACTTCGGTTTAAACTGTTTAATAAGATCATTCTCTAAAAGCAGTGCCTGAGTTTCAGTTTTAGTAATGATGATTGAAAAATCATCAATATTTTTTTGCAGCAACTGTGTTTTTTCGTCTTGGTTGGACTTAACAAAATAATTTGATACTCGGTTTTTTAAGTTTTTTGCTTTACCAACATAGATAACTTTTCCTGATTTATCAAGCATCTTATAGACGCCAGATTCTCTTGTCAGGTGTTCTAATTTTATTTTTAGATTTTGGTTTTGCATTTCAATAATTTATTTCGCAGTTATAGTACAATAGCGTCATGAAATTTGTCCTTAATATTTTAAAGGCATTCCTGATTAATTTTCTCTTTATCGGGATAATCCATGCCGCAACCACCTGCCCTTCAATTTCTCCACAATTAGCTGGTGATGGACCAACAGAACAGGTTGAAGCTATAATCAATGACGTTGTTTGTGCATTTATTGATTTACACAATCAAAACAATGGGGCATTAACCTCAACTATTAATCTGACTAAAAAGAAAATTATTCCATATATTGACCTTGAGCTCAGCACAGAACTTGCTCTAGGTGATCACTGGAATAATCTCAACTTACAGCAAAAAAAAATATTTGAAAGAGATATTAAGAATTCGTTAATTAAAGACTATGTACCATATTTAGTAGATTATCCAGATTGGGAAAATATCAACATAGTTGTCGATAAAAATTTCAGTCAAAATGAAAACTTTGCTAGAGTTAAATTACATTTTTCTATCCAAAATGATGGCTACCCTTTAACGATAATATTAAAATTGATCCAATCAGAGAGATGGAAAATCTATGATTTAGATATTCAGTCTGTCAGTCTTATTGACATTTTTAAAATTGGCTATGACTCCAAAATCAAACGCCAAGGGATTGAAAGACTAATTGATAAAATGCTCTCAAAATCCTAAATAAATGTATAAATTAGTTATAAATGGAGGTACTCCCTTAAAAGGAAGTATTAAAACCTCTGGCTCAAAGAATGCAACCTTGCCTATCTTTTTTTCATCCATCCTTGCTGATGGCCCGTTAAAACTTTCAAATACGCCGCAACTCAGCGATGTTTCAACCACACTAAGGCTGCTCATGGATATGGGTTCAAACTTTGTTCTTGAGGAGGATGGCTCAATCTTGATTGACTCTTCAAAGCTGACCAATCTGACTGCTGAATACTCTCTCGTTAAAACCATGCGCGCTTCTATTCTAGCCCTTGGGCCAATGCTTGCTAAGTACAAGAAAGCCAAAATATCACTGCCTGGGGGCTGCGCCATTGGAACGCGTCCAGTCAACCTCCACCTTGATGCTCTAGAGAAAATGGGTGCAGCGATAGAGGTTAATAATGGCTACATTTATGCGACCACCAAAGAGCTTGTTGGTGCTCAGATTAATTTTGATTTGATTTCTGTGACTGCTACTGAAAATATTATTATGGCAGCCTCTCTTGCGAAGGGAATTACAACCATTAATAATGCTGCCCAAGAGCCCGAGGTAACCGATCTCATTCGCTGCCTCAAGAAAATGGGCGCAAAAATTTCAGGCGAAAACACCTCAACGCTAGTGATTGAAGGCGTTGATCATTTGAGCGGAGTTGAATACTCAATTTGCCCGGACCGAATCGAAGCTGGCACTTATTTAGTTGCAGCAGCCATCACGGGCGGGAAAATTACGGTTAATAATATTGAGCCGGATGCCATGCGTGCCGTGATTGGCAAGCTGATTGAAACAGGAGCGGACATTCAAACCAACCAAAACTCTATCAAACTTGATATGAAGGGGAAAAGACCACATCCTGTCAATATTCGAACGAGCGCTTACCCCAACTTTCCAACCGATATGCAAGCGCAGTTCATGGCACTTAATTCTATTGCTAATGGAGGCAGTACTATTACAGAAACTATCTTTGAAAATCGCTTTATGCACGTTCCTGAGCTCAGCCGTATGGGAGCTGACCTCAAACTAGAAGGCAACACAGTCGTATGTAAAGGGGTAAAATCTTTGTCTGGCGCAAATCTGATGGCTACCGATCTCAGAGCTTCTGCCAGTCTCGTATTGGCTGGTCTGGCTGCTCAGGGATCCACAACAATTGAGCGCGTCTATCATCTCGATCGTGGATATGAGATGATTGAAGAAAAATTTAAAATGCTAGGCGCAGATATAGAACGCGTTCAGCACTAGAAAAACTAAACAACTAGAAATATAAGTATGTTAACGATAGCACTATCGAAAGGTCGCATATTAGACCAAACACTCCCTCTCTTTGAGAAAGCAGGTATCAGCATTTCCAAGAGTGAGCTAGAGAGTCGGAAATTAATTCTAGATACTAATCTCAGTGACGTTAAGGTGATTGTGATTAGGGCTAGTGACGTTCCTGTTTTTGTTCAGCACGGGGCTGCTGATTTTGGAATTGCTGGTAAAGATGTTTTGTTAGAGCACGGTGCAAATGGAATTTTTGAGTTACTGGATTTAGGTATCTCTAAATGCAGACTGATGGTCGCCTCAAAAAAAGATCAAGACTTAAACAAGAGCACCCTAAAGGTCGCTACAAAGTACGTTAAATCAGCGAAAGAGTACTTTTACAAGCAAGGGAAGCAGGTCGAAGTGATTAAGCTTTATGGCGCTATGGAGCTGGCTCCTATTGTTGGATTGTCAGACTGCATCGTTGACCTTGTGGACACTGGAAACACTTTAAAGGCAAACAATTTAGTGCCACTCGAATTAATACAAGAGATCAGCTCAAGACTCATAGTGAACTCTGCCGCCTTCAATACAAAACACGAAGAAATTAATCAGTGGATCCAAAAAATTGAGCAAAACTTATGATTAATAAGTTATCGTCTGAGTATCCAAATTTTGACGCCCAACTTAACTCATTGACTTCTTGGGATAATTCCTCTAATCAAGAGATAAATGACTCGGTTAAAAAAATTATTGATGATGTCATCCAAAACGGCGACAAATCTGTTTTAGATTACACTCAAAAATTTGACTCGGTTGATGCAGCCTCTATTGCAGATCTTGTTATCTCAAAAGAGAGACTTAAGGAGTCCTTCGATAATCTGGATGAGGAACAAAAAAAAGCCTTGTCCACAGCAGCTGATCGCATCAAGTCTTATCACCAAAAGCAAATCCAGGAGTCTTGGAGCTACACTGAAGAGGATGGAACCGTTTTAGGTCAAACAGTTATTCCTATAGAAAGGGCTGGCCTCTATGTTCCTGGGGGCAAGGCGGCCTACCCTTCATCTGTCCTCATGAACGCTACACCGGCCAAGGTAGCTGGCGTTGAAGAGCTCGTCATGGTCGTTCCGACGCCTAACGGCCTAGTCAATGAGCTCGTTTTAGCGGCAGCATACCTTGCTGAGGTTGACCTTGTATTCACCATTGGCGGCGCACAGGCCATCGCAGCCCTTGCTTATGGCACCGAGACAATTCCTAAAGTGGACAAGATTGTTGGTCCTGGGAACATCTATGTGGCTACAGCAAAAAGACAAGTTTTTGGGCAAGTTGGCATTGATATGATTGCTGGCCCTTCTGAAATACTGATTATTTGTGACGGTAAAACGAATCCAGACTGGATAGCGATGGACCTTTTCTCACAGTCCGAGCATGACGAGGATGCACAGGCAATCCTACTTTGTCCAGACCAAGACTTTTTAAACCAAGTTGAAGAGAGCATTAACAAACTACTACCTTCGATGGATAGAAGAGATATTATAAGAACATCTTTAATGAATAGAGGCGCTCTCATTTTGACTAAAGATATTAATGAGGCGATACAAATCTCTAATGAGATAGCTCCAGAACACCTCGAGCTTTCCGTCGAAGACCCTGAGAGCATTGTTGATAAAATTAAACATGCTGGGGCAATCTTTATGGGCAAGTACTCCTCTGAAGCACTCGGAGATTATTGCGCTGGAACGAATCATGTGCTTCCAACATCTAGCACTGCTCGATTTTCATCACCGCTCGGAGTTTACGACTTCACTAAAAGGACGAGCATCATTATGGCTTCAAAAGAAGGCGCCAACAAACTAGGCAAAACTGCCTCAACACTAGCATTCGGTGAAGGCCTTCAGGCGCACGCCCTATCAGCTCTTTATCGCACTGACAAAGACTAACTAGCTAGGCATTGCTTGGTAATACCCGTTTTCTTTAACTACTTTAATTGGCCAGTCAAACAGGTTGGTGAGATTGGCATTTGTTAACATTTCATCCTTGTCCCCGTCATCAATAACCTTGCCCTCTTTCAAAAGAATGACTCTGGTTACCTCGGGCGGGATTTCGTGAACATGATGCGTCACCAAGACCACTTTTTTTCCCATGCTGATGAGTTCTCTTATAATTTCAAGGTACTGGAAACAGGTGCTCATATCGAGGCCACTCGTTGGCTCATCAAATACTAAAACAGCGGGATCATTCACCAAAGATCTTGCCAGTAAAAACTTTCTTTGCTCTCCAGTAGACATCGAAGAGAACGCTCGATCTTGCAGGTCAGATATAGATAACAAATCCATCACCTCTTTGGCCCGATTTAACTTATCATCTTCAAACGTTTGGTGCTGCCATATCCCGTCACTGGAATAAAAACCAGAGAGAACGACATAGAGACCAATTGCACTTTTAGAATAACCGTACTGAAGATGCTGAGAGACAACGCCCAGGTTGGATCTCAGATCATCAACATTCCACTTGTCTTTTTCAAAAATTTTGAGACTACTCTTTGGGTCTTCAACGATGTAAAGTTCACGATTTAAGAGTTTAAGGAGGGTCGTTTTACCAGAGCCATTAGGACCTAAAATCACTGCGCTCTGACTTTCGTCAATCGTCAAAGAGAAGTGATCAAGGACTTTGTTTCTTCCTTGAAATACTGTTATGTTTTGAAGATCGATAATATTCATCAATGTCCACTATTACATTAAATACAAAGAAGCTGGCTAATCATACCATGAGAAGCCGATTTTCTTGGTTTAGCTTTTATTAAATCTTAAGCGAGGCAGTAACTGAGATAAAAACATACCAGAGAGCATTAATCCGCAACCAATAAGCCCTCTTGTTGATAGGTTTTCATCTAGTATCAACCAGCCACCAAGAACTGCAAATGCGCCCTCTAAACCCAATATAATTGCCGCGTGAGATGACTTAGCGTGCTGCTGAGCAACAACTTGAAGCGTATAGCCGACTCCAATCGACATTATTCCGGCATAAAGCAGCGGAATTGCTGTGTCCACAATCATCTGCCACGTGATCACTTCGATCGCAATAGCGATAAAGAAACTTAAAACGCCGGAGACAAAGTACTGAATCAAGGAGAGCTTTAAGGGGTCCATTCTCTTGGCAACATAGCCAATCACTAAAACGTGTGCAGCAAAGAAAACAGCGCATATAAGTTGAAGGAGGTCGCCGCGTGCAATACTGAAGTCTTCATTAATACTCAGCAGATACAACCCAATGACCGCAATAAAGGCGCCCAACCAGGTTCCAGAGCCTGTTTTCTGACCAAAAAAGATACCGATAAGCGGCACAAAAAAGATATAAAGACCGGTAATAAAGCCTGCTTTTCCAGCAGTCGTATACTGGATACCGACCTGCTGAAAGCTGGATGCAATAAATAGAAACAAGCCGGCAACCGTTCCCGCAAACAATAATTTTTTAGTTGACGTTTCCTTGTCTGTTGGCGCCTTATTTTTCTTTGAAATGTACCAGACGATAGGAAATAGGAATACGGTACCAATAAAAAACCGAGCCGTGTTAAACAAGAATGGACCCATCGTCTCCATTCCTTCTCGCTGTGCAACAAAGGCAAACCCCCATATCGCTGCGGCAAGTAGCATAAGTAAATCGGCTCTAATTGCT
>CABXNH010000014.1 GCA_902513495.1 uncultured Gammaproteobacteria bacterium
AATCTTTTTTCTGGATAAGTATTTCTTAAGGTGCTTATGACCTCAGATATTTCATTTGGATGGTGCCCATAGTCGTCAAATAGTGGGGTCTGTTGAGTGTTGATAATCAGCTTCTGATGATAGTCTAGTCTTCTAGATACCCCACTAAAGTGGGATAAAGCTTTTTGAATAACATCTATTTTAATATCAAGCTCAATAGCAATACTTATTGCTGCAAGTGCATTTAAGATGTTATGTCTTCCTATTAAGTTGAGTGAAACAGGGAAACTCTTTTTATACTTCGCACAGCTTACATCAAACGACATTTTCATTTCATTTTGTGAAACATTTGAGGCCTTCACGTCGGCTGAATCACTAAACCCATAACTTAAAACTGGCCTATGAATTTTTTTAATAATATTTTTGACCCCTTCGTCATCAATGCAAGCAACACAGATGCCATAGAACGGAAGGTTAGAGGTAAAACTGATGAATGCCTCAGTCAAATTGTCGTAATTATGATTGTAGGTCGACATGTGGTCTTCATCAATATTTGTAATGACACTTAGCATGGGTTGTAGATGAAGAAAGGATGCGTCACTCTCATCTGCCTCAGCAATTAGATAGTCACTTTTGCCAAGCTTTGCATTCATCCCTGTCGCGTTAATGATTCCACCAATAATGAAGGTAGGGTCGAGTCTAGCTGCACTCATTATGTGAACAATCAGACTTGTTGTCGTTGTTTTGCCGTGAGTTCCAGAGACGGCTATTCCAAATCGAAATCGCATTAACTCGCCCAGCATTTCTGCTCTAGGAACAATCAATAGTCTTTGATGTCTTGCTTCCTGGAGTTCGGGGTTATTTTTGTTAATAGCTGAAGAGACAACAACTGCCTGTTTGCCTATGACATTTTCAGCTTTTTGAGAGTAACTAATTTGACAGCCGATCTTTTCAAGTTTTTCAGTAATTGGACTTGATTGAATGTCAGAACCAGAAATTTCATAGCCCAGGTTGACAAGTACTTCAGCAATTCCACTCATTCCAGAACCTCCAATCCCTATGAAATGAATTTTATTAATTTTTGATCGCGTAGGATTGTCTATTAAAGTCATGATTTACTAACAGTTATTATGGTTATTGCTTGAATTCCTTCACCTCTTCCAAAGGAAGTGAGGCCCTCGCCGGAGGTGGCCGTAATGCCGACATCCGATACATTAATTTTACAAATATTAGCAATGCTTTCCTTCATAGCTTCGACATGGTTAGATATTCTTGGCTTTGCACACTCAAGAGCAACTGCAATATGATTAATTTTCCAATCCCCTAAGTCCTCAAGTGCTATTTGAAGGTATTTGCTGCTATCTTTTTTACCTTTTTTTGCAAGTTGATCTGCAACATCACCTAAAATATTTTTCCCTGTAATGCTTGAGATGGAGTTTGTGATTGAATGAAAAACTACGTCAGCATCACTATTACCTTTTAATCCGAATGGATAATCGAATTTGACCCCTGCCAAAACCAAGTCTTTGCCAGATGCTTTTTCAAATCGATGAGAATCTTGGCCTAAGCCAGTTTTAATGATCATAATTTTTTCAAAAAGTAGTTAGCTAATTCAATGTCATCCTTTGTCGTAATTTTGATGTTACTAGAAGAGCCATTAATAATTTTGATTGAATGACCCATTTTTTCAATCGCCTCAGACTCATCAGTAATCTTGCTACCAATTTTAATAGTGCTCTCAATTGCCTCTTTAAGGATACCAAATCGAAACATTTGAGGCGTTTGAGCCATGTAAAGTTGTTTACGATCGATGGTTGATATTGAGCCACTTGCATTTTTTTCTTTAACCGTATCAATGGCACTGGTCGCAAGGAGTCCTCCAACTGACTCTTTTGAAACTTCTCGAATGAGCTTTTCGATGTCGCTCTTTTTAATACACGGCCTGACAGAGTCATGAACCAAAACCCAGTCATTGGGTTGCGCGGTTTCATTTAAAGAATTTAATGCATTTAGAACAGAATTGAACCTTTCTTGCCCGCCTTCTGCGATTGCTAAAATCTTTGAGTGATTAAAAAAAGATGAAGATTTAAAAAAAGAGTCTGTACTTGATAAAGCTACTACAAAGCCTGAAATTAGGTTGATTTCTAAAAGTGTTTTAAGGCATTGATCAATAATTGTCAGCCCATTTTCAAGCCTTAAATATTGTTTTGGGGTTGAAGAACCCATTCTTCTGCCGACACCACTTGCTGGAACGATTAGAAAATATTTGTCTTTGTTCATGTCAGCAAGAACATCCTTCATTTAAGTGTTTAGCTAATTATAAAGTAGCATCAACGTTTCCTGTCAATGGTTCAGTTTCAATAGCCTTGTTTATTTTAAAAAAAATCTCTCCTTCTTTAACCAGTCCATATTTAAATCTTGCTTTTGATTCAATTAGGTTTAAATCTTCCTGAGTATAGCTACCTATTTTGTTTTGAAGAGCTGCATTATCGTTTTCTAAATTTTCATTATTCATCTTTATTTGATTGAGTGCATGCTCTTTATCAATGACAACTTCGGGAAAGTTATTATCAATAATGTTTTGTTTGACTAAAGCGAAAAGAATAACGATTAGAAGTAGGGTAATCTTATTTTTATAAATAAAACCAATTAAACCAGTTTGTGATTTATTGCCCATCTATTTGTTTGTAAATGGACATGAGATAAGTTTTCGAATAATAGTCATGAATTGGGAGTTTATTTTTGTTTAAAAATTGAAAAATAAAGCCTACGCCTGCTAACGAGATTACAGCTAATAAAAAACGAATAGCAGATTGCCTATAAGTTATGTTGTCTCCATCTTCTTGTGTAATTTCAAATTTCCAGGCCCTCATCCCTAGAGTTTGTTTGCCCTTAACCCATGATATTGAAAAATATGCATAAATAGCTGGCAAGGTAACCAGAAAGAAAAAATATGGATTTGTAATTGGCTCTTTGTTGTTGACAAGAATTACGATTCCAGCAATAAAAAAAACAAATGAAAAGACCAGAAAGAGGTCGTAAGATATTGAGCCAATTCGTCGAAAAAATGATACATTTGATTTCATAACTGAACGTTTAGTGAGTTAAATTAATTATCCTCTTTATTGACTACTTTGGAAGTAACTTTTCCATCATGAAATTGAGTAATAATCAGTTCTTCAGAATTTATTTGGTTATGTGAAGTTACTATCTCGCCTTTTGTATTTTGGGTGATTGTATAACCCCTCGAGAGGGTGTTAAGCGGAGAAAGAAGGCTCAAAACGCTCCCGCGATTAGATAACTGATTTTTTTGAAGTTTTATAAAGCTTTCAGAGTAGTTTTTTAATTGAGAAATCAGTAATTTAAGTTTTCCTTTGTTTTCATCAATTAGACGCTTATTAGTTCTTATAAGTCTTAGCTCCAAGTCGTCTAGTTTTTGTGCGTTCATTAGTAGTTGTTGACTTGGGTCGATAATTCTTTGTTTAAGTAGAGCTAAAGAGTATTTATTGGATTCGACAGATTGCTTTATTGATTCAAGTAAATATTTTTTTAGCTTTGAAGCATTGTAGAGAATGGCATTAACATCAGGGGTTGCCGATACGGCTGCTGCTGAAGGTGTTGGCGCTCTATAGTCTGCAACGAAATCAGCAATTGTTGTATCAGTTTCATGTCCTATCGAGCTAATGATTGGCGTTGAGCAATCAAATATTGCTCTAGCAAGATCTTCTTCGTTAAACGCCCAAAGGTCTTCTAGAGACCCTCCTCCTCTTGCAAGGATTAATATATCACAAGTCTTTTGATCATCTGCTGCTTTGAGTGCCCTAATAATCTTGTGATGAGCGTTTTCCCCTTGAACAATCGTGTCGTAGAGTAATATTTCTGACAATGGGTAGCGTGATTTCAGAACTTTAATGATGTCTCTAATGACTGATCCAGTTGATGATGAAATGACGCCAATTTTCTCTGGATAGGCTGGGAGTTCTTTCTTGTTTTCAGAATCAAATAAGCCTTCCAACCTTAGCTTATTCTTAAGCTGGTCAAAGGCCATCTGGAGGTTTCCAACTCCAGCTGGCTCCATGTGCTGAACAATAAGCTGAAAATCACCTCTTTGAGGGTAAAGCGTAGTTACCCCTCTAATGATAACTGACATGCCATTTTCAGGTGTGAACTGAATTTTGCGTTGATTTAATCTAAAAAATGCACACCTGATTTGACTATTTTCATCTTTAAGTGAGAAATACCAATGACCTGACGATGGTTTTGAAAGATTTGAAATTTCACCTTGTATAAAGCTTTGTGGGATATGTTTTTCAATTGAATTCTTACACAATCTTACAAAGTTAGAGACACTATAAATTTCATCAATATCAAACATCAGCTTTAAGGTGCACAAATACTGCTCCAGTGCCTCCCATTTCTTGAGGGCATGAACAGAAAGCTAAGACATTTGGATGTTGCTTTAAGTAGTGAACAACTTGCGATTTCATAATTGAAAGTCCATTATCAGAATGATAGCCCTTGCCATGAATGATTTGAATAAATCTTTTGTCAGAATGGAAGTGTATAAAGTCAGATATTGATTTACATGCCTGCTCAATTTTATATCCATGTAAATCAATTGAGGGAATGGATCCAATATTGCCTTGTTTCATTTTTTTAAGAACTTTTGGAGATAAGCCATCTTTAAAGTGAGTAATAGCCTCAGATCCAGATATATTGGCTTCATATAAAAAGCTATAATCTTCAAACGGTTTACTCGCGTTGATTTTATGAAGGCTTTGCTTTTTGTTGCTATCTTTGTCGAGAGGTTTTTGAAGGTCAACCGTTGATCTAAATAAAGATTTGTCGCTTTCATCAATCATAGCATTAATAAATTTTAGATATAAAAAAACCCTCAAAAGAGGGTTTTAATTATATCAATGATTTTGTAATCAATAAATTAACCTTTGAGATAACTTATTAAAGCGCTTTAATCTGAGCACTTAAACGAGATTTTTTTCTCGCAGCTTGATTTTTATGAATTAAGCCTTTGCTGACCGCTTGATCCATATTTTTTTGCATATCGGCATAACCACTTGTGGCTTCTTTTTTGTCTCCAGCATCAATCGCATAAGCAACCTTCTTAATAAAGGTACGAACTTTAGCTCTAATTTGAGAGTTGTGTTTGTTGCGCTTAACTGCTTGTCTTGCGCGTTTTTTTGAACCTGCTGAGTTGGCCATATGTATTTATTAATGCTTAAAATAAGAAAACATGAATTATAGAGTCTCACCTTCATTTATGCAAGCATTTGTTTGTATTAGCTTAATTAGCCAATGATTTAATATATTCAAGGGTTTTCTTTTTTCCTAATAACAAGTGCCAAGTTTTTCCACCCTGACTTTTCCACAATGAGACAGCCCTTATTCCGGCTAATAGTAGAGCCCTAATATGATTCGCAGTGTGTTGATTTGATAGGTATATTTGCTCCCCACGAACCATAATTGTTGGGTTGAGACTACCCAAAGTGTTTTTATAGAGTTCAGCAAGACGGGCAATCGAATTGCTATGATACACATCAAAAAACTCTTGCTTGTTGATTAGATTAATTTCTTCTGAGATTTGAGTTAAGAGTTTAGGTTTTTTCATTAATTTTTTTTCTAGGTTAATGAGGGCTGTTGTATAGATCATGACGTTATGCATATCAATTGTTTTCTTCTCAAGAATAAGCTTTAAGGAGTCAAAGCCAATTTTAAGATCCTCAGGCGAAGTAAAAATTTCATCAATTGAGTCACTCTCACTAACAATACTGCTAAGGCTTGCCTTATTTGTATGACTATCACATTTTCCAGAAACAGCAAGCTGATGAACTAGTGCTGAGGATTGAAATATACTCGCTAGAGCAATGGTTTGTTTTGCTGATTTATTCATTAGCTCTTGATTTGATTACACTCCCACCGAGACAAATATCATTATTGTAAAAAACTATTGATTGTCCAGGTGTAATGGCTCTTTGAGGGTCACTAAAATAAACCTTAATAGTTCCATCATCCTTGATTATAACGCTACATTCTTGAGAGGCCTGTCGATAACGTATTTTTGCACTACAATTTAATGGAAATTTGGGCTCTTCATCAATCCAATGAACGTCATCTGCCACAAGTGAGTTATGATAGAGCATTTGATGATCCCCCTGAACAGCGACAATTTGATTCGACTCAACAAGCTTATCTGCAACAAACCAGGGCTCTTGAGAGTCACCAAATCCACCTCCTATCTCAAGGCCTTTTCTTTGGCCTATTGTATAAAAGGGGAGTCCATTATGGTGTTTAATGAACGAACCATCTTGATCTACGATATCACCTTTTTCTTTAGTAAGGAAAGTAGTTAAAAATTCTGAAAATGGCCTTTCACCTATAAAACAAATTCCTGTTGAATCTTTTTTATCTGCATTCCCAAATTGCTGATTCTTTGCAATTTCACGAACTTCTTTTTTATCAATTTCACCCAAAGGAAATAAGCTTTTTGAGAGTTGATCCTGGCTTAACAAGTGCAGAAAGTAACTCTGATCTTTATTTCCATCAACTCCAGCTTTAAGAAAGTATTTTCCATTTTTATTTGTAATTCTGGCGTAGTGACCCGTTGCAATTTTATCTGCACCAAGATCTATTGCGTAGTCTAAAAAGGCCTTGAACTTAATCCTTTGGTTGCACAATACGTCAGGATTAGGCGTTCTACCTTTTTTATGTTCAGATAAAAAATGCTCAAAAACATCTTCCCAGTATTCATGTGAAAAGTTGACTGTATGAAGTTTAATGCCCAGTAAATCTGCGACCTGCTGAGCGTCAGCAAGGTCTTGTGATGCGCTGCAATATTCATCATCATCATCCTCATCCCAATTTTTCATAAAGAGGGCTTCAACTTGAAAACCTTGTTCAAGTAATAAGTATGCTGAAACTGATGAATCAACACCGCCAGAAAGACCCACTATAATTTTATTATTAGGGCTCATTTAGTTTTTATCGTAAGCACTTACAATTTTTTTAACTAACTGGTGCCTAACTACGTCATTGGCATCAAAATTACAAAATGCAATTTGATCAATATTTTTTAGGATTTTGATTGCGTCAGTTAATCCAGACTGACTTGGATTAGGTAAATCAATTTGCGTGACGTCACCCGTTATGACCATTTTTGAACCAAAACCCATCCTTGTTAAAAACATTTTCATTTGAGGTATGGTGGTGTTTTGGGCTTCATCAAGGATAATGTATGACTCATTGAGCGTTCTGCCTCTCATGAAAGCCAACGGAGCAACATCTATGACGTGTTTTTCTATTAATTTATTGACTCTTTCGAAGCCAATAAACTCATATAGTGCGTCGTAAATAGGGCGAAGGTAGGGATCCACTTTTTCACTAAGGTCACCAGGTAGAAAGCCTAATTTTTCTCCAGCCTCAACTGCCGGCCTAACTAAAACTATTCTTTTTACATTTGAGTTTTCAAGAGCTTCAACAGCTCTTGCAACAGCCAAATATGTCTTTCCTGTTCCTGCAGGTCCAATGGCAAAAACGGCATCATTTTCAATTATAGAGTTAACATATTTTTGTTGATTGTCGCTTCTTATATGAATGTGTTTTTTACTGGTTTTTATTGTGACTGATTTTTCCTCTCCATTTGAACTGCTGAGTGATTTGATACAAAGATCAATATCACTAAAATCAATCGTTTTCTTTTCAGACAAGATTAATAATTCCTGAAGAACTGAAACAGCCTTCGCTGCATTGTCGCCCTTAATATTAAAATCAGCCCCTTTATTAGAGATATCTAAATCAAGATTAGTAGCTAAATTTTCTAGATTTTTATCTAAGCTTCCACAAATATTAACAAGCTGTTCTGAGCGCTGAATATTGAGAGAAAATTTCATGATTTATATTTTACTGAATTCCATTGAAAACAAATGTTAAGTTGCATGATTTTGCTTCATAATTAATTTATCATTTAACTTATGACTCTATCCAAAATCCTCTTAAGGCTCTTAGTTATAATTTTAATTTATTCTCCTTTCAGCTCTCAGGCTCTAGAGGATGACTGTGTCCTTCTTGTATATCATCGTTTCTCTGATGATGGCCCTAAATCAACGAGCACTTCACCAGAGGTCTTTAAACAGCACCTAGAGTACTTAAAAAATAATGATTACAAAGTTCTTCCATTAAAAAAAATAATAAAAAGCCTCCAGTCAAAAGAAAGCTTGCCATCTAATTGTGTAAGTCTGACAGCAGATGATGGGTTTTTATCAATCTATACTGAAGCCTTTCCATTATTAGTTGAGTATCAATTTCCAATGTCCGTTTTTATATCTACTAACCCTGTAGATAAAAAATATGACTCTATGATGACTTGGAACCAGCTTCGTGAGATGGCACCTTTGGTAGATATTTATAATCATAGTGTTAATCATCTTCACTTGGTTAATCAGAGCGCTCAGATTGTCGAAGATGAGATTCTTTTTGCTCAAGAAAGGATATCGACTGAAATGAATACAAATGACAAGTTTTTTGCTTATCCATATGGAGAGTTTGATGACTTGACATACTCGTATCTTAAATCAAAGGGTTACATTGCTTTTGGCCAACAATCTGGGGTTGCAAGTCAAACAAGTGACTTTTTAAATATTCCTAGATTTTCAATGTCAGGGCCATACGCCCAGATGAATAGTTTTTCTCTCAAAGTTAAAACAGTAGATATGCCAATCGAAAGTTCTAATCCAAAGTCACTGATTATTTCAGGTGATTTGAGGCCATTATTGAATCTTAACTTCTCTCGAGAGCTCACAAGCTATGAAATAAATAATTTTTCTTGTTATGTCTCTGGTCAGGATAGGGCTAAACTTGAATGGGACGGTCTTCAGTCAGTAAGTTTAAGGTCAAATGATCCCCTTGCAATTGGAAGGAGTAGATACAATTGCACTATGCCTTATAAAGAGGCAGGGCGATATTACTGGTTTTCTAAGTTATGGCTGAGACTCTGAATTGTCAACTAAACTTGCCTGAAGTGAGTTTCCAGCTCCATTGATAATCCTTACTATTACTATTTTTCCAATCAGCTCATTGCTTCCAGGAAAGTGAGCAGTTCTCATATTTTCAGTTCTTCCGGACAAGGTTCCGCCTTTTTTTGAGGCACCCTCAACTAAAACTTTTTGAAGGCTGCCAATCATAGATTTAGAGATTTCTTCAGTGTTGGCGTTGAGCCTATCTTGAATAATTGCAAGTCTTTGTTTTTTTATTTCTGGGCTTACGTCATCTGGCATGCTAGAAGCGATGGTGCCAGGCCTTTTAGAGTAGATAAAACTGAATGACTTGTCAAAGCCGATTTCATTAATCAAGCTGACTGTGTCATTGAAGTCCTTTTCTGTTTCACCAGGAAAACCAATAATGAAATCTGAAGAGATAGAAATATCAGGTCTGATTTTCTTTAAATTTCTGATTTTGGATTTATACTCAATTGCAGTATGGCCCCTTTTCATAAGTCCTAATATTTTGTCTGAGCCGCTTTGGACTGGAAGATGCAGATGAGATACTAGTTCAGGCACTTCAGCGTATGCTTCAATCAGTCGATTACTAAATTCTACTGGGTGAGAGGTGGTATACCTTATTCTCTCGATACCCGTAATTTGGGCAACGATTGCAATTAAAAGGGCTAAATCAGCAATTTCTCCATCATCCATTAACCCCCTGTAGGAGTTGACATTTTGTCCTAAAAGATTAACTTCTTTGACGCCCTGATTTGCTAATAGCTCGACTTCTTGAATTACATCATTGAATGGCCTTGAGATCTCCTCTCCTCTTGTATAAGGAACAACACAAAAAGTGCAGTATTTACTGCATCCTTCCATAATTGAAACAAAAGCAGAAGCGCCATCACTGCGAGGTTCAGGCAAGTGGTCAAATTTTTCAATTTCAGGGAAAGAAATATCGATACTGATTTCATTTTCATTGAGTGCTTCATTTAGCATATTTGGAAGTCTATGAAGCGTTTGTGGTCCAAATATCATATCAACGTATGGAGCCCTTTTAAGAATAAGATCGCCTTCTTGCGAGGCAACGCAACCTCCAACTCCAATCACTAAGTTAGGATTTTTATCTTTAAGTTTTCTCCAACGGCCTAATTGGTGAAACAGCTTATCTTCAGCTTTTTCACGGATAGAGCAGGTGTTAATTAATAAAACATCAGCTTTACTTATATCTTCAGTTAAATCTAGACCATGAGAAGTTTTAAGGACATCACTCATTTTATTAGAATCGTACTCGTTCATTTGACACCCAAAAGTGCGAATGTGAAGCTTGGAGATGGTCATTTATGCTTTTTGAATGTGTAAAGTTTGAGTGGGGTATGCAATCTCAGCACCATGATCAGCAATGATTTGTGCAATATCGAGAAGTAATTTTCCCTTAAATTTCTTAAATTCACCTGCATCTGTCAGAGAGCTGGATGCCCAAATAACAAAGTCTAGTGATGAAGCGTTAAATAAATCAAAATTAACTCGACAAGGCAGGTCATTATCGATGTGATCACTTTTTGTTAATAACGCCTCGACTTTTTTGATGATGCTTTCCATTTGTGCAATGTCATCATATCGAATTCCAATAATTTCATGGATTTGTCTATTGGTCATCCTTGAAGGGGTTTCAATAGGGATTGTGGCGAAGATTGAGTTTGGAACGTAGACAGGATTTTTAGTAAAAGTTCTAATTCGAGTCATCCTCCAGCCAATTTTCTCTACAACGCCTTCAATGCTTTTGTCAGTTGTTCGAATCCAGTCACCAGTTGAGAATGGCTTGTCCATTTGGATCATGAGGCCACCAAAAACATTTGCAAGCATATCTTTTGCTGCAAAACCAACAACGATACCACCAACACCACCCAAAGTCAGGATTGAAGAAACTGCATAACCGTAGAATTGAGCTACTCCGAGGATAATAGCAAATACAAAAAGAATCTTAACTAAGCGGGTAAAAAGTCGAATAGAGTCTTTGTCAACACTGCCTTCAGATTCTAAGAGGTAGCTTTCAACGCTTGAGATTAACCTTAGGACTCCCCAGGTTAATATAAATACTGGCGCAATAGCTATATAGCCAACAATATCATTTAAAGATTGAATTTCAGAGGTTAGCTCTTTTAGAGAAAAGTAGAGCCAGCCATACCAAATAAGAAGCTTAAGTGGCGCTGAAATTGCACCAATTAAGTAATCATCAATTTGAGTTTTGGTGCTACCAGAGTGTTTAGTAATTTGTTTTAAAATACTACCCAAAACAACATGGGTAATAATCGTAATTACAAGAAGAACTGCAATTGTTTGAATTGGGCTTATATTTTGGATGAAGTCATTCATTAGAGATATTTTAATGGATTAATGGGTTCTTCGTATTTTTTCATTTCGAAATAAAAAGGTTTGTCACCAGTTAATGCGATTAACTGACCCTTTTCAATTGTTTCACCTTCACTAACAAGCAAATCTTGATTTTGATTGTAGATACTATAAAAGCCATAAGAATGCTTGATAATGATCATCTTTCCATAACTGGCCATCCTATCTCCACTATATACCACTTCACCTTTTCTTACAGCCCTTACCTCTTGGCCTGAGCTATTATTAAAAGTTAGGCCAAAATGACCATCCTTTTCTGAGTAGTTTTTAAGAATTGATGAATCAACTGGTAATGACCAGTTTTTTTTAATACTTGTATTGCTTGATTTAGTTGAGGTATTGGAGCTTTTAGTGTCAACTATGTTGAATGACCTTTCTTCTACAGTGACTTGTCCGGGTTGATTAGTAAGGCAACCTGATAGGAAGATTAATAAAAGAAGAGTTATTAGTTTAGTATTCATACCATAGAAATAAAGCAATAGCGATTATAAGTAAGTATCCTAACCAGTCTATATACTTATTTAACCACGCATCAGCCATTTTTCCAAATTTTCTTACAAGCATAGAAATTAGGAAATATCTTGCCCCTCTTGCAATTAGAGAAAAACCAATAAATGGTATAAGTGCCATGGACATCATTCCGGCAGTGATTGTAAATAGCTTGTATGGTATTGGGCTAAAGCCAGCGATTAAAATAATCCAAATTCCATAAGTGTTAAAGTAGTTCTCAGCAGCGTAAAGCTCTGGCATGTAGTTAAATTTCGTTAGAAGTGGTGTGATTAAATTGATTGCATAAACACCAATAAAGTAACCAGCTATTGCTCCAAGAACTGAGGCAACCGTGCATATTGCAGCAAAATAGTAGGCTTTTGGCCTGTTTTTTAGTGACATTGAAGCCAGTAATAAGTCTTGAATTGGAACTGGAAAAATAGATGATTCTAAAAAACTGATGGCTGAAAGCCAAACAATCGCAAATCGACTAGACGACCATTTAAGAATTTTATTATATATAGAGTGAAAAGGCCTCATCAGCTTCAAAAAAACTATTTTTTTAACATTGGGAAACCCAATCTTTCTCTCGAGTCATAATATTCCTGAGCTACCTTTTGACTCATAGCTCTTACTCTTCGAATGAATCTTGCCCTATCAGTCACACTGATTGCTTTTCTTGCATCAAGAAGATTAAAGATATGTGATGCCTTCATCGTTTGCTCATAGGCTGGAAAAGGGAGGTTCTCTTCAATAAGTTTTAAATTCATGGCTTCAGCTTCATCAAACTGCCTGAAAAGAACTTCAGTGTCAGCAATCTCAAAGTTATATTTTGACTGCTCTACTTCGTTTTGATGAAATACATCACCGTAGGTAAGTCCTTCTGTCCAAATTAGATCATAAACGCTATCAACACTCTGGAGATACATTGCAAGCCTTTCAAGGCCATAAGTCAGCTCACCTGAAATGGGTTTACATGTGAGGCCACCAACTTGCTGGAAGTATGTAAACTGACTAACTTCCATACCATTTAGCCATACCTCCCACCCAAGACCCCACGCTCCTAGAGTGGGTGATTCCCAGTTATCCTCAACAAACCTAACATCATGCATTTTTAAATCAATGCCGATTGCTGCGAGTGAGTCAAGATACAAGTCTTGAATATCACTAGGTGACGGCTTTAGTAAAACTTGAAATTGATAATAGTGTTGAAGACGATTAGGGTTTTCGCCATAACGACCGTCTCCTGGCCTTCTTGAGGGTTGTACATAAGCTGCTTTCCAAGGTTCAGGTCCAATTGATCTTATAAAAGTTGCAGGATGAAATGTTCCTGCACCAACCTCCATATCGAATGGTTGAGTAATTGCACAGCCTTTTTCAGCCCAATAACTCTGTAATTTGAGGATTAAATTCTGAAATGATTTGCTTGTATCGAAGTCTAACTTAGACATTGAAATTCTAATAAGAAATAACAAAAATTTTACCTCACCACAAAGTTTTGAGGGTTTACATTTAAATTTTAAAAAAAATGCGGGATAAACCCGCATTTTTTATAATCACAAAAAATCTTAGTACTTATAGGCCTCTGGTTTAAAGGGGCCTTCCTTAGGGGTGTTGATGTATTTAGCTTGTGTATCAGTTAAGACAGTCAAAACACCACCAAAGCCGCCTACCATTCCAGCTGCCACTTCTTCATCAAGTTTTTTAGGAAGAAGTTCAACAGTAACATTAGCAGGCTTCTGATCCTTAGGTAAGTCAGCAAATTTATTACTATAAAGGTGCATTTGCGCTAGCACTTGGTTTGCAAAAGAACCATCCATAATTCTAGAAGGGTGCCCAGTTGCATTTCCTAGATTGACTAAACGACCTTCCGAAAGAAGAATTAAGTAATCATTTTTATCACTAGAGCGATAGATGCGATGAACTTGTGCTTTTACTTCATCCCATTTCCAATTTTTACGCATGTACGCTGTATCAATTTCATTATCAAAATGACCAATATTGCATACCACTGAGCCAGCTTTGAGGCATTGAAGCATTGAAGCATCACAAACATTAGTGTTTCCAGTCGTTGTGACAATTAAATCAGTATTTGCTAGAAGTTCTTTATTGATACAATCAACAGAACCTGTATTGATTCCATTAATATAAGGAGAAACCACTTCAAAGCCATCCATACAGGCCTGAAAAGCACATATAGGATCAATTTCAGAAATCTTTACAATCATTCCTTCTTGGCGAAGAGACATAGCAGAGCCTTTACCAACATCACCGTAACCAATCAACAAGGCCTTCTTGCCTGACATAAGCATATCAGTGCCACGCTTAATGGCATCATTAAGAGAGTGTCTGCATCCATACTTATTATCATTTTTTGACTTAGTTACAGCATCGTTGACATTAATCGCAGGAACTTTAAGTTCACCACTCTCAATCATCTCTAAAAGACGATGAACACCAGTTGTTGTTTCTTCACTGATACCATGAATTTTATCGAGCATTTCAGGATACTTTTCATGGACCATACCAGTTAAGTCACCACCGTCATCAAGAATCATGTTGGCATCCCATGGCTTGCCATTATGAAGAATAGTTTGCTCAATGCACCATAAGAATTCTTCTTCGGTTTCACCTTTCCAGGCGAAAACAGGGATATTTCTTGCTGCCATAGCAGAAGCGGCATGATCCTGAGTCGAAAAAATATTGCATGATGACCAACGAATTTCAGCACCAAGATCAATTAGTGTTTCCATTAGGACAGCAGTTTGAATTGTCATATGAATGCAACCCATAATTCTTGCACCCTGAAGAGGCTGATCTTTACTGTATTTTTCTCTAAGGGCCATTAAGGCAGGCATTTCAGCCTCTGCAAGCTCAATTTCTTTACGTCCAAAGTCTGCTAAATTAATATCAGCAACTTTATAATCAAGGTTGAGATCGGCTACTTTAAAGCCACTATTATCTATTGTAGAATCACCCATTTTATTTCCTGTTAAGTTAAAAAAATGAGCGTCGTTTTGATTGCCAAGCCTGATTGAAAAATATTTTCAATGCAACGCCCCTTGGCACGAGATTATTATACCAAAAACATACTAAAAAGAAACTATTTTAGTAAATCTACTCTATCAGTTTTCTCCCAACTAATTGAGTCTTCTTTTCTACCAAAGTGACCATAACTTGCAGTCTGCTGATAAATTGGGCGTTTCAAATCTAACATTGCAATTAGACCTTTAGGACGAAGATCAAAGTGTTCTCTAATAAGGGCTACAATTTCATGATTGGGTAGCTCTCCAGTTCCAAATGTATCAACACTTATACTAGTTGGTTCAGCAACACCAATTGCATATGAGACTTGAATTTCACAGCGCTTAGCGATGCCAGCTGCCACAATATTTTTAGCAACATAACGAGTAGCATAGGCAGCACTCCTGTCTACTTTTGAAGGGTCTTTGCCTGAAAAAGCACCACCTCCATGTCTAGCCATACCGCCGTAAGTATCAACTATAATTTTTCTTCCCGTTAGTCCAGCATCACCGACAGGACCTCCAATTTCAAAATTTCCTGTTGGATTTATGTGGTATTGCGTTTCGCTTGTAAGCCACTTTTCAGGAAGAATTGGCTTAATAATATTTTCTAAAACACTCTCTCTAAGTTCCTCAAGTGAAATGTCTCCATCATGCTGAGTTGATAAAACCACTGCATCAATACCTACAATTTGATTACCTTCATAGATGCAAGACACTTGAGATTTGGCATCTGGACGAAGCCATGGTATCGAACCATTGAGCATCAAATCAGCTTGCTGCCTGACTAATTGATGAGATAGCATTATTGGAGCTGGCATTAGTTCTTCTGTAGAATTTTCTGCATAACCAAACATAAGGCCTTGGTCACCAGCACCTTGCTCATGACTTTCACTCTCAGTAACACCCATAGAAATATCTTGTGACTGTCTTCCAAGTAAATTCGTGACTGAACAAGTTTCACCATTAAATCCATACTCTTCTTTGTTATAACCAATATCAAGAATTGTTTTTCTAACTATTGATTCATAATCTATAACAGCATCAGTCGTAATTTCACCAGCTAAAACGACTTGATTGTCTTTTACAAGCGTCTCGACAGCGACTCTAGAGTTTGGATCTTGTTTAAGCGCAGCATCAAGAATGGCGTCAGAAATTTGGTCACAAACCTTGTCAGGGTGGCCAGCAGAAACAGATTCAGAAGTAAATATCATAATAAAATCCTAAAAAAATTATTTAATATTAAAGTTGGATTTCATAAAAGAGATACCAGCTTTAGCTTATTTTAGTCGCTATGTGCGACAACGCTAGCAATCGGAACAAATCAGCGTTACGTAATTATAATCTTTTATCAATAAATGTAAAGCCTATTCTAGGCTAATTTTTAATGATATCGCACTCAGAAAAGGCGTTATAAGTAAGCTCAGAATTAAGATAAAACCTAGAAAATATAACTGGCCATCAATTGGAAGATTAGATTGAGATTGAGACACTGCGCTTGTGGCAAAAATCAAGATTGGTATATATAAAGGAAGAATTAATAGAGACAAGAGCATTCCCGAGTTCTTAATGCCTACAACTAAAGAGGCCCCAATTGAACCAATAAGACTTAGACATGGCGTAGCAATAATTAAAGTCAAAACGAGAATATATATACCCTCAGAATTTATAAATAACGCCATTCCAAGAAAAGGGGACAATATGATTATTGGAAGTCCTGAAAGTGTCCAATGAGCTAAAGTTTTGGCCAGTAAGATTAATGGTAGTGAATGGTGAGAAATAACCATTTGTTCTAGAACCCCATTGTCATAGTCATAGTGAAACAATGAATTTAGGGATAGTAGAACCGATAGCATTGTTATAACCCAAATTATTCCAGGTGCCATGCTTGATAAAGTTTGAGCTTCAGGACTAATTGCAATCGGAAATAAAGAGATAGAGATTACAAAAAACATAAGAGGGTTTAAAAAGCTTGATGGATTTCTGAAAGCCATTTTTAAATCCCTTGACATTGTTTGAATGAAAATATTCAAAGTGAAATTTCCTTAATGTTTTTTATGTTACATTCTTGATGTGTAGTCAGTATACAGAGGCCACCAGTGCTGCAATGGTCCTCAATTCTGGTTTCAATTATTTTGATTGCTTTTGAATCGAGTGCTGAAAAGGGTTCATCTAAAAGCCAGACCTTGGATTGAGTTATAAATAATAGTGAAAGTGCAATTCTTTTTCTCTGACCAGCTGACAACTTGCCTACAAGCTCATTTTCAAACTTTTCTAAGCCGACTTGAGTAAGAGCATCAGAAAAATCATGATTTATATTGTTGTTTCCAAGATGGGCAGTATATTTTAAATTTTCTAAGCAGCTTAACTCTGGGCTAAGAGCTACCAAATGACCTAGGTAAAGAAAATCAAGATTATATTTCTCACTATTAATCTTAGTGTCATCATACTTAATTGAGCCTGTCTCAAATGAATTCAGGCCAGCAAGTATTTTTATTAATGAAGTTTTACCTGATCCATTCGGACCAGAAATTTTTAATACTTCACCAGAATTTAACTCAAATGATAAATTTTCAAAGAGGAGGTTGTAACCCCTTTGGCAGCTTAAGTTATTTATTTTTAGTGTTGACATTCGTTGATTTTAATTGATAAGCTAAATAAACACAGAAAAATCTAGTTATCAAAACCACTAGCTAAAGGAGTTAGTTATCAGCTAATAAGCTTTCCAGCCCACTTTTATCAATTTCAGTCAAAAGGTTGTCTTTAAAAATCAATCTTAAGCGGTACTGTATTTCAATTTCCCCTTCAATCGAAGAGTGATTAATGTAATCCCATTGGTATTGATGAAATGGATCAATAATACTTGGCGAGCCTATTAGATTCATTACGTTTTCTTTTGACATTCCCAATTGAAGCTTATTAACTTCATTCATATCTAATACTGAGCCCTGCATAATTGTTGGCTTATAGATATCAATAGAGGGCATCTTTGGTTTTGCCCAGCTTGGCAATGAAAGTTTTGGCATCTTTGGAAGCTCGGGCATTGAGAACTTCGGAAGCTTTGGAGGTTCAGGCGTTTTTGGAAGCGTATTTGAGCAGCCAGTCAACATCAGAGTGGCAAGCAGAATAAAAGTTAATCTCTTCATGGTTATAAACATATAAAATATAAGTTAGATTTTACCTTAAGGATTTTTTAATGGATGCTGAAGATTTAAAAAGTGCCGGTCTAAAAGTTACCCTACCAAGACTAAAAATTTTAGAGGTTTTAGAGAATTCTCCAAATCACCACCTCAGTGCAGAGGACATATACAGAGTTCTTATTGATCAAAATGAAGAGGTGGGTGTCGCAACAATTTACCGTGTCCTCTCTCAGTTTGAAGAATCAGGGATTGTACAGAAGCTTAATTTTGAAAATAACCAAGCGGTTTATGAGTTGTGTGGATTAGAACATCATGATCATCTAGTTTGTGTCAAGTGTAATAAGATTATAGAATTTCAGGATGATGTTATTGAAAAGCACCAAATTCAAATTGCAAAGAATCATGACTTTGAGTTGACTGATCATTCTCTCTATCTTTATGGCTTGTGCAAGGACTGTCATTAAGATTATTCAGGCTTTGTAGAAAATGGACGATTTTATTTATAGAGCTATAGTTGCAGCGATTGGTGTTTCGGTCATTGCTGGGTCTCTAGGCTGCTTTGTAATATGGAAGAGGCTTTCATATTTTTCTGATTCGATTTCTCATAGTGCTCTATTGGGAGTTGCTTTGGGCCTGGTGACTGGACTTGGTATTAACTTTGGTCTAGTTTTTATTGGAGGTCTATTTGCAACTCTAATCGTTATATTGCAACAAAAAGAATTTTGGTCTAGTGATGCTGTGTTGGGGATTTTCTCTCATATTTCATTGTCCTTAGGAATTGTCGTTTTGGGAATCATTGGAAATCAAAATACTGACTATTTTTCTTACCTATTTGGCGATATTTTATCTATAACGCCAAGCGATATATATTGGATATTCTCCGTTGCGTTCATCGTTATTTCAATTTTAGCAATGAACTGGAAAAAATTATTATTACTTACACTTAATGAAGAGCTTGCTAAGGCTGAAGGTATTAATAAGCTCTTTTATGATCTTCTGTTTATGTTTTTAATAGCTCTAGCGGTTTCAGTTTCAGTGCAAATTGTTGGAGTTCTCCTTATCACATCACTTCTTATCATTCCACCAGCTATTGCCAGGGTCTTCTCAAACTCACCCCTTGCAATGATAGTAACATCAATGATCGTGTCTATTTCCTCAGTTCTGATGGGACTGTATTTTTCGATTGATTTTGATTTGGCAACTGGGCCTACAATTGTGATAACTCTAGGCGTACTTTTTTTTATTGCTCAGTTTTTTCCAAAAAGAACTTAAAGCGCTTCATTGAGTTCAGTCAACTGATTGGTTTGCTGCTCAATGATAAGTGGGTCAATGATTGACTCTAATTCACCCTCCATTACCTCGTTTAACTTATATAGAGTTAAATTAATTCTATGATCAGTGACTCTTCCTTGAGGGTAATTGTAAGTTCGAATCCTTTGAGAGCGATCACCGCTTCCAACAAGCTCTTTTCTTTGGGAAGCCTGCTCTTTTTGTTGTTCTTGCTGCTGTGCATCAAGGATTCTTGATGCTAAGACTGATAAAGCTTGGGCTTTATTTTTGTGTTGAGAGCGCCCATCTTGACACTCAACTACTGTTCCAGTTGGGATATGTGTAACTCTAACAGCTGAATCAGTTTTGTTGACATGCTGACCACCGGCTCCAGAAGCTCTAAACGTGTCAACTCTGACATCATTCATATTGATATTAACCTCTTCAATGCCTGAAACTTCTGGCATAACAGCTACTGTGCAAGCAGAAGTGTGAACTCTGCCCTGAGATTCGGTTTCTGGGACTCTTTGGACACGATGTGCGCCAGATTCAAATTTAAGTTTTGAGTAAACATTAGTCCCACTAATTCTTGCAATAATTTCTTTAAACCCTCCATGCTCTCCTATGCTTGAGCTTAAGATTTCTAATTGCCATTTCGATTTCTCAACATAACGAGTGTACATTCTATAGAGATCACCCGAAAAAATACTGGCCTCATCACCACCTGTTCCAGCTCTGATTTCTATAATAATATTTCTTGAATCATTTGGGTCTTTTGGGAGAAGAGCTTTTTTAAGATCAAGCTCGAGTTGCTCTAAAGCTTTTTGACCAGAAAGAATTTCTTCCTCTGCCATTTCCTTGATGTCATCATCTTCCTCTTCAAGCAGTTTTTCCGCAGCATTAATGTTATCAACCGTTGATAAATACTCTTCATATTTTTCATTAACGGGGGATAACTGAGAGTGTTCAATTGAAAGCTCTCTAAATTTATTTTGATCGGAAGCAACTGACTGATCTGATAGAAGTGCATTGATTTCTTCAAGGCGCATTGACAATTGCTCTAACTTAGCAAGGATAGATTGGTTCATTAGTTTCCGATCTTGGTATGCTTTTTAGTATCTTTACCAACTAAATTTTGTTTGGTTTCTTTAGGTTTAGTTGGGTTTTTTATATTTTCTTGAGACTGGTGAAGAAGTTTGTTTGTTAGCTTGTCAGCAAGCTCCTCAACAACTAGATCTGGACTGGATCCAGACTTAAGTTTTCTGAGTGCAATTTGAAGGAGTTCGTCTTTAAGTAAGTTCGCTTGTCTTCTATAGTTTTTAATAACCTCTTCATTAGGAATATTGTTAACCCACTCAAGAAAATCAACGCTACTAATTTGGATTATTTTTTCTGCAATCACTTTCTCTTTGAGTCTCTCCTCGAGATTGCTATTAGCAATTTGTTGTAAGTCATCAACAGTATAAAGAAAGACATCTTCTAATTGATTTGCTTCAGGCTCAATGTCTCTAGGGATGGCAAGATCAATGAGAAGCATTGGCTGATGTTTTCTTTGATGAAGAACAGTCTCTATGAGGCCCTTGCCAATAATTGGAATGGGCGCTGCAGTAGAAGTGATGACAATATCAGCTCGATGAAGATTTTCTGATAAACTCTTTAGAGTGATTGCTTCAGCGTTATGTTTAATAGCAATAGGCTGAGCATTTTCAAGTGTTCTATTAGCAAAAATCATATCCTTGACACCCCTTTTGCTGAGATGCTGTGCACTGAGTTCAATCATCTCACCTGCACCAATTAATAGCACTGTTTGGTTTTCGAGAGTTGTAAATATTTTTTCACTAAGTTTGACTGCACAGTAGGCAACTGAAATTGGAGATGAACCAATGTTTGTATCTGTTCTAACTTTTTTGGCGGTCTTAAAAACGTGTTGAAAAAGTTTTTCCAAAATCTTATCTAATGCGCCTTGAGTTTTTGAAAATTGATAAGCCTCTTTAAGTTGACCAAAAATTTGTGGCTCTCCTAAAGCCAAAGATTCAAGACCACAAGCTACTTTACAAATATGTTCTATTGCCTCATGAGATTCGAAAAAAGAAACATACTGTTCAAGGGAAGCTTGATCAATAGCATGAGTTAACGCCATATATTGTACTAAGACTTCACGAACATTTTTTGATGAATGAGAGACATAAATCTCTGATCTATTACAGGTTGAGAAAATCACACATGCTTTGATATCTGAAACAGCCAACAAAGTGGATATAGCTGACGGTAATTCATTTTGAGCGAACGCTACTTTTTCCCTGATTTCAACTGGTGCTAATTGATGATTTACACTCAGTACAGCAATATTTGACATTGAACAAAATGATAATAAGTTAATCCATTAATTATACCTTTCATTTCAATTTCATTCCAATATATGACTTAAGATCTAATTCTAGTTTTATATAAACAATAATCCTAGTTATTGATTGGTCTAAAATACAAATAATAATCTTTTTAATAAAATATTTTGCATGATTGAAGAGGACAGATTGATTGGTGGTGAAAATCAATCAAATGAAGATCTCAGGGCTGCCTCTGTGCGTCCTAACTCTTTTGCAGATTATATTGGTCAAGAGGATGTTAAATCCCAAATGTCGCTCTTCATCGAGGCTGCAAGATCGCGTTCAGATGTTCTTGACCACTGTCTAATTTATGGACCTCCTGGACTTGGAAAAACAACTCTAGCGAATGTGATTGCTAACCAGATGGGCGCAGGCATTAAGCAAACTTCTGGCCCTGTTCTTGAGCGTTCGGGTGACCTAGCTGCAATTCTCACGAAACTGGAACCATTTGATATCCTATTTATAGATGAAATACATAGGCTAAACCCTGTTGTTGAAGAAATCTTGTATCCTGCACTTGAGGATTTTAAATTAGATATTCTGGTTGGCGAGGGGGTTGCTGCCCACTCAGTTCAACTTGAACTGCCTCCATTCACCTTAATAGGCGCAACAACGAGAGCTGGAATGCTTACCTCTCCTCTTAGAGATAGATTTGGTATTGTACATAGGCTTTCTTTTTATAAGCTTAATGAGCTTCAGGAAATCATAGAGAGGTCGGCTTCCATTTTAAATATTACAATTGAAAAAAATGGATCAAAGGAGATTGCAAAACGCTCCAGAGGAACCCCTCGAATTGCAAATCGTCTGCTAAGAAGGGTTCGTGATTTTGCAGATGTTAAAACAGAGGGAATCATCAATGTTAATATTGCAAAAGAGGCGCTCGAAACTCTAAAAGTTGACGAAGCAGGTCTTGAGCAGCTTGACAGAGATTATCTCAGTTTAATCATTAATAAATTTTCATCAGGACCTGTTGGCTTGGATACTTTGGCAACTGCTTTGGGTGAAGAAAGAATAACCTTAGAAGACATGATAGAGCCTTACCTCCTTCAGCAGGGTTTTATAATGAGGACTCCAAGAGGAAGAATTGCCACAGATCTTGCCTTTTCTCATTTGGGTGAGGTTAGACAGGTGCAAGCACAAGATTTATTTGGTAAATGAACCAACAAAGGATTAGGGTCTATTACGAAGATACGGATGCTGGCGGCGTCGTATTTTATGCTAATTATTTAAAATTTATTGAAAGAGGTAGAACTGAATATTTAAGGGAACTGGGTTTTGAGCAGGCTACATTGGCAAAACAATACAATATAGTTTTTGTTGTAAAGTCAGTTAACGCAGACTATCTTTCACCCGCCTATCTAGACGACGTTATCGAAGTTCAAACGAGTATTGATTTAATAAAAAATGCGAGCCTTGTTTTTGCTCAGAAAATTCTGAATATAGAGAAAAATACGGTATTATTTAGTGCTGAAGTCAAGGTTGTTTCTGTGTTAAAAAATAATTTAAAACCTTGCGCTTTTCCGCAAGAAATCTTGGAGAAACTTAATGGAAGAAAATAGTTTATCAATCGTCAATCTAATCTTTAGTGCCGGACTCGTTGTTCAGCTGGTAATGATTATTTTGGTTCTGATGTCGATATATTCATGGACCGTAATTATGTCTAAGAAAAAGATTTTGATGGATGCTTCAAATGACATCGAGACCTTCCATGAGGAGTTTGAGAGAAATGAAAAGCTCTCTGAGTTATACAAAAACCTCCCTAAGCTTGCTTCTGACTGGAGCGCAATGGAAGATATTTTTGGTTCAGGATACAAAGAATTTACTCACACAAAATCTACTTCTAATCAATCGCTGATAATGAATTCAGAGCGTGCATACAGGTCAATGAATACCTCTGCTAGTAATGAAATTGATCGATTAGATTCAAGTCTATCCATTCTTGCAATGATTGCCTCTTCAAGCCCCTATATTGGTCTTTTTGGAACTGTTTGGGGAATTATGCACTCCTTTATTGGTCTTGCATCAGTCAAGCAGGCAACGATTGCGATTGTTGCTCCAGGTATTGCAGAAGCGCTAATTGCGACTGCTTTTGGCTTATTTGCAGCGATTCCAGCTACCATTGCCTACAACAGGCTGGTTTCACAAGTTGAAGATATTGGAAATAGATATACTGCTTTTGTCGAAGAAATATTTGTCATTCTTCAGAGACAAAAATGATTGAATTACCAAAGCGTTCAAGGCCAGATATTCATGCAGATATCAATATTGTTCCTTATATTGATGTAATGCTTGTGCTTTTGGTTATTTTTATGATGACCACTCCAATTATTGAACAGGGTGTAGAGGTTGACTTACCTAAGGCTCCAGGGGTTATTGTTGATATAGATCCGGATCAACCGAGAACCGTAATTTCTATTGATAAAGATGGAAAATATTATATTAATTCGTCGATTGATCCAGGCATTATAGAATCAGATGAAACTGAAGCAGTTTCACTTAAAATTATTGTAAATCAAGTGCTTGCAAGAAAAGAACTTTACAAAAATATGAAAGTATATGTCAGAGGTGATTTAGCTTCACAACATGATGATATTATTCAGTTAATTGGAGCGTTAGGACATTTCAGTGTTAAAGCTGCTATAGAAGGAAATACTGACCTTATATGGGTTGAAGAACTTGGAGTCATGGTTGAAAACGTTAATTATTGATGATGAAATTTTTTGCTAAGATATTAGATTTTCTTAGAGGTCTGTTGTCAGGTAAGCCTGATAAAACAAATAATGAAAAAGACTCTTCAAAGTTTCTTGAAGCAGAAGTGGATAAGGATTCTGCATTCAAAGCTTTTGCTTTTAAGTCAGCTAAATTTACGTACAAATATCTAAAAAAGTTTGTAACTTTTATATTTAAAAGTCTTAAAAAATTTGTAATCATTGTATTCGGCCTCATTAACACAATGATGCAGCCAATGATTAAAATTTCTAAAAAACATCCAATAGCTTTTTGGGCTGCAGTAATATTACATGCATCATTGTTAATTGGTTTGTTGAATACAAATGAAGATCGTTGGGTAGTCACTCAGAAAAAATCTTCTATATCCAAAACTGCTCCAGCCAAAGCGATAATGGTTGATATAGGGGTTAGAAAAGCTGAGACAGAACGTTTGGTAGAGGCTCAAAAAGAAAAACAAAAAAAACTTAAAGACGAAGAAAAGCGTTCAGAGACTGCAAAAAAAGATCAAAAGGTTGCTGAACAGGAGGCGCTAAAAGCTAAGGCTCAAAAAGTTTTTGCTGAGGTTAAGAGAAAGTCTGAGGAAGAAAAAGCAAAAGAGGCAGAAAAATTGGCCTCCAAAGCGGTCGAAAAAATTGCTGAAGCTGAAACTAAGGCAAAGCTAGAAGAGCAAAAAGCAAAAGATGCTGCAGCAAAAAGGGTTGTAGAGGAGGCTAAAACGAAGGAAGCTGAAATCCAGGTGTTAGAAGCTGAAAAACAAAAGGCAGCTGCTGAAGCACTTCGTAAAGCTGAAGAAGTCAAAACAAAGCTCGCTGAGCTTAAGCGTAAAGCCGAAGAAGCTAAAACAAAGGAAGCTGAATTACTCGCGAAAGAGGCTACAAAAGAAGCTCAAGAGGCTGAAATTCTTGCAAAAGAAGCTGAAGTTCTTGCTAAGCAAGCTGAAGAAAAAAGAATAGAGGAAGAGCTTAAAGCTAAAGATGCAGTCAAGGAAGCTGAAAAGCAAGCTGAAGAGAAAGCCAAGGAAGCAGAAATTCTAGCTCAAGAAGTTGCCAAACAGGTTAAGAAGGCTGAAGAGAAGAGAAAGTCAGAAGAGGCCAAAGCCAAAGAAGCTGAGGAGAAACGTAAGCTAGAAGAAGAGAAGCGTAAGCTTGAAGAGCAAAAAGTAAAAGAAGCCGAAGAGAAACGTAAGCTAGAGGAAGAGAAGGCAAAAGAGGCTGAAAAAGAAAAAGATGAGGCTCAGAAGCTTACTGAAGCAGAACGCATTAAACTTGATGAGCTTGAAATTGAGAGAACAGCGCAGCAGTTAGCTTTTGAGAACGAACAATACAATCGCTTATTGACTCAAGAGGTTCAAGCTGAGCAAGATCAAGAAAGGTTATTAAAGATTGAGAATCAATTAAATACCTTGAAGTCTGCTTATGTTAGTAATATTGCCGCAAGGGTTTACTCATTTTGGCGTTATCAAGCCGCTGAGGATGACTGGACTGCTGAGGTTTATGTAGTTCAAGGCAGAGATGGAACGGTTCTGGCTGTAGATATTCAAAACTTAAATGTTGATGATAGTGAAAAAGCAAGGTCATTTAAGAATTCAATAGAAAGAGCAGTTAAAAAAGCTTCACCACTCCCATCTGCACCGGATGAAGCTGTTTTCGATCCAGAGATCTCCTTCCTATTTAGTACAAATTAAACTAAGAATCTAGCTTTCTAAATCAAACTAAATAATAATCAATACAATAAGCTAAAATATTGGGCATGAAAACGCACGACTTTTTATTGGAACTTGGCACAGAAGAGCTGCCTCCAAAACTTTTATTAAAGCTTTCTAGCGCACTTAAGGATAACTTCAGTTCAGAGCTTGAAAAGCTTCATATTGGCTTTGATACTATTAAAGCATTTGCAACTCCTAGGCGTTTGGCAATAACAATTAGTGCAATTCAAAGTAAACAGCAAGAGCAAATTATTGAAAAGAAAGGTCCTTCAACGCAATCACCAGAAATGGCAATAAGTGGCTTTGCAAAGTCTTGCGGGGTTAATATCGATGACCTTGAGAAAAAAGAGCAGAGAGGCAAGGAGTACTACTATTTTTCAAAAGAGCAGACTGGTCAAAACATTAGCGACCTTTTGCCACTAATAATTGAAAAGTCGATTAAAAATATTCCAATCACCAGGGCAATGAGGTGGGGGAGTTCTGATTATTCTTTTGTTAGACCCGTCCATTGGTTAGTGGTGATGCTTGATAAGGATATTGTTTCAGCAAACATAATGGGACTTGAAAGCAATAGAGTAACAAAAGGTTTAAGATTCCAAAACTCAAGTATAGAACTTGTACACGCAAAGGACTACGAGCAATGTATGAGTGATGAGGCCCAAATTTTGGTTGATTTTGCTAAGAGAAAGGAGCTTATTCGAGATCAAGTTTTATCTGTTGCTCAAAAAAATAATGCTGAAGTGGTCATTGATGAATCACTCCTTGATGAGGTTTGTGCTCTAGTTGAATATCCAAGGGCATTCTCAGGTGGTTTTGATAAGAAATTCTTGGATATTCCTCAAGAGGCGATTATTTCCGCAATGAAATCGCATCAAAAATATTTTCACTTAGTTGACAGTCAAGGTAAATTATTGCCCTTATTTATTTCTGTTGCCAATATTGAGTCGACTAATCTTCAGGCGGTTGTTAAGGGAAATGAAAGAGTTATTCATCCTCGTTTAGCTGACTCAGAGTTTTTCTGGAACCAAGATAAGTCAAAAAAGCTTGAGGAAAGGTTGCCAGATTTAGATAGCGTCATGTTTATGAAGTCAATAGGTTCGATGGGTCAAAAAGCAAAACGTATAGAAAACCTCAGTTCTTATATTGCTGATCTAGTAGGTCTTGATAAAAAAGCCTCTGCAAGGGCGGGCTTGTTGTCAAAATCTGACTTATTGAGTGAGATGGTTGGCGAGTTTGCTGACCTTCAAGGAATTATGGGTGGATACTATGCGCTTAATGATGGTGAAACTAAAGCTGTTTCAGTAGCAATACGAGAGCATTATCAACCAAGATTTTCAGGTGATAAAGTACCATCTACCAATGAAGGACTTATCGTTGCTATTGCCGACAAGCTAGATACAATAACTGGAATCTATGGTATTGGTCAAGCACCTACTGGCTCTAAAGATCCTTATGCACTTAGAAGACTTGCTCTGGGATTGTTAAGAATTCTGCTCGAGGCAAAAATAGAATTAAACCTCAAGTCACTGATTGATTATTCATTAAATTTACATCAAAAAGAGGTTGATAGGGGGTGTGGTGATGCCATCTATAGCTTTATGATGGATAGACTCAAAGCCTACTATAAAGATGCAAATATTGATAGTAATGTTTATGAGGCTGTTTTAGCTGTTTCTCCAGGATCTCCTCTTGATTTTCATTTGCGAGTAGAGGCGCTAAATAAATTCACTCAAAGTGAGGACTCAAGGAGTTTGATTGAATCAAACAAAAGGATTGCAAATATACTCAAAGATTCTAATGAAAAAAATGAAAAACTGAATTCCAAAATATTTATTGACGACTCCGAAATTAATCTTTTTAATGCCAGTGAGTCATTAACTAAAAAGCTATCAGGGAGTAAAGACTATAAAGAAGTCATGAAGTCTTTAATAAATCTAAAAGACTTAATTGATGAATTCTTTAATAACGTCATGGTTAATGCTGACGATGAAAAATTAAAAAGTTCAAGACTTGCCTTAATCAGACGAATAAGATCTTTATTTTTATCTGTTGCAGATATCTCTTATCTCTCCTCATAGCTGGATGAAGGCTTTAATTCAAAGGGTTAGCTCTTCACAAGTTGAGGTTGGTGGAATGGTAGTTGGAAAAATTGATAAGGGTCTTTTAGTTTTTCTTGGCCTCGAAAAGAAAGACCGTGAATTTGATGCCGACAAAATGATTAACAAGGTTCTCTCATATCGAGTCTTTCCTGATGAGAACCAAAAGATGAATCTAAGTCTCAACGATATTGAAGGTGATGTTTTGCTTGTGTCGCAGTTTACTCTTGCTGCCGATACAAAGAATGGAACTCGTGCAGGCTTCTCAACCGCAATGCCTCCAAATGAGGCAGAGAATCTTTATAACTATTTTGTTGAAAAAACAAGATCATTTAATCCTAAAACTGAGTGCGGTATTTTTGGTGCAGATATGAGTGTTTCTCTTATTAATGATGGTCCAGTTACATTCTTACTAGAAGTTTAAAATGAATAATGCTGTCACTATATATGGAATAAAGAATTGTGATACAGTCAAAAAGGCTTTAAAGTTTCTTATAAACCATTCTATATCATATGAATTTATTGACTATAGAGAGAAACCAATTTCACAAAAACAATATGAAGGTTTCAAGAAAGCTGTTGGCATTGAAGTGTTGGTTAATAGAAGGTCGACGACTTACAGATCTTTATCAGAGAATGAAAAACAAAGTATTGATTTTGAGCTGATATCAAAATATCCAACACTTATTAAGAGGCCAGTATTAATTAAAGATGAAAAAGTTGTCGTCGGTTTTAATGAAAAGAAGTATTTAGATTTTTTGCTTTAAGACTGCTTCTGGCTTTCAAGTTCTTTTCTTACTTTATTCATGTCAATTGATTTGGCTTTGGATAATAAATCCTCTAGATCCTTTACAGTCATTGAGCCAGGCTGTGAAAAAATTCCAATACTCTCTCGAAAGATCATCAGGGTAGGTATTGACCTTATGCCAAAATGCGCTCCAAGTGATTGTTCTTCTTCAGTATTTACTTTAGCAAAAGTTACGCCTTCGATCTTTTCTGAGGCATCTTTAAATGTTGGAGCGAACTGAAGACAAGGTCCGCACCAAGGCGCCCAAAAATCAATAATCACTATTTCATTATTACTAACTGTCTCATCAAAGTTTGATTGTGTAAGTTCTACAACTGACATAGAGCTTCTCTAATAAAAAATTAAAGTGAATTATAACTTTTTTACTAAAATACTGGCTTGTTTTTACTTAGCTGATAGAATAGCTTTATGAATATACTTGGCATAGATCCTGGCTCAAGAATTACTGGTTTTGGCTTAATTGAGGCTAATAAACTAAAGTTTTCATACATTAATAGCGGATGCATAAGAACTCAAGGTGATTTAAATGACAGAATTATTACTATCTATGAAGGCATCAAAGAAATTATTACTAAACACGAAGTGGATATAGTTGCTGTCGAGAGAGTATTTATGAGGCCAGATAGACCTAATCCGGATGCCGCAATTAAGTTAGGACATGCACGAGGTGCAATTATTTCAGCTGCAGGTGGTCAAGGTATTCCAATTGTAGATTACACAGCAAATCAAATTAAAAAGTCAGTCGTAGGCAGAGGGCATGCATCAAAAGAGCAGGTTTCATTTATGGTGCAGCAACTCTTAAAGCTTAATAAAGTTCCACAGGCTGATGCTGGTGATGCTCTGGCAGGAGCTATTTGTCACGCTTATCATGCACTTTAGAGTCAACTAAAGTAGACTTTCACCTCACCAAAATCTGGAAGTTTTTCTAAGGCTGCGCTCAGTTCAGATTGAATACTAACTATCTCTTGGTTTTTTAGATAATCAGCTGACAAGAAAAAATCTACCAATATCTCTCCCTCGAGATAATGCAACTGAGTTTTTTCTATATTGTAATTGACGTTTTCAAGATTTAAAGACTGGCGAATAATTTTTAAAGCTTGGGCTCTCTCAGGAAGGTTTTTATAAGGCGCATCTTCTTTTTCCTCATCATTTTCAGGGTCTATATGGACAGTAACATCATCAAGATCTTCGATACTCTCCTTTGCTACCCTCTCAACACTCACACTGATAATGTGTCCTTCACTCACAGATAAAAATGGGTTAACTTGAACATGAACATCGGCAGACTTTTTATGACCCACTTTCCTTGTTCTGAGAGTGTGGACACTATTCACACCTTTGATTTCTGACAGAGCAAGATGGAGTGCTTTGATATCCTCTTGGTCAATAGATGTATCAACGAGTTCTTTGGTTGCCTCAAATCCAAGTTGCCATCCAATATAAATAATCAGGATGCCAACTATCATTGCAGCAACACTATCAAGGAAAAAATAACCATTTGCTGCACCAATAATACCAATCACGACCACAATCGAAGAAAAGGCATCAGTTCGATGATGCCAAGCGTTTGCTTTAAGTAGGTCTGATTTAATATCTCTGGCAACTTTTACGGTATACCAA
>CABXNH010000015.1 GCA_902513495.1 uncultured Gammaproteobacteria bacterium
GCTTCCTAAATCTGTCGACTTATCTAATGGCTTACCCAGCCTTAACTGTTTAATTCTTCTCTTGATTTTTAAGTGAAGCTCTTCAGCTACTTCAGCCTGAACAAGTAACCTTGAACCAGCACAACATACTTCGCCCTGATTAAACCAAATGGAGTCAACCAAGCCCTCAACAGCAGCATCAAGATCGGCATCTTCAAACACAATAAAAGCTGATTTTCCACCAAGCTCCAGAGTAAGCTTTTTTCCTTGGCCAGCGGTACTCTTTCTGATGGACTGACCTACAGCAGTTGAGCCAGTAAATGCAACCTTATCAACACCCGAGTGTGCAGCAAGTTCAGCACCAATAATTCCATCTCCATTGATCATGTTAATGACGCCAGGAGGTACTCCAGCTTCTTCACATAGGTGTGCAAAAAACATCGCTGTAACTGGGGTTTGTTCGGCTGCCTTGAAGACAATTGTATTTCCCATAGCAAGTGCTGGGGCAATCTTCCAAGAGAGCATTAATAATGGAAAATTCCAGGGTACGATTTGTGCAACAACACCAATCGACTGATAACTCGAAAAATCTTTTTCTTGAATCTGAGCCCATCCAGCATGGTGATAAAAATGTCTAATTGCAAGAGGAATATCAATATCTCGACTTTCTCGAATGGGTTTACCATTATCAAGCGTTTCTAAAACAGATATAAGTCTTGCGTGTTTTTGAATTAATCTTGCTAAGGCATAAAGAATTTTTGCACGTCCATGTCCTCGCAGCTTTTCCCAGGCAGGTTGAGCTTTTCTAGCTGACTTAACAGCAGATTCTAGTTGATCTGAGTTTGCAATTTCAATATGAGCCAATAACTCACCATTAGATGGGTTTAAGCTATCAATTAGCTTAGCATTTTTTACGGTGATAAATTTACCATTAATCAGCTGACCAAATCGGCGATTATTACTTTCAAGCCAAGCCTGTGCCTCCTTATTGCTTTCAAGTGCTTCACTATAATCAAGGTCTTTAAAAGATTTCAAAAGTGTCATATTTAAGTCCTATGCTATTGGATGACGATATGGTGCTGAATAGAATCCAGACGAAAAGTGATCTAACTGACGCTCAATATCACCAAGAAGGCTGGATGCACCAAATCTGAATAAATCAGGCTCTAGCCAGCGTCTACCTAACTCTTCTTTAATCATTGTCATATACAAAAGTGCAGTCTTAGTATCGCTGATTCCACCGGCTGCCTTAAAGCCAATTTTAATACCCGTCTCACTATAAAAATTTCTGATCATTCGAGTCATAACCAGACTGACAGGAAGGGTTGCATTGACAGGCTCTTTTCCAGTCGATGTTTTTATAAAGTCTGCACCAGCCATCATACAAATTTGAGAAGCTTTTGCAATATTGGTCAGGTTACCTAACTCACCAGTAGCTAATATTGTTTTCATATGAGCGTCACCACACTTTTCTCTAAAAAGTTTAACTTCTTCATACAATGCTTCCCAGTTTCCCTCTAATACATGCCTTCTGCTTATAACGATGTCGATTTCGTTAGCGCCAGAGTCTACAGAGTATTCAATTTCTTGAAGTCTGAGAGGAAGCGGTGAGAGTCCTGCAGGGAAGCCTGTAGAGACTGCAGCAAGATTAATATTTGTATTCTTGATTGCATTTTTAGCTGCACTAAGCATATCATGATAAACACAGACAGCAGCGACACTTAAGTTTAAAGACTTAACACCTAGCTCCTTTTCAAGATTTGTACTAATGGGCTGCCTTGCTTTGCTACAAAGGCGCCTTACACGTGCCTCTGTATCATCACCAGAAAGTGTAGTTAAATCCATTAGACTGATTGCCTTAAGAAGCCAAGCAGCTTGCTTATCTTTTTTAATGCTTCGGCGAGTACCATAATTACTGCAACGCCTCTCTACAGCACTCCTGTTAATGGATATACTTGAGATTTTATCAAGCTTAAAGTCTATACCAGGGTTTCTTATGTTGTCTTTGTGATCTTCAATTTGGTCTGAGTCGACCAAATTGATTACTTTGTTGTCCTTTAAAGAATCAAGATTATCAGTTAATTTTGTTTTAGTCTTCATACTCAAATCCATATTACTGATTTTTTAGATACGAAATCAAGATTTTTTCCACTGTATCTGCTGCCTTATTTGCAAAAGCAATTGTTTGTTCATGACTTATTTTAGTATCACCCATTCCAGCTGCATAATTCGTTATTACTGAGAGTGCGCATAGACGAATACCTTGATGGCGTGCCAAAATTACCTCTGGAGCAGTTGACATGCCTACAGCGTGAGCACCAAGCACTTTTACTGCGTTAATTTCAGCTGGAGTTTCAAATTGAGGCCCACTAAACCATGCATAAACTCCTTCATGGAGACTGATATTGTTTTTAGATGCGGATCTACGCATATCATTATTTAATTGTGGATCATACGCATCAACCATATCAACAAACCGCTCATTACCTTCAGCCCCAAACAGCGGAGATACGCCTGTCATATTAATATGATCCGTTATTAGCATTACACTTCCTGGCGATGCCTCCATAACAGTACTCCCTGCAGCATTAGTTAAGACTAGGCTTTCACAGCCAATTGCACACAATGTTTGTATAGCTACAGCCATAATGTTAGCCTGACCCTGCTCATAATAATGGGCTCGGCCTTGCATGATAACAACCTTAGTTCCTTCAATTTCACCAAACAAAAGCTTGCCTGCGTGGCCCCCAACACCGGCAACAGGAAACCCTGGCAAGTCATCGAAATCAAGGCTCACCTGTGTTTTTATGTTGTCACAAAATTGACCTAACCCTGAACCAAGAATAAGTCCAATTTGAGGTTTAAAGTCTTTAATATGTTGATGAATAATATCAACACAATCTTGCACTTGACTCATTAGAGGTGCTCCGGTCCAAATGATTGGGGGAGAAGTTCAGATAAATTCATACGATTTTGAATGCCATCTGGAGAGCACATAATTATTTGTGTATTTGAATCTGAAAACTCTCTAATTCTTTGCCTACAACCACCACAAGGGATTCCACCTTCATCGTTTTTTGTCATCACATAAATTTGATTGATCTTTGTCTCTCCACCCATAACCATTGCTGCAATGGCTGACGCCTCAGCACAATTTCCAAGAGGGTAGCTTGCATTTTCAACATTACAACCTGAATATACATTCCCTTTGTCGGTTATGATTAATACACCAACAGGATAATTAGAATAGGGTACATAAGCTTTACTCATGGCCTCTTTTGTAGCTGAAATATAGCTTTTTTCAATCATCTTTATAACTCCTTAATATAAGGTTGAGCTGAGGCTTTAGGAGGGACGGCTTTACCAATAAAGCCAGCCAATAGAATGATTGTCAGGATGTATGGTGTAGCCTCAATAAGTTGAACAGGGATTTCTCCAACACCGGGAATAATGATACCCTGAAGCCTGATCGAGATAGCGTCTAAAAAAGCAAACAAGAAGCATGCTGCAAGGACCTTGTAAGGATGCCATTTACCAAAGATAAGAGCAGCAAGAGCAATAAATCCGCTACCAGCAGTCATATCTTTGACAAACTGGGCGTTGTAAGCTGTAGCAAGATATACACCACCAATCCCACACAATATTCCTCCAATCAAAAGCGCCTTATAGCGAAGAGACTCAACAGAGATTCCAGCAGTATCAACCGCCTTTGGATTTTCACCAACAGCTCTTAGCCTGAGACCAAAGCGAGTTCGATAGACGACCCACCAAACCATTGGCACAATTGCAAAGGCAAGGTAAACCAGAATATTGTGTCCACTAATTAACTCTCGATAAATAACACCTAGAACCGGAATATGATCTATTAACTCAAGGCCAGGAAAATCGATTGAAAGGAACCTCTGGTCATTTTTCAAAGTAGGAGTAATACCAGCCTTTTTAAACCAAGCTAGGCTAAGAATCATTGTAAGTCCAGCAGCTAAGATATTAATTGCAACGCCACTTACAATCTGATTTCCTTTGTAAGTAATTGAGGCAAAACCATGCACCATTGCTAACACTGAAGAGGCAAAGATACCAGCTAATAATCCAATCCATGGCGAGCCAAATACCGCAGCAGCACTTGCTGCAATGAAAGCGGACATCAGTAATTTTCCTTCAAGACCAATATCAACAACTCCTGAGCGCTCAGCAAAGAGACCTGCCATTGATGCAAAAATTAGTGGAATGCAGACTCTTACAGAAGCATCTAATGTCAATACAGCGTTTAAAAAGATATCACTCATTCTGTTCCCTCAATCGGCGCTAAAAAGCGAATTAAAATTGGCCTATACAAATACTCAAGGCCACCACAAAATAGAATAACAAGTCCCTGCATAACCACAACAATATCCCTTGAAACATTTTGAAGTTCAAAGTCAAGTTCAGCGCCACCTTGATACAGGATTCCGAATAGGAATGCTGCAATCAGAATTCCAACTGGATGGTTTCGACCCATCAACGCTACAGCAATACCACCAAAACCATAGCCATAATTAAAATTTAAGAATAGACGATGCTGAACACCCATTAGTTCGTTGATCCCTACAAGACCAGCTAAAGCGCCAGAGATGCACATGGTTATAACAATAACCTTCTTTGGATTAATGCCGCCATAGATAGCTGCATCATTACTTTTTCCAACTGCACGAATCGCATAACCCCATCGAGTATGCCAAAGAAAAAACCAAACCAATCCTGAGAAAAATAAAGCAACAAGTATGGATAAATTAAGGGGAGACTTTGCAATTTTGTAACCAAAGCTAGCAAAAACATCATGAACAAAGGGGAGCCATGAGGCTTTAATGAAGTCTCCACTTTCAGGCGACATTTCTCCTACCTCTCTTAAAACATTAACCAAAACATAAACCATCAAGGCTGATGCCAAAAAGTTAAACATGATTGTTGTGATAACAATATGACTACCCCTGTAAGCCTGCAAGTAAGCTGGAATGATGGCCCATAGGGCACCAAACAATAAACCACCAGAGATTGCTAAAGGAATAACAATCCAGGCACTTAAAGCTGGGTTAAGGTAAAGCGCAACTAAAGCAGTTCCGAGTCCACCTACATAAGCTTGACCCTCACCACCAATATTGAAGAGTCCAGCGTGAAAGGCTACTGCTACAGCCAAACCAGTAAAAACAAAATTGGTCGCATAATAAAGTGTATAGCCCAAACCTTCATCGTAACCAAGCGCACCATAAATTAAGATTTTTGTAGCTTCTATTGGATCGACACCAATCAGAACAAACACAATAGCTGTTGCAATAAAGGCAGTTAAAACATTAAGGAAGGGCATTAATAAACCGTTGATCCATGATAAGCGTCTCTCACGAGTCATAGCTTAGCTCCTTTTAATTCATTTTCAGATTGAAGTGCATTAGCCATCATCATTCCTAGTGTTGCCTCATCAGCATCTTCGCCATTAACTGTACCTGTGATTTGACCATCACACATCACTACAATTCGATCACTAAGAGACATAATCTCTTCCAACTCTACAGAGATTAGAATAATAGCTTTCCCAGCATCTCTCATATCAATAATTCGTTTTCTAATAAATTCAATAGCGCCAATATCTACCCCTCTAGTTGGCTGTCCAATAATGAGAACATCTGGATCTCTCTCAAATTCTCTCGCTAAAATGAGTTTTTGTTGGTTTCCGCCTGAAAAATTCGAAGACATAAGGTTAGGGTTGATAGGGCGAACATCAAATGCTTGCATTATTGATTCACAATTAGCTTTTACCAAGGCACGTTTTAACCAAATTCCTTGATTAATACTTTTGTCATTGTGATAGCCTAAAAGTGCAGTCTCGCTAGCAATAAACTCAGCAATCATCCCCATTCTTTGACGATCCTCAGGAACATGAGCAACACCCAGATTTCGAAGTTGTTCAGGATTTAAAGAGTTTTTAGAAGTTATAGTTTCACCCATAATTTCAATCGAACCGTTAGAAATTGGAAGTATTCCAGCCAAAGCTTTTAAAAGCGTTCCTTGACCATTACCTGTCACTCCAGCAATTCCCAGTATTTCTCCTGAGTGTGCTTCAAAACTAACATCAGAAACCCTTTTTAAGCCTTGCTCATTGTCTATTTCAAGATTTTTTGCAACTAAAACTGGCTTACCAGTGTTGGCTTTTGATTTTTGAATATTTAGTAAAACTTTTCGACCAATCATGAGCTCTGCGAGCTCTTCAGGATTGGTTTTACTGGTTTCTCTATGGGCAACCATTTTTCCGGCACGCATGACGGAGACATGGTCAGTAATACTCATAATTTCACGGAGCTTATGAGTAATTAAAATAATTGTAACACCTTGATTTTTTAGGGCTTCAAATATGCGAAACAACTCGTCAGATTCTTGAGGGGTTAAAACCCCTGTAGGCTCATCAAGTATTAAGACCTTTGCGCCCTTATAGAGGCCTTTTAAAATTTCAACTCGTTGTTGCATACCAACTGAGAGTGATTCAACAGGGACATCTAATTCCACTTCTAAGCCGTATTCTTTAGCTAGTCTTGTTAATTCAATTCGAGCCTTGCTTAGGCTTTCAGATATTAAAGCTCCACCTTCGCTACCTAGTATGACATTTTCTAAAACAGTAAAGTTATCCACCAACATAAAGTGTTGATGAACCATTCCGATACCTGCTTCGATTGATTGTTTAGAGCTAATCGCTCTAAAGTCTTTATTGAAAACTTTAATCTGCCCAGAGTCAGCCTGATAAAAGCCATACAAGATGCTCATCAGCGTAGATTTGCCAGCACCGTTCTCTCCAACTATCCCATGAATAGTTCCAGATTGAACGCTCAAGTTGACCTTGTCATTCGCATGGACAGCACCAAAATGTTTATCCACATTGATCAGCTCAATAGCAATGTTCGACTCAGCCATAGGTAGTTATTTTAACCAAGAAATAGATTAATTATAGTGATAAGTATTTGAAACTTTTATATATAGTTTTTAAATAAAATTATATATAAAAATTAAAAAAAAACATCCGGCCCTAGAGCCGGATGTTTTTAGTCTAAAAAGAACTACTTATTATAGAGGACAGCTATTATCACTCATGTAGTCATGAACAACAATATCACCTGCAATAATTGCGTCTCTAGCAGTATTAACAGCAGCAAGCATATCAGCAGAGACTAGATCTGCGTTGTACTCATCCATTGCAGCGCCAACACCATCTTGTGCGACACCGTTAACACTAATACCTGCTTGCCAATTACCATTGGCAGCAGCTGCAAAACTATTATAAGCAGCTAAACCTACTTTCTTGTACATTGAAGTCAGCATAGTGCCTGGTTGCATATAGTTTTGGTTCGAGTCTACACCAATCGCTAGAACACCCATATCAGCAGCAGTTTGGTATACACCAATTCCAGTTCCACCGGCAGCAGCATAAACTACGTCAGCACCATTTTCAACTTGGCTACGAGTAATTTCACCACCTTTAGTTGGGTTGCCCCAAGCAGCAGGAGTTGAACCAGTCATCTGAGCTAAAACATTCATAGAGCTATCATGATGCGCTACACCTTGCTTATAGCCACACTCGAAACGGCTAATTAATGGAATATCCATTCCACCAACAAAACCTACAGTGCCTGAGCTTGATGCCATAGCAGCCATCACACCAACTAGGAATGACCCTTCATGCTCTTTATAGATAACACTTTGTACATTTGGAAGGTCTACAACCATATCAATGATAGTGAACTGAGTATCAGGATACTCTTCAGCAGCTGCTTGAACAGCATTCGCCATAGTGAATCCTACTGCAATTACTGGTGAATAGCCACGCTGAGCAAATTTCTTAAGACTTTGCTCCATCATTGCTTCATTAGTTGGCTCTAATTCTGTAACAGCGATACCAGTATCATTCATAAATTTCATAACGCCGTTTACATAAACAGCCTCGTTAAATGACTTATCATTTTTACCCGCAGTATCATATACAACCGCCGGCTTGACGTCAGCTTGTGCAATTGGTGCTACTAAAAGAAACGTAGAAGCAATAAATGCTAAGCCAGTCTTTTTGATCAATCCACTTAAATGTGAACGTTTCATGTTTTTCATTGTGTACTCTCCTTAGTTATTAATCTCATTTATAAATAGAAAGAAAACCGTCATTAAAAAAAAGACAGTCAAGACATCTTTATTATTTAACTCAAGTTTAGTTTTAAAGTATATAGAAATAAATTCCCGAGTTGTCAATATTCTATTCTCGAAGAAGTCCTTTGTCAAAAAAAAATTGATATATTTTTTATTTGACTCTATTTTTTGAAGTCTATAGATTTGATATGGATTATTAAAGCTTATTGAATAATTGTTTACAATTTTAGTATATAATAATTACTAAATAATATTACTAAAATTTAATACGATATGAATTCTGGTATTAATAATAATTCTGACAAAGTTGTAGATCTTGTTTTTAAGGCAATCATGAAAAATAGGTTAAAGCCAGGCGTGCGACTCTCAGAAATATCCTTACAAGAAGAGTTGGGCTATAGTCGCTCTGTTGTGCGACAAGGGTTCGATAAGCTAGTAGACTCTGGTCTATTAAAGCATAAAAAAAATCAAGGCGTCAGGGTTGCGTGCCCAACCAAAGACGAAACAATTCAAATTTATCAGGCAAGAAAAGCAATAGAAAATGGTGTTATTTCGATCTTAGTTGAAAAGCACCGAAGCCATCGCTTAGATCTTTCTGTAATTGATCAATTAACTACAAAGGAGAAGCAACTTCATGGTTCTTCTATGCATGATGAGCATACTCGGTTGTCGTGCGATTTTCATATTACTTTAGCTGAGCTTTGTGATAATAAATACATTGTAGAAAGCCTTAAGCCTCTTATTCCACTAAGCACCCTTGCAGCATCTGTCTACTCTGATCCGCACTCAAGCTTTTGCTCGTTTGCTGAGCATAATGACTTAATTCAAGCCATCAAAAGTAACGATATCAAAAAGGCCTTGCAATCAATGAATAACCACCTAGATAATTGCGTAAGCTCTCTAGATTTTAAAAAAGCTCTTAAAAACAATAGTTATAGTCACATTTTTAGCTAAATTTTAATATGAATAAAAAAATCATCCAGAGTCTTAATAGTTATCCACGCGATATGACTGGTTATGGTCAGAGTTCTATCAATCCTAAGTGGCCTAATAATGCACAAATTGCAGTTCAGTTTGTTCTAAACTATGAGGAGGGGGGTGAAAATTGTATTCTCCATGGCGATAACGCTTCCGAAGCCTTTCTCTCTGAAATTGTTGGTGCAAAGCCCTATGAAGGGGTTAGGCATATGAGTATGGAGTCTATCTATGAATATGGATCAAGGGCAGGGGTTTGGAGAATCCTTCGTCTTTTTGAAGAGTTTGATGTTCCAGTGACTATTTTTGCAGTCGCTCTTGCAATCGCTCGAAATCGTGAATTGGCAGATTATTTGGTTGAACATAATTATGACATTTGTGCCCATGGTTTTCGCTGGATAGATTATCAGGATGTTGATGAAGGCACTGAGCGAGAGCATGTTAAAGATTGTATTTCAGTCTTGACAGAATTCTTAGGAAAGAGGCCTGAAGGATGGTATACAGGAAGAAACAGTCCAAATACTAGGAAGCTAATTATTGAAGAGGGTGGGTTTCTTTATGACAGTGATTCTTATGACGATGATTTGCCCTATTGGGCAAATAGTTTTGATACTGACAAAAAGCACTTAATCATCCCTTATACCTTAGATACTAATGATATGAGGTTCGCCTCGCCCCAGGGCTTTAATTCAGGTGATCAATTTTTTAATTATTTGAAGGACAGTTTTGATGCTTTGTATGAAGAGGGAGAGACTAGCCCTAAGATGATGTCGGTCGGAATGCATGCCAGAATATTAGGAAGACCTGGCAGGATTATGGCGATGCGAAGATTTTTAGAATATGTCAAAACTTTTGAAAATGTTTGGCTATGTTCTAGAAAAGATATTGCTGATCATTGGTATAAAAACTTTTAGGTTTAGGATTATGAAGTTACCATCAGAATTGGCAGCAAACTCCTCTGAAAAGTACCTTGATACTTTTAAAAACCTTTATGAACATTCGCCTTGGTTTGTGGAGCAGTCACTGAAGTTGGCGGCTTCAGATAATAAATATAATAACCTAGAAAGATTTCATGAAATGCTGTCTGAAATTATGCTCTCATCAAGTAGTGATATGCAGGACAATCTTATTACTGCACATCCCCTTTTGGCAGGGAAAAAAGCACAAAACAACGAGCTTACAGATTTCTCAACAACTGAACAAAAATCTGCAGGGCTAAATGACTGTACTGATGATGAAATTAAACTTTTTGAAAGGCTTAATGAGGAGTATTTTTCAAAGTTTAACTTTCCTTTCATTATGGCCGTTAAAGAAAAAAATAAATCCGAAATCATCTCTAGTTTTTTGGTGCGTAAAAATAACTCTAGAGATCAAGAAAGGACTAATGCTTTAATTGAAATTAACAAGATAGCTTGGCTTAGAATTAAGGAGATTTATGGAATATAAAGGGCTCATCGATGTTGCTTGCTCAGATACTGGGGCTAAGGTCATTTATTGTAGCGACGAATTCTTTGCTGACTCCTCTCGTATGCTTCAAGCTACTGATCCTGTTTGGATTGATGATAAGTATGATGACAATGGTAAATGGATGGATGGATGGGAAAGTCGAAGGAGAAGAGACGGTAAGGATGATTTTTGCTTTATTCGTTTAGGTAGGAAAGCATCTATTAAAAGTTTTAATATCGACACAACTCACTTCACTGGAAATTTTGCTCCAGGAATTTCAATTCAGGGATGCTCTGTTCCAGGTGGCACAACCGATGATCTCGTTGTCGATAGTAGCGCAGTTTCAGAATGGTTTGATCTTCTCGGTAAAAAGGAAATTAAGGGGGACTCTCATAATCTTTTTGAATGTGCAGCAAATAATTCAATTACGCATTTAAAAATTACACTTCACCCAGATGGAGGTATTGCAAGACTTAGAGCCTATGGAGAGTTCTGGGAAAAGAAGAGAGATTCAAGTTTTGCTGGCATTAATGTTCTCTCAAAGGAGAGTGGTGCTAGAGCTATTTATGCAAATGATGAACACTTTGGCTGTTTGAGTAATGTGTTGGAAAAGCACGAACCCTTAAGTATGGCTGATGGCTGGGAAACTAGAAGGAGAAGGGAGCCAGGAAATGATTGGGGTGTTCTCGCACTTTCAAAGCCTGCTCTGGTCGAGAAAATCATTGTAGACACTAAATTTTTTAAGGGTAATTTTCCACATACACTCTCTCTTTCTACAGCGAATGTTTCTGATCAAGAAGACACTAGCATAATAGAGAGTAGTCAGTCATGGACGAAACTTCTAGAAAGGCAAAAACTAGGGATGAACCAAATTCATACTTTTGAAAAAAAAGACATCTTGCACAACGAGCCCTTTACTCATGTTCGTATTGATATTTATCCTGATGGCGGAATCGCTCGACTGAAATTTATTGGTAAATTTATTTAATTATGCAAAACATAAAGCTTATTCCAGAAAAACTAACATCTGAAAACTTTTCTGATTTTGGAGAGGTTGTTTCAATTGAAAGTAAAGAACATAGAATTATAAATGACGGCTTTGCTCAAAAATATGCAGACATTGCTACCATTGACACTTTAGAGGAAAAAGGTCAAACGAGTGTTCATATTTTTGTTGCAAAAGGTAGGAAGTTTCCATTGCATATTTCAATGTTAGAAAAGCATCCTTATTTTAGTCAGACATTTATCCCGAGGCATTCTTCACCATTTATAGTGGTTGTAGCGCCGCCTTATAAGAGGCCTGTAATTGGCAATTTGAAGGCTTTTATAACGAATGGAGAGCAAGGAATTAATTATGCTCGCGGTGTTTGGCATTTTCCTCTCATAAGTATAGATGATCATTCACAATTTATAGTGATTGACAGAAAGCATAATGAAGACCTTGATACAATTGAACAGTGCGAGGTCATTTCTGTTGATGATGTAAATGTGACACTGGAGTTAAGTTTATGATGAAATTATATTTAATAGACTGGCTAAGTCTTTCATTAAAGCTTCTTCATGTAATCGCTGGTATCGCATGGATTGGAGCTTCTTTTTATTTTAATTGGCTTGAAAATAAACTCAATCGTGTCAACAATCGAGATGGAATTGCTGGACATTTATGGGCAGTCCATGGCGGAGGTTTTTATTATTTAGAAAAATATAAAAAGTATCCTCAAGCACTACCCGAACCACTTCATTGGTTTAAGTGGGAGGCATACTTCACATGGATATCCGGCTTTTTGCTTTTATCGGTTATTTATTACTTTAATGCGACAACATACTTGTTAGCAAGCGATAGTTCAATTTCATCTGTATACGGGATCCTATCGAGTCTTCTTGGCTTGCTTTTGTTTTGGGTTATTTATGACCTACTTTGTAAGTCTAAAGTAGTCAACAAATCCTTAATTTTTATTGGGATTATTTTTGTAATTATTTCTATAAGTGCATATCTCTACAATACTATTTTTAATCCAAGAGCTGTATATATGCAGATTGGAGCAATGATTGGCACGGTGATGGTAGCTAATGTGTTTTTTGTCATAATCCCTGTCCAAAAGAAACTCGTAGCCGCTTGTGAAAATTCAACAGAAGTAAGTAAAGAGTTAGGTTTGATGGGTTACACCCGTTCTAGACACAATAACTACTTCACTCTACCTGTTCTCTTTATGATGATTAGTGGACACTACCCTATGATCTATAGTGGAGATTATGGATGGCTGGTCTTGATTGCTGTTGTTGGCATATTAGTAATGATTAGACATTACTTTAATTTAAGGGGCGTAGGGCAAGCTAAGAATAGTCTTATTGCGATAATCACAGTCTCAGTTTTAGCACTTATTTATGCCTTGGCGCCGTCCCAAAGTAAAGTCCAAAGCCAGGAAGCAGTGAGCATTGCACAGGTTCAGGAGATTATTGAGAAGCATTGCGTCAGTTGCCATGCTTCAGTGCCGTCGAGTGAAGTCTTTGCCGTGGCACCTAACGGCTTTATGGTAGAGACAAAAGAGCAGATTATTGCTCATAAAAATCAAATCTATCAGCAAGCTGTTTTATCGAAGATTATGCCATTAGGTAACACTACAAATATGACTGAGGAAGAGAGAGAAAAATTAAGAGTTTGGGCTGAGGCAGAGTAATGAGTGACCATAACCTCTTTCGTGGCTCTATCTATCACTGTGTTGAAGCTGCAGGCAATATAAGGCCGGTCTACATCTCTGACGGTTTAATGGTTGTAGATAGAGAGTCAGGCAGAGTCGTTGAGGTTGGAGATTATTCAACCCTTTCATTAAAGTGGGATATCTCTGACTCTTTAATCCATTTTGAAGACCGCCTAATGATGCCGGGTTTTGTTGATACACATGTTCATTATCCGCAATATAAAGTTATTGCCTCATATGGAACGAACTTATTAGAGTGGCTTAACAAGTACACTTTTTTGGAGGAGCAAAAATTCTCTAATGAAGATTATGCCGATCAAATTGCAAACTTATTTTTAGATGAACTCATTAAGAATGGAACTACCTCAGCAATGACTTTTTGTGCCACCTATAAACAGTCAGTCGATGCTTTTTTTAGGGCCTCAGAGAAAAGGGGTCTTCGTATGGCTGCTGGCAAAGTAATGATGGATAGAAATGCGCCTGAAGGGCTTTGCGATAATCCGGAAGAGAGTTATAGAGACTCAAAAGAGTTGATTGAAAAATGGCACAATAAAGCTCGGTTACGCTATGCAGTCACACCTAGATTTGCTCCAACCTCATCATCAGCTCAACTTAAACAGGCCGCAAGACTCTTAAACGAGTACCCGAGCGATGAAAATAATAAAGGTGTCCTTCTTCAAACGCACCTTAACGAGAATGATGAAGAGATTGCCTGGGTGAGTGATTTGTTTCCAGAATCCAAGAACTACTTTGGTGTTTATGAAGATCATGGAATTGCTGGAAATAGATCGGTCTTTGGTCACTGCATTCATAATACAGAGGCAGAATACCAAAGAATGGCGCAGACAGAATCAAAAGTTTCATTGTGCCCGACCTCAAATCTTTTTCTTGGAAGTGGCTTGTTTGAGCTTGAAAAATTAGAGAGCTATGGTATTGACGTTTCGCTTGCATCAGATGTGGGCGGTGGAGACAGTTTTTCAATGTTTAAAGTAATGAATGAGGCCTATAAAATTTGCCGATTAAATGACTTTAATTTAGATCCAGTAAGAGCTTTTTATATGACGACGTTGGGCGCTGCGAAAGTACTCGATATGAATGACTCTATTGGAAATTTTGAAGTCAATAAAGAGGCTGACTTTATAGTTATTGATTTGAATGCAACAGAAATAATAAGTCAAAAAAATAAAATTGCTGTCGACATTAATGATATTTTATTTAATTTAATGACTTTAGGAGATGATAGACTTATAGATGAAGTCTACGTTTTGGGTCAAAGAGCATATAAAAAATAAGGACAAACTATGGGAAAACTTACCACACACATATTAGATACTTCATTGGGTGCTCCGGCTCAAAATGTAGAGATAAAACTGTACCAAAAGCAAAACCAATCAATCAGCCTCATGAAATCAACACAAACGAATGAGGATGGGCGTTGTAATGAGCCTTTGCTGTCAGAAGACGCCTTAGATGAGGGGTGTTATGAAATTGAATTTTTAATTGATAAATATTATCTTGAAAAGGGCATCGAATGTCCTTTTTTAAAAGATGTTGTGATTCGTTTCTACATTTCAAATCGTGATGAAAACTATCATGTTCCATTACTAATATCACCTTATGGGTATTCAACCTATCGAGGAAGTTAGTGAAGATTTTATTGAATCAAAGTTTTAAGGCTGTTGAGCTTGGAGACATTAATCCAAATACAACTGTACTTGAGTGGTTAAGAGGCAACCAATTTGTTGGAACTAAAGAGGGCTGCGCATCGGGTGACTGTGGCGCTTGTACCGCTGTCGTGGGAGAACTCTCATCAATTAATAATAAAACTGAAATTCAATACAAAACGATCAATACCTGTATTGCACTAGCATACTCACTCATTGGTAAACATTTAATTACGGTTGAGGGGTTATCAGAAGGAAATAAATTGCACCCTGTTCAAAAAGCAATGGTGGCTGAAAACGGTTCTCAATGCGGATTTTGTACGCCCGGATTTGTAATGTCGCTATTCGCGATGTACCATAACGAAAAAACTGTAAATTTGCCAAAAATTAATGAAGCTTTATCTGGAAATTTGTGCAGGTGTACTGGCTATAAGCCAATTATTTCTGCAGCATTTATCGCGTTTAGTGAAAAAAAACAAGAGTCTCTAGACTTTTATGAAAGAAATCAAGCACAGTTGATAGAGTCATTAACTCAACTGAGCGGCCAAAAAAATATCAGTCTGAACTTTAAAGATGGCAATAAAAATATTCTCTTTGACGCACCCTCTGATATAGCAACTCTCTCTCAAGTCCTATCAAAAAATCCAACAGCAAATATTGTTGCTGCTGGTACTGACTTAAATCTAGAGATTACTCAGTCAATGAAAGAGTTTTCTCACATAGTAAGCGTCAATAGAGTCTCGGAGCTTAAACAAATTGATGAAACAGATACTGAAATTAAAATTGGTGCTGCGGTAAGTTACGAAGAGGCAAAATCGATATTAGTCAAGTACTGGCCAGATTTGGATAGCTTTCTAGAGCGTTTTGCTTCATTGCCTATAAAAAACTGGGCTACTATTGGAGGTAATATTGCGAACGCTTCACCCATAGGGGATATGCCTCCAGTACTGATCGCGCTTGAGTCAAAATTAAATCTTAGAAAGGGAGATTCAAGTCGTACGATTATGCTGGAAGATTTCTTTATAAGCTATAAAGAAACCTTACTAGAGCCATCAGAATTTATTGAAAGTATTTTAATTCCAAAACCTTCTAATCAAGACAGGTTAATCACCCATAAGATATCGAAAAGATTTGAAGATGATATTTCTGCTGTTTGCATGGCAATGAACGTTAAGAGCAAAGAATCTATACCTCATTCAGTAAAGATTGGCTTTGGAGGTATGTCAGGGATACCTCAAAGAGCAATTGAGCTGGAAAAAGTGTTTTTGAATAATTGGGATAAAGACGCATTAGTTTCTGCCGCATATGAGGCCTTAGATAATGAATTTACTCCATTCTCAGACGTTAGAGCATCATCTGAATACCGCTTGAAGGTTAGTGCTGCTTTAGTAAAGAAATCTTCTTTAATGTTAAAAGGTATACCCGTTGAAGATCTTGCTCATTATTCAGAATTGCAATCATCATAGGAGCTCATAAAATCAATCATCAAGGAAAAAATCTAAATCACTCAAAAAGTGCTGTTGGACTTCCTATAGAGCATGATAGTGCTCGAATGCATGTACAGGGAAGTGCTAATTATATTGATGATGTTGCTGTGCCAGATGGAACTCTCCATGTTGCTTTTGCGTTGAGTAATGTTGCCCATGGAAAAATCAAAAGTATAGATATTGATGCTGCAAGAAATTCTGATGGGGTTCATAGTGTCATCATAGCGGAAGATATTGAAAACTTATCAATTGGACCTATCCGCCATGATGAGCCAATTTTGGCATCAAAGGAAGTTGTGTTCTTTGGCCAAGCAATAGCTGCAATTTTGGCTGATAGTCATAATCAAGCAAAAAAAGCTGCACTCCTAGTGAAAGCTGAAATTGAAGAATTCGAATCCATAGTGACAATAGATCAAGCTATGAAAAGCAAAAGTTTTCTAGATGACCCTATTATTGTCAGTACTGGAGACTCTAAAAAGGCAATTAAAAAGGCTAAAAATACATTGACTGGCTCACTCTCAATAGGCGGCCAAGAGCATTATTATCTTGAAGGCCAGGTTGCTATATCAATTCCTACAGAGGGTAACGAAATGGTTGTCCATTCGTCTACTCAAAACCCAACTGAGGTTCAGCATTTGGTGGCACATGTATTAAGTGTCCCACAAAATGCGATCGAGGTTATCACTAGAAGAATGGGAGGGGGTTTTGGAGGCAAGGAGACTGACTCGTCTCAGTTGGCATGTATCTGTGCTATTTTTTCTGAAAAAACAAATAAACCCGTTAAAGCGAGACTACCTAGGAAAGATGATATTTTGTTGACTGGAAAGCGCCATGACTTTGTTGCAAATTATGAGGTTGGATACAGCGATGAAGGGTTAATAGAAGGGATTAATCTTGAACTTGCTGCCAGGTGTGGATATTCCCTAGATCTTTCTATGGCGATTGTATCTAGAGCCCTATTTCATGCTGATAATGCTTATCACATTCCAAATGCAACTTTTACAGGCTATTTGTGCAAAACAAATACCGCTTCAAATACAGCCTTTAGGGGTTTCGGCGGACCTCAAGGTATGCTCGCTATTGAAAATATTGTTGAAGAGATTGCAAATAGTATCGGTAGAGATCCACTGGAAGTTAGGAGAATCAATTACTATCAAAAAGATACCAATAATGTGACCCCATATGATCAGGTCATCGAAGACAATATTATTAATGAAATAACAAACGAACTGATTGAAGATAGCAACTATTTGACAAGAAGAAAAAAGGTAGAAAAATTTAACAAAGAAAATAAGTATTTAAAAAAAGGACTCGCTTTTTCTCCTGTTAAATTTGGTATTTCTTTTACCACTCAGTTTTTAAATCAAGCAGGCGCATTAGTAAGTATCTATAAAGATGGAAGTATCCACTTGAATCATGGTGGAACGGAAATGGGTCAAGGTTTATTTATCAAAGTAGCGCAAGTTGTTGCTCATGAGTTTGGCGTTGATATTTCAAGAGTTAAGGTATCTGCAACATCCACAGCTAAGGTTCCAAATACCTCTCCCACTGCAGCTTCATCTGGTTCAGATATGAATGGAATGGCCGCAAGAGAAGCATGTCTTCGAATAAAAAATAATTTAAATAATTTTGCAAAAGAGTTTTTTGATTTAGGTGAAAACAATATCAAGTTTCAAGATTCTTTTGTAGTTATTAATAAAAAACAAATGCCTTTTAATGAGTTTATCTCTCTTGCATATTTGAATCGCGTTGAGTTATTTAGTAATGGGTTTTATAAAACACCTAAAATTCATTTTGATGCCGTTAAGCAAAAAGGTCATCCTTTCTTCTATTACTCTTACGGGGCCTGTGTTAGTGAAGTGGTATTAGACTGTCTGACTGGAGAATATAAAATTTTAGCTGTTGATATTTTGCATGATGTTGGCGCTTCACTCAATCCTGCAATCGATACTGGACAAATAGTGGGAGGTTTCATTCAGGGGATGGGCTGGCTTTGCTCTGAGGAGTTAAAGTGGAGTGACTCAGGCGCACTTCTCACAACAGGAGCTTCGACCTATAAAATTCCTGCCATCGGTGATACACCTGAGCATTTTGAGGTCAAAATTAAACCTAACATCTCTAATCATGAAAATACAATTCATAAGTCAAAGGCGGTAGGAGAGCCGCCTCTAATGCTTGCAATCTCAACTTGGCTAGCAATTAAAAATGCTATTTATAATGCTGACAAAGATAACATTACTGGTCTTGATGCTCCAGCTAGTTTTGAACAGGTATTTTTTAGTCTAAATAAAAATTCTTGATTGTTAATTATGAATAGTTGGCTTAAGCCCATAAAGACAGCCCTTGCTTTAAACAATGGATTTGTTTTAATAACCATTATTGCTACTAAAGGCTCAACACCGTGCAGTAATGGAGATAAGATTGTTTATACAGTCAATGAGGCTGCCTTTGGAAGTATAGGTGGTGGAAATCTTGAGTTTAAAGCATTGTCATTTGCCCAAGAGATGTTAGATCAAAGAAGTAATTCTAGTCAACTCATCAAGTACCCGCTAGGCGCAACATTGGGTCAATGTTGTGGGGGCTATGTTAAGGTTTTATTTGAAAGTTTCACTGAGGATGATTCAGGACTAAACAAGAATGATTCCTGGGTTGAACAAGTGTCAGCGCTCTATAAAAAGTGTGAAGATTTTATATTGGTAACTGTCGTTGATACTAATCCAAAAAAACAGCACCGTGCTCAAAAGTGTATATACACAAACAATAACTTTTATGCCTCTCTGAACGATAAAAAATTATCAAACTTTGTAGAGAAGAGTGCTTCTAATTTGATGCTGAGTGCTCAGAGTCCAACGATAGTTGAATTTGAGGATAAGTCAGAGCTTAAGACTCAGATTTATCTTGAGAAGGCTTTCTCTAGCGAAGTATTGCCCGTTGTGGTCTTTGGTGCGGGGCATATTTCTAGAGCATTAATACCTATACTGATTAATCTACCCGTTAAGTTGTATTGGATCGATGATCGGCAAGAGCAGTTTGATAAGTATGCTGGCGACACCTCTCAAATTAATATTATTTGTGATGATTTTCTGACCGGTATGGCAGATTTGCCAAATGAGGTCTATTGCTTGGTAATTAGCTATAGCCATCAAATTGATTTTGAGATTTGTGAGAAGATAATTCTTCAAAATAACTTTAGTTATTTGGGTATGATTGGTTCATCAATTAAAGGGAGAAAATTTAGAGATCGTTTTGTTCAAAAAAATTATTCAAAGAATGTAATTGATAAATTCACTTGTCCGATTGGTGAAAAACAAAAATTTCTAAAATCGCCAACTTCTATCGCAATAACAATTGCAATGGATTTAATTAATTTTATTGAAAACAAAAAACAATCTGAATCGTTATGAAGTATCAATTAGAAATTTCAAATATAACTAAATCTTATGGTGACCTTAAGGCGAATGACGATGTCTCTTTAAGTATTAAAGGTTCATCTATTCACGCACTGCTTGGTGAGAACGGTGCAGGTAAATCAACTCTCGTAAAGATTATCTACGGCTCTTTAATGCCAGATGGCGGTCTGATGAAATGGGCTGGTGAAAAGTACAGTCCAAAGAGTCCTTTTGAGGCAAGAGAGAATGGCATTGCAATGGTGTTTCAGCACTTCTCATTGTTTGAGTCTTTAACCGTTGAAGAAAACATTATCTTGGGTCTTAATGGAGTAGGACTCAATGAAAACTTTACAGAAGAAATTCTAAAATACTCAAAGCAGTATGGCCTTGACGTTAACCCACAACAAGTTGTTGGAGACCTTTCAGTGGGTGAGCGTCAAAGAGTTGAAATTATCCGATGCTTAATTCAGAATCCTAAGCTTCTCATTATGGATGAACCCACTTCTGTTTTAACACCACAAGAAGTCTCTGATCTCTTTGTGACCCTTAAAAAACTTGCCGATGACGGGTGTGCTATTTTGTATATCTCTCATAAACTTGAAGAGGTCCGTGAGATCTGCAGTGAAGCTACAATCCTGAGGGGAGGAAAGCTAGTTCAAAGCTGCATTCCGCAGGAGCACAGCCAAAAAGAACTCGCTGAAATGATGATCGGAAAAAAACTAACAGAATTGGCAAGAAGTAATATTAGTGTCGGCTCAGATATCTTCTCAATAAAAAATTTGAGTCGTAAAAGTGACGACATGTATGGTGTTCACTTGCACGACATCTCTTTAACCATGAGGAAAGGCAGCATTGTTGGAATTGCAGGTGTTGCCGGAAACGGGCAAGATGAATTGATGGAGCTTCTGATCGGCGAAAAGTCTTCATCAAGTGGCGTTTTGAATTTTAATGGCAAAGATATTGGCTCAATGAATTCTCATGAAAGAAGGCAGCTTTCCATGTTTTTTGTACCTGAAGAGCGTTTAGGTCATGGCGCGGTTCCAGATATGACGCTTGATGAGAATATGCTATTGAGTCGACCGGACTCTGACGGAATGACTTCAAATGGCGTTATTGACTGGAAAACTGTTACAAGTTTCTCGGAGCAGGTGATAAGTGACTTTGATGTACAAACGCCTTCAAGTAGGATGCTGGCTAAGTCGCTTTCTGGCGGTAATTTACAAAAATTTATGGTTGGCAGGGAGCTTATTAGAAAACCAGAATTAATAATTGTTGCTCAGCCAACGTGGGGCGTTGATGCTGGATCAGCAAACAACATCCACCAATCTCTAATATCTCTGGCAGACCAAGGGTCTGCAGTTTTAATTATTTCTCAAGATTTGGATGAAATTTTGAGTCTGTGTGAACAAATTCATGTCCTTTCAGAAGGCAGGCTTTCCGATGCAGTCGATATGAATAAGGATGGCTTAGAGAAAATTTCTCAGCTAATGGTTGGAGGTCAAAAATCATGATCAAACTAATCCCAAGAGCGGAAAACTCTAAAGCAATGATTATATTGTCTCCAATAATTGCACTCACTCTAACTGCACTCTCTGCTTTTGTCATATTTCTTTTTATCTTAGATGACATTGCAGTTTCTAGCGTTTTCTTCACTTTATTTGCTGAACCGCTACTGGACTCATACTATTTCTCTGAGCTCTTAGTCAAGGCGGCTCCATTGATGATTATTGGGCTAGGCTTATCGATTGGATTTAGGGCCGGTATTTGGAATATTGGCGCTGAAGGTCAATATGTAATGGGGGCTGTTGCGGGTGGCGCTGTAGGCTTATATTTTTATAATGTTGAAGGCTTTTGGCTACTACCTTTGATGGCTATTGCTGGCATTATTGGCGGTATGCTTTATGCCAGTATTGCTGCTTATCTTCGCATCAAATATCAGGTTAATGAAATTCTTGTAACCTTAATGTTGACTTATGTCGCGGTATTATTTTTACAGGCTATGCTTCAAGGGCCTTTAAGAAACCCATCGGGCTTTAATTTTCCAGAAAGTCGCATGTTTCATGATAGCGCCATGCTACCTATTATCTGGGAAGGTACGCGCTTACATATTGGTTTGATTGTTGCAATTCTGCTCTCAATTTTGGCTTGGTTTGGGATAAAGAAGCACATGTTTGGAATGCAAATTAAAATTACTGGAAGCGCTCCAAGGGCAGCTAAATTTGCAGGCTTTGATGATAACAAGACTGTCTGGTACTCTTTACTCATCTCTGGAGGTTTGGCGGGTCTTGCTGGCCTGTTTGAGGCTTCAGGTCCGGCAGGACAGCTCACCCCAGGACTGCCTCAATTTTATGGCTTCACTGCAATCATTGTTGCTTTTTTAGCAAGGCTTCATCCTGTTGGAATATTGTTTTCAGCGCTACTCATAGCGCTCAGTTATGTGGGTGGTGAAAACGTTCAGATAGATTACAATTTACCGAGCTCGATAACTCAAATTTTTCAAGGCATGCTTCTTTTTTATTTTCTGGCATGCGACATATTAATTAAATATAAAGTTGTACTTTTTAAAAAAAATAACTAACGACTATGATTGAAAACTTATTAATCGAAATATTTATTGGGATAACCATTGCTTCAGCGCCACTTATCTTTGCAGCTATTGGTGAACTTTTAGTAGAGCGTTCAGGCGTTTTAAACCTTGGCGTTGAAGGCATGATGATTGTTGGTGCGCTTCTTGGCTTTGTTGTTATATCTCATACTGGTAACCCTTATTTAGCTGTTCTTGCAGCACTTGTTGCTGGCATGATGATTGCCTCTATTTTTGCTTTTTTAACTCAATTTTTATTGACTAACCAAGTTGCAACTGGACTCGCGCTAACTCTTTTTGGTTTAGGTTTTGCTGCATTTGCAGGTCGAGATTACACAGAGGTAACAATCGACCTTATTGGTCCAATTCATATTCCAATTTTGTCTGAAATTCCTTATATAGGACCATCACTTTTTTCGCTTAATCCGCTTATATACTTAGCTTTTTTTATGGTCTACTTGGTTTGGTGGTTTTTATTTAAAACAAAGCAAGGTTTGATTTTGCGTGCGATAGGTGATAATCATGATGCGGCGCACGCTATCGGCCATAACGTCGTTCTTTATCGTTTTATGGCGATTTTATTTGGCGGCGCAATGGCCGGCCTCGGTGGCGCTTTTTTGTCACTTGTCCAGGTACCTATATGGGGAGAAGGAATGACTGCAGGAAGAGGCTGGATTGCATTAGGATTGGTTGTTTTTGCATCATGGCAACCGTTCAGAATAATCTTAGGAGCGGTAATATTTGGCGGAATTACTGTCCTTCAGCTTCATGCACAGGGTTTTGATATCAGGATTAGCGCTCAATACTTGTCTATGCTTCCTTACTTGGCTACCATCGTGATTCTTGTAAGTTTAAGAATGAGATTAAAAAATAAAACAAATCGCACAGTTCCTAATTGTTTGGGTAGAATATTTCATTCAACAACCTAGTTTGCTGAAAATTTTTTTTGTTTAAAAGTAAGAAATAGTAAGAAAATTTGTTCAATAATTAAAAGGAGAAAAAAGTATGTCTAATCGAAGATTTTCGAGTGTATTAAAACTCTCGATTTTAAGCGTAGTTCTTGCATTCACTGGAAGCGTTTCTGCAGATCCTGTTAAGGCCGCATTTGTTTATATTGGTCCAACTGGAGACCATGGCTGGACTTTCGCGCATGATCAAGGTGCTAAATATGTTAAAGAGAAGATGGGTGATGATGTTGTCATCACAACTGTCGAGAGTGTTGAAGAGAATTCAGATTCAGAGAGAGTTATCACGAGTCTTGCACGTAAAAATGATATTATTTTTACAACATCATTTGGCTATATGAATCCAACAGTTAAAGTTGCTAAGCGCTACCCAGATGTTAAATTTGAGCACGCTACAGGATACATGCTAGAGGACAATTTATCAGTTTACTCTGCGAGATTTTATGAGGGTAGGCATGTTATTGGTAAGATCGCAGGAAGAATGACTAAGAGTAACGTTATTGGTTATATTGCGTCTTTCCCTATTCCTGAAGTTATTCGTGGAATTAACTCTGCATATCTAGCGGCTAAATCTGTCAACCCTGATGTTTCAATGAAGATTGTTTGGGTTTACACTTGGTACGATCCAGGTAAAGAAGCTGACGCTGCGAATGCTTTAATCGCTCAAGGCGCTGATATTTTAATGCAACATACCGACTCAACAGCGCCAATTACAGTTGCTGAAGAGAAAGGTATATATGCTTTTGGACAGGCTTCAAATATGCGTGAGTGGGGACCAAATGCGCAGTTAACCGGAATCATTGATGACTGGGGCCCATACTACTTGGCGCGTGTTCAGGCTGTGAAAGATGGTACTTGGACTTCATCTGATACTTTTGATGGCGTCAAGCAAGGCATGGTTAAGTTCGCTCCAATGAACAACAACATGCCTGTTGATGTTAGGAATGAAGCAATGAAAGCTATTATTGACTTGTCAATGGGTGCTATTCATCCGTTTACAGGGCCAATCAATAAGCAAGATGGCACTCCATGGTTAGCAGAGGGTGAAACACCACCTAACTTCCCTGATCTACTAACAATGGATTTCTATGTAGAAGGTATTGACAGTAAGTACCCGAACTAAGAAACGTCCATTTAAGTTTTAACTTAAATCGCGTCCTAGGTTTACTTGGGGCGCGATTTTTTTTAAAGAAAATATGACTGAAATTTCCCACAATTGGTTAAATGAGCTACCTAAAGTTGAGCTACACCTTCATTTGGAGGGAACGCTTGAGCCAGAGTTAATGTTTGATCTTGCTGAAAGAAACGCTATTCCGTTGCCTTTTACTAGTGTCAGTGAGGTTAAAAAAGCGTATCAATTTTCTAATCTTCAAGATTTTCTTGATATTTATTATCAGGGCGCGCAAGTGCTTCTTTATGAGCAGGACTTTTATGATTTAACTTGGGCCTATTTATTAAAGTGTAAAGAGCAAAATGTTTTACATGTTGAACCTTTCTTCGATCCTCAAACACATACAGATAGGGGTGTTCCATTTAAAGTCGTGATTAACGGTATTTCAGACGCGCTGGCTGATGCTGAAGAGAGGCTCGGAATTACATCTAAGTTAATTATGTGTTTCTTGAGGCATTTAGATGAGGCAAGCGCAATCAATACACTAGAAGAGTCTTTAGAGTACACTGACTATATTTATGGTGTTGGTCTAGATAGTTCTGAGAAAGGTAACCCCCCTGAAAAATTTTCAAATGTATTTAATACAGCTAAAGATATGGGTTACAAGTTGGTGGCTCATGCAGGTGAGGAGGGTCCAGCAAGCTACATATGGAGCTCATTAGATATTCTGAACATTGAAAGAATTGATCACGGCATCAGAGCCATAGATGACCCAGAGCTAATGATGCGATTAATCAATAATCAAATACCATTGACTGTTTGCCCACTCTCCAATGTCAAATTAAAGGTCTTTGAGGAGATGGCAAACCATACTATTCTGGAGATGTTAGAGCAAGGGGTATGCGTAACGGTCAATTCAGATGACCCTTCCTATTTTGGTGGCTACATGACGGAAAATTTTATTTCGCTATATGACAACCTGAACCTTTCAAAAGGACAGGCATTAAGGCTAGTCAAAAATAGTATTGATGCTAGCTTTGCGCCCAAAAGAAGAAAAAAGATGCTCTATAGTTTACTGGATGAATTTATAGCTAAATAGTTGAAAAAGTTTTAATTATTTTTTGTCTGATTTACCAATAACACCTTCATTCATTTCATCCTCTATTTGATCCATCATCTCATTGTGAGAATTACTGCCCCAGTCTTTTTGTTGATCAGAAGGATTCTTAGTTACAGACTTTTCATTACCACGAATCTTAAAAAAAGAAGAAAAGACTAGACCAGCTTCAAATAAAAGCCATATAGGAATAGCTATAAGGAACTGGGATATGACATCTGGAGGCGTTAATATCATTCCAAGAACAAACGAACCAATAATGATATAAGAGCGATTTTTCTTAAGTTTTTCTGCTGTGGTAACGCCAAAGATAATGAGAAGAATTGTCACAACTGGAACTTCAAAGGCAACACCAAAAGCGAAAGACACTTTAAGAATAAAATCTAAATAATATTGAATATCAGGCGCAAAATTGACAGACTCAGGACCGACTCCAGCTAAAAAACCAAAGATGACTGGGAAGACGACATAGAAAGAAAATACAAGTCCAACATAAAATAGGATTGTCGAAGAAATAACAAGAGGCAGTATCAACCGCTTTTCATGACGATATAGGGCTGGTGCAACAAACATCCAGAGCTGATAAAGCAGAAAGGGCATTGCAATATAGATGGCTAATATCAAGGACATTTTTAAAGGTGTTAAGAAGGGCGATATAACTCCAATTGCAATCAAATTAGAGCCTGGTATTGCTTGGACAATAGGTGCAGCGATAAAGTTGTAGATTTCATCTGCAAATGGAAACAAAATAAGAAACAAGACGCCAATTGCAATCACTGAACGCAGTAATGAGCTTCTAAGTTCTATGAGGTGCTGAACTAGTGGGAGTTTTTCTGAAGGGCTTTCTTGCTGTGTCATTTACTTATTTAAATCTTTTTTCGATAGAATGTTGTCTTCGCTAAACAGATCAACGTTAGACTTTAATTCTTCTGTAACCTCTGAAAGCACAATCTTTTCTTCATCCATGGAGACATGTTCTTTGAGTTCATCCACTTTTAATTCTTCATTAATATCTGACTTTATTTTATTTAAAAACTTATTGAATTTGCCAAAGTAAAGTCCTGCTTTTCTAGCAAGGAATGGCAACTTTTCAGGACCAACTACAATAAGAGTAATAACACCTATGATTGCAATTTCCCAGAAACCAAAATCAAACATTGATCTGCATTAACTGGAGAGAAAATTATTTTTTGTCAGATTGATCATCCTCAGCTTCAACTTTAGCTTCAATGATGTCTTCTTTTTCATCGGATTCAACGTCTTTCACGGAGGATTTGAATCCTTTGATTGCACCACCCAGGTCGCTACCAATATTTTTGAGTCTCTTGCCCCCAAAAATTAAAAGTACGATAACAAGAATAATAATTAGTTCAAATGGTCCCGGCATACCCATAATTAACCTCCTTATAAGAATTATTATATTTTACCCTTTTTATACTTTATTTATTGAACAAGCTTTTTACTGCTGAATTATCTTATTTTTTTTGACTTGGTGTCATATAATGGAACAAGGTGTTATTATTTGGAAAATTATAGTTATATGTATTCATATTTATGTATACTTATTTGTGATATGTCATATTAAGGTGAATTTTCACACAGAGTATGTAATCAAAAAAGAGTCTTACTTTTTTTAAAAATAGGAGATAAAACGTGAAAAAAATATTTAAAAACCAAATAGCATTAGCACTTGCCGGTATTCTGGCTGGTACTTCTGCTGTTGCTGGAACTCTTGTCATTAATGGTGACACTTCAGATCCAGCACCAAAAGCTGCTTTCCAGGCTGTTATTGATGGATTTGAAGCTGAAAACCCGGATGTTGATGTTGTTTATAACCTTTTTGATCATGAAGGTTATAAGTCAGCCATTCGCAACTTCCTGAGTGCTGATGCCCCAGATATTGCTTTCTGGTATGCAGGAAACAGGATGGCACCATTTGTTCAGGCAGGTTTATTTGCACCAATTGACGATGTATGGGCTGACCAAGGTCTATATTCATTGATGGCTTCTTCAGCTCCAGGTATGACTATGGATGGTCAGAAATGGGGTATTCCATACACTTACTACAACTGGGGAGTATACTATCGTCAAGATATCTTTGAAGACCTAGGTATTGCAGTTCCTACAAATTGGGATGAGTTTATTGCTGCTGGTGAAACTTTAAAGGCTAATGGCATTACTCCAATTACAATTGGAACTAAGTGGCTATGGACTGCAGGTGGTGTATTTGACTACTTAAACCTTCGTACAAATGGCTATGATTTCCATATGGCTCTAACTAGTGGTGACATTGCTTGGACTGATGACAGAGTGCGTGCAACAATGGCTAACTATCAGCAGCTTATTGATGGCGGTTTCTTCCTTGAGAATCATGCTGCACTTAGCTGGCAGGAAGCTTTAGCTCCAATGGCTAATGGTGAGGCTGCTATGTATGTAATGGGTAACTTTGCTGTGGCTCCATTAAAGGAGCTAGGTTTAGATGACAGCTCACTTGGTTTATTCCAATTCCCTGCAATTACTCCAGGAGTTCCAATGGCTGAAGAGGCGCCTACGGATACTTTACATCTAACTGCTGGTGCGAAGAACGTTGCTGATGCTAAGCGTTTCTTAGCTTATGCAGCCCGTCCTGACGTTCAGACGGCTTGGAATAAAGCACTTGGACAACTACCTACAAATGCTGGCGCAGGCGTAACTGATGACAAGTTCTTAAATCAAGCATTCAGCATGCTCAATAATGACGCCCCTGGTGGTGTTGCTCAGTTCTATGATCGTGATACAAAAGCAGAAATGGCTTCAATTGGTATGGAAGCTTTCCAAGAGTTCATGGTTAAGCCTGAGCGTTTAGAGAAGATTCTAGAGCGTCTAGAAAAAGCTCGTCAAAAACTTTATTAATCAATAAGGTTTTACTATGTCCCGTGTTCAAGTATTCTTGACACGGGACTTTTTTTTAATTCTTAATTCTTAATTAGGTATGTACTCATACTGGAAAAATAATCAACTAAAGATAGCGCCTTGGGTTTTTTTAGCGCCAGGCATTTTGATGTTTTCTTTGTATGTAATTTTTCCAATTTTCCAATCAATCAATTTAAGTTTTTATCAGTGGGATGGTTTAGGTGTAAAAACATATATTGGTGCTGAAAACTATATTGAACTCATTGATGACGAGTATTTTATTGTCTCTCTTAAAAATAATATTATTTGGCTTGTTTTGTATCTATTAGCAGTGCCTGCAGGCCTTTTTGCAGCTTTATTTCTTAATCAAACAGTCAGAGGAATACGAATTTATAAATCTATATTCTTCTTTCCTTTTGTTATTTCACAAGTTGTAGTAGGCCTAGTATTTAGCTGGTTTTATGATCCCTCCAATGGCCTGCTTAATGTTATTTTGGAGGCTTTTGGTTTTGATTCAATTGCTATTCTTGCAGAGGAGGACTACGTTACTTATGGCATTATTGCTGCGGGTTTATGGC
>CABXNH010000016.1 GCA_902513495.1 uncultured Gammaproteobacteria bacterium
ACTATCTAGTACTCAGAGCAAAACAAAAAAGAAGCCAAGAGAAATAAACCAAATCAAAAATATAATGAAAATAGGAATACTATTAGTAGGAAGAGCGTCAGATGATTTAGTCGAAAAGTACGGAACATATGCCGAAATGCTTATTTCACTTATCAACTCAGAAGAGGAAGTATTTGAGTTTAAAACATTTAATATTCTTGATTCTGTATTCCCTGAAAACCATTCAGAGTGTGATGGCTGGATCGTTACTGGCTCTCCTCATGGTGTCTACGAAGAGCACTCTTGGATACCAACTGTGAGTCAATTAATCAACGATATTTATCATGCTAATCTACCCATTTTTGGCGTCTGTTTTGGACATCAACTAATCGCTCAAGCGCTTGGAGGACATGTTGAAAAATCGATTAAGGGCTGGGGTTTGGGACTGCATACCTATGAAATTAATAATAAGACAGGCTATATGGGTAATTTGCCAAAAGAGTTGACTCTGAACATCTGTCATCAAGATCAAGTTCTTCAGGTTCCTGAGGGAGCTAAGGTATATGCTAAATCTGATTTTTGTGAAAATGCAGGCTTTTATATCAAAGACAAAGTCTTGACAATGCAGGCCCATCCAGAGTTTTTAGTTGATTTTACTGAAGCACTTCTGAAAGCTAGAAGAGACGTTACGATACCCAAAGAGTTTGTTGATCCTGCGCTTTTGAAGCTCGAAGCTGAGCCAAATAGTGTCCAATCAAACCAGTTTGCTGAAACAATAAGGCAGTTTTTTTCTTAGATTAGGTTATTAAAAGCTTTTGTTGCTTTATCGGTGATGTATTTTCCAATTGGGATTGCAGAGGTTGCAGCTGGTGAAGGGGCATTGCAAACATGAATAGAGCGCCTACTTTCTGCAAATAAAAAGTCGTGCACAAGTGATCCATCCTCCAGAACTGCTTGTGCTCTAATGCCTGCAGGGTAGGGTTCTAGATCATTTAGCTTAATTTGTGGGCTGTATTTTTGTACTTCTTTCAAATAACCACGCTTAAATATGGAATTTTTCATTTCATATAGCCCGGATTTAAGATTCTTTTTGATAACATTATGGAATCCCTTAAAAGATAAGAACTGAAGGGTATCTTTCATACTGAAATTAAATTGACTATAGCCCTCGCGTTTGAATCCAAGAACTGCGTTAGGACCAACAGTAATGCTTCCGTCTATCATTTTTGTTAAGTGAACTCCTAGGAATGGCAAGTTTGGATCAGGTATAGGATATATCAAGTGTTTAACGAGGTTATTGTGTTTATTTGGAAGTCTGAAGTACTCTCCACGAAATGGAATAATTTGGAAATTTATTTTTATATTGAGTAATCGTGCTATTCGATCAGCCATCAGTCCAGCGCAGCAGACAAGGTACTTAGAATTTAGAGTTTCAGTAGGAGTAAAAACCTTAATCTTTTCTTCGTCTTCCTCTAAATTAACCACTTCAGAATTAAGAAGAAACTCGCCACCCTTAGACTCAAATTCCTCAGACATTTTTTTTGTAATCAACTTATAGTCAACAATTCCAGTAGACTTAACTAATAGAGCGCCAATGCCAACAATATTGGGTTCAGTCTCTTTCAGTTGCTTTTGATCTAAGACTTCAACACCTATTTCGTTTGCTTTGCATTTTTCATGCAGCTCTTGCATGCGGTCAAGCTCGATTTGATTTGTTGCCACTAGTAATTTTCCGCACTGCTCAAAAGGGATATTATTGTCAGAACAGAATTTAATCGTCTCTTTGAGGCCTTCACGGCAAAATTCAGCCTTTAGGCTTCCAGGTTGATAGTAAACACCGGCATGGATAACCCCACTATTGTGACCTGTTTGGTGTTTTGCAAAAGATCTCTCTTTTTCGATTAACAAAATTTTTTTGCCTGGATGTTTTGTAATGAGAGATAGTGCGGTTGATACGCCAACAATGCCTCCACCTAAAACTATGTAGTCATACATTTTTTTCATTAACTATTTTCTAGAATAGATGTTGAATTACTCTATTTTATTGAATAAAGACACCTCTTTGGCAAAGGTTTTGATGGCACATTAAGAGACGATACCATTTTCTTTAAGGTGTTGGATTTTTTCACTATCATAACCGAGCTCACTTGATAAGATTTTCTCGCAATGCTCTGATAGATTGGGTGACGCTGATCTATATTGCAAGGGTGTTTCGGATAGATTGATTGGCGAGGCAATAGTGTAAATCTGTTTGCTACAATTATCAGGAATTTTCCTAACTAGATTTCTATGCTTTATTTGTGAGTGGTTAAAGACTTCCTGCAAAGTGTTGATAGGTCCGCAGGGGATATCCAATGTATCCAATTGATTGATCCACCAAGCTGTCGGCTGTGATAGAAGGATTTTACTTAAATGTTCAATAAGAGATTCTCGATTAATCACTCTTTGTTCATTGGTTTGGAAGTTGGGGTTATCTGCTATCTCTGGTCGCTCAACCAACTGGCAAAATTTTCTAAATTGAGTGTCATTGCCAATCGCAAGCATCATTATTCCATCACTAGTATTAAAAGTTTGGTAGGGTACGATATTAGGATGGGCGTTTCCTTGGCGCTTTGGATTATTTCCAGTCGCTAAATAGTTCAAGCCTTGATTTGCAAGGGTAGATACTTGAACATCTAACAAAGCGATATCAATATATTGTCCTTTATCAATATGGTTGCGTGCCATCAAAGCTGCAAGTATTGCGTTACTACAGTAGAGACCAGTCATTATATCCGTAAGTGCGACTCCTGCTTTCATTGGCTCTCCATTAGCCACGCCAGTGATACTCATCAATCCCCCCTCACCTTGTATCATCGCGTCGTATCCGGCTCGCTCTGATGAAGGTCCGGTTTGGCCAAAACCCGTAATGGAACAGTAAATTAAATTTGGATTAAGTAATTTCAATTTAGGATAATCAAGACCATATTTGGCGAGAGCACCAACTTTAAAATTCTCAATAAAGACATCGGCATTTTTCACTAAATCCTTGATAATTTGTTGACCAGTTTCGTGCTGTATATCAATTGCAATAGATTGCTTATTCCGATTGGTAGAGTGGAAATAGGCTGCCTGAGGAGGTTGAGTGGAAGTTTTTTCCTTGATAAACGGCGGCCCCCAATACCTTGTATCGTCACCTTTGTTGGGTCGCTCTATTTTAATAACCTGCGCACCAAAATCAGCCAACATCTGTGAAGCCCATGGGCCAGCTAAAATACGGCTCAAGTCAATAACTTTGATTCCTTTGAGTGCTTCTGCCATTAGAAAAAAGCTTGTATGCCAGTAATCGCTCTGCCTAAGATGAGTGCGTGGACATCATGCGTACCTTCATAAGTATTAACTGTTTCAAGGTTCATCATATGGCGAATAACGTGATATTCGTCGGCTATTCCATATGCGCCGTGCATATCTCTAGCACTACGGGCAATATTTAAAGCCTTTCCACAGGAATTACGCTTCATCATTGAAATGAGCTCAACAGGACACTGATCGTTATCCATAAGGCGACCCATCTGTAAGCAGCCTTGCAATCCAAGACTAATATCAGTTAGCATATCGGCAAGTTTTTTTTGAATGAGCTGATTGCTGGCTAGTGGACGATCAAATTGTTTTCGTTCTAGGGTGTAGTTTCGTGCTGCCTGATAACAGAATTCAGCAGCACCTAGTGCCCCCCAAGCGATACCATAACGGGCTTTATTTAAGCAGCCAAATGGACCTCTAAGGCCGCTAATATCTGGAAAAAAGTTCTCATCGGGCACAAAAACATTGTCCATTACGATTTCTCCCGTAATCGAGGTTCGTAGTGAGAATTTACCCTCTATTTTTGGTGCCGACAATCCATCCATATCCTTTTCTAGAATAAAGCCTCGGACTTCGCCATCTAGCTTTGCCCAGACAACAAACACATCTGCAATAGGAGAATTGGTAATCCACATTTTATTGCCGGTTAGACGGTAGCCACCTTCAACCTTTTTGGCACGCGTTGACATTGAAGCGGGGTCACTGCCTGAGTTTGGTTCCGTTAATCCAAAACAACCAACCATCTCACCGCTAAGTAATTTTGGTAGATATTTACTTTTTTGTTCTTCGCTGCCATAACTATATATTGGGTGAATTACAAGGGAAGACTGAACACTCATTGCTGAGCGATAGCCACTATCAACACGCTCAATTTCACGAGCAATAAGACCATAGCTGACATAATTGACCTCACTGCCGCCATATTTTGTAGGCAAGGTTGAGCCTAACAGGCCAAGCTCTCCCAGTTCAGCGAAAATATTACGATCAAACGTTTCATCTCTATTAGCCATCAACACTCGAGGTGCTAAATGTTCCTGACAATAATCGTGAGCTGTATCGCGGATAAGTTTTTCTTCGCCACTCAGCTGACCCTCTAGAAACATACTATCTTGCCAGTTAAATTTTGTTAATGATTGGTTCATACAATTCCTATTTTAAAAATGTCGACATTTTGACATTATAACTACATTTGTGATAAAATTCAATTTATAATAGTTTTTTATCGTATCAACTTTTTATTAATTATTAATCATATAAAAAATAAATAGTACATGAAAAATTCTAGGCAAAATACAGCCGCTCAGATACTAGATTCATTAAAAAATGACATTATTTCAGGTGAGTTTCTGCCTATGCAGAAACTGCACATTAAAACATTAAAAGAAAAATATAATGTTGGAACAAGTCCACTCAGAGAGGCCTTGTCTCAATTGATGGCTAAAGACTTAGTGGTCTCAAAGAATCAGAGGGGCTTTTATGTCAGCGACATCTCAATAGAAGACTTAACCGATATTTATCAGACAAGAGCAAAGATAGAGTCACTCTGTATTGAAATGTCTATCGATAAAGGCGACGACTATTGGGAGGCTAATGTGATAGCAGCCTCTCACAGATTAAACAAATACAGTAAACAGGAGGCCATAGATATTGATGAGTGGCAAAGTCGTCATGGTGAATTCCACGAAGCTTTAGTTGCTGGTTGTATGTCACCAAGACTCTTTCAAATAAGAAGTTCACTTATCGAAAAGTCAAAAAGATATCGAAGTTTGTGGTTGAGAGAAAATGTTTCTGATGCAGCAACATTATCAATTAATCAAAATGAACATGCCGCCCTTATGATTTTGGCTCTTGAGAGAGATAAAAAGGCTGTTTCTAAGCTTATTGAGGAGCATATCATGACTCCGGTTGAGATCATTAAAAAGAGCCTATCTCAGCTATAATTTAATAGCACTGAATTGTAGTGGCCTAGATAGCTTTGTGGGAATGCTGTGTTCATTCTCAAAAAGTATTGGAGCAAGTGCTTTCAGCATATCTTCATAGACGTCTCTTTTAAAATTAATGACTTCATCGACAGGTCTCCAATAATCTACCCACTTCCAATCATCAAATTCAACATTATGATGAAGATCAAGAGTGATGTTTTCATCATTGGAGTCTAGTTTCAACAAAAACCAGACTTGTTTTTGTCCGATACAGGTCGGCTTCTGAGTTCTTCTAATATGTTCTGAAGGCAAATCGTAGCGAAGCCATTTTGGAGTTTTGGCAATTAAAGTAACGTGCGTAGGAAACAGGCCGACTTCCTCCTCAAGCTCTCTGTATAGAGCATCTAACTCAGTTTCATCTTTATCAATTCCACCTTGAGGAAGTTGCCATGCGTCTTGTTTAAACCGCTTTGCTAAGAGTATCTGTTTTTTGTCATTAGTAATTACAATACCTACGTTAGCGCGATATCCATCGCTATCTATCACTAGTCATTGCCAGAGAAAACACCTAAAAGGTGAAGTAGGCTTAAGAATAAGTTATAAATAGAAATATAAAGCGTAACTGTAGCCATGATGTAATTTGTCTCACCACCATGAATGATATTACTCGTCTCAAAAAGAATCAGTCCACTCATTAGAAGAATGAATGCAGCTGAAACAGTTAAAGATAAAGCAGGAATCTGAAAAAAGTACGCAGCGATGCCCGCTAAAAATGCAACCACAATCCCGGCCGTTAAGAAGCCAGATAAAAAACTAAAGTCTTTTTGAGACACAAGTGCATAAAAAGAAAGCGACAGAAAAATAGCTGCAGTTCCAGTCATAGCCATTGCAACTAGCTCTGCTCCGTTAGAGAAAGCAGTTGTGTAGGCGCCTACAATAGGACCCAGAGTCAGACCCATAAAGCCTGTAAGAGCAAAGACAGCAAAAATTCCAGAGGCAGAGTTTCTAAGCTTTGTAACCAGAAATAAAAGACCAAAATATCCACCAAGCGTTATCAAAAGACCAAAATATGGTAAATTGAGGTACATCGATAGATAAGCCATCAGTCCGCTGAATAAAAGCGTGGCAGAAAGGAGCTGATAAGTATTTCTTAGTGTACGATTAATGACAATCGAACTAGAAGTTGTTTGAACATTTGTTGGCATAATAAAATAGTAAAGTAAAAGTGTAAAATATAGTCAATTTTGGTCGAAAACACAAGGTTTTCATGAAACTTATTTTAGGTTTAGGGGTTACGGGCCTATCAGTAGCTCGTTTTTTTATTAGAAATAATATTCCTTTTCGGATTGCGGATTCGCGGCAAGAGCCTCCGATGTTGAAAATTAGCAACAATGAAAATCTACTGCATGATTTCTCTTTTGGAGATTGGAGTGAATCTTTATTAGACGATATTTCAGAGGTCATCATCAGTCCTGGAATTGCTGAATCAGAGTCAATTGTTCGGTGGATTCGTGCAAAAAATATATCAATAATAAGTGATATTGAATTATTTGGAAGATATGTGAAAGCTCCGATGATTGGCATTACAGGCTCAAATGGAAAGTCAACTGTGACCCAATTGCTCGGTGAAATGGCACTTGCAAGCTCATTAAAAGCTTATATTTGTGGCAATATTGGTAATCCGGTAATGGAGAGTATAAATGATGATGCTGAGCTCTATATTGTTGAGCTTTCGAGTTACCAGTTGGATTATACAAATCAGCTGGATTTATTTGCTGCAGTAATTACAAATATATCGCCCGATCATCTTGACAGGTATGACAACTATGAGGCATATATTTCTTCAAAATTATCAATTTATAATTACTGTAAGCATAAAGTGATAAATTTCTCAGATTCTTTATTGAGTGAAATCAATGGAGACAGCCTATATGGAGTTGATGTCAATGATTCTAAATGTAAATTTATTGCTAAAACGGATAAAAATATTCACAGAATTTATTACAAGAATGAAGAAATAATTTCTAGTGAAGATCTTGTAATTGTGGGTGCTCATAATATTGAGAATATCCTAGCTGCTTTAAGCCTTGGTGATATGATTGGATTGTCAATAACCAATATGGTTAATGCAACTAAAGTATTTAAAGGTCTCGATCATCGCTTAGAATTCGTAACAAATATTAATTCTGTTGACTTCTTTAATGACTCAAAATCCACCAATGCAATCTCTACAATTACTGCTATCAATGCACTTTCAGAAAGATATGAGTCAATAATATTAATTGCTGGCGGGATAGCAAAAAATGAAGATTATTCTAAAATGTTTCAACTAATAGGTAAAAAGATTCAAACTGTTTTTTTAATTGGCGAATCTAAGGAACTCTTTTCTGAGAGCATCAAAGGATGTTCGGTTAATATTGTAGAGTCCATGGAAGAAGCCGTAATCTTATCAAAAAAGTTAGCTAAAGAAGGAGCAGTGCTTCTCTCCCCAGGATGCGCAAGTTTTGATATGTTTTCTGACTTTTCAGAAAGAGGATTAGTTTTTAAACAGCTAGTTCTTCAGAAAGAGTAGAAGTTATTAAACAGTTAATCCTTCAGTAGGTAATAAACTAGATCTGAGTATTGAAAGCAATGGTCAAGCAGAAATCGTGGCAACTCCAGTTTATGACCCTGAGAGAGTTAGATCACGATCGTGATTATTGAAAAAAATTTATTTTAATTTGAATTTGAATTATGAAACTTGATTATTGAAAAATAATATGATATATTTAAATTTGTTCGTATACGAACGTTTGAATATGTAATAATTATCTTGAAACTAATAATCTTTAGTTTTCTAAAGATATTGTTTTATTGAAATAAAAAAAAGGAGAAAAAGAATGAAAAATTTATTAATCGGAGTGCTATTTGCATTTTCTATTTTTTTGGTAGGTATGCCTGTTGCACAAGCTGACTATCCTGATAAACCAGTAACTTTTGTTGTGCCATGGCCTCCTGGTGATCTGGAAGATGTCTTAACTAGAATGATTGCTGAAGATTTTCAGGCTGAATATGGTGTGGCTGCAGCGGTTGTCAATAAGCCTGGCGGTGGTGGTGGTCCATTCCCGGGAGCAATGGAAGTAGCGGCAGCTGACGCAGATGGCTCTATGGTTGGTTCATTTGTAATCGGTGTTCCTGTTGTTGGACCAGAGCTCGGAATAGAAGGTTTAACTAAAGAGACTTTTGAGCCTCTAGGTATATTTTTAACTTATCCGTTTGTAATCGCGACCTCAGGAGATGCACCGTATAGCTCTATGGCTCAACTAGCGGGTTATGCTAAAACTAACAAAGTAACACTTGGACACTTTGGTGATCCACTTACACCAACTCAGGTAACTAAAGCTGCGGCTAAGGTGATGGGCTTTGAATGGGGTTCAGATGCTGCTTTTGATATGTTGGATTGTAATACATTGGCTTCGGGTGATGCTGATGTTATCAATACAACGATTCAACTGATTCTGCCATGTTTAGACGATGTTAAAGTGTTGGTTTCTGTGACTAATGAGCGAATCTCTAAAGTGCCAAACACGCCAGCTATTGGCGAGTTAATAGCTGATTTAGATATCTTTTTATGGAATGGTTTATTTGTTGAGTCAGGAACATCTCAAGATGTTAAAGATAAAATCATAGCGGTTGCTAAAAAATCAATGCTAAGTGATAGAGCTCAGCAAGTAGCAGCGGATACTGGTGCTTTAATTTACTGGATGGATGCTGACGCTTCAGAAGCGCAAATCAATAAAGATAGAGAGACAATGACAACAATTGGTGGTCTTCTATAATTAAGTAAAGTCAAATAAAAAAAAGGAAGGTTAAGCCTTCCTTTTTTTTATTTATCATAAAATAGATTAATCAAGATTTATCCAGATTGTTATGGAAAAAAAAGAATACCAAACGGGTAATTTAGTCTTTGTGATTATTATGCTATTGTTTGTGTCGGTTTTGTTAATCTCAATTCCATATCAAACAAAATGGTTTGATAACGTTCCCTTGGTCAAACAGCCAAGGCTTTGGCCTACTTTTTGTATCGTGGGAATGACCATATTTAGCGTGTTTTATAGTTTTCAGATTTGGCAGAATTATAAAATTAAAGGTAAGATTCAGAGTGAATTAAAAGAATTGCAATCTTGGGTAAAACCGTTTGAGTTTGTTGTATATTTTTTACTTTATGTTTGGCTGGTTCCTTTAGCTGGCTACCTTCTTTCAACTTTATTGTTCTTCTTTTTATTAACAATTAGAGAGGGTTATCGAACTCTTTCTATGTTGTTAATTAGTCTAGCAACAGGTTTTGGAATTGTAGTGGCATTTAAATCATTATTAAAAGTCAAAATTTCTAGTGGTGCCATCTATGAGTATTTACCAGATGGTTGGTCAACATTTTTTATGATTTATTTTTAGTTAGGGTTTATGGATGTAATTCTTTCAAGTTTTGAAATATTTCTTCGATGGGATGTCTGGGTAGCTATTCTGATTGGTTCTGTTGGTGGTGTTATTATTGGTGCAATTCCTGGAGTAGGCCCAGCTGTCGCTATTGCTATTTTACTTCCTGCAACCTATAGTATGGATCCGATCATTGGGATTACTGTTTTGCTGGGTATCTATGGTTCAGCGATGTATGGTGGAGCTATTCCAGCAATATTAATTAACACCCCTGGAACGCCTGTCAATGCATTGACTACTTATGATGGTTACAGCATGACGAAAGACAATAAAGCAAGGCGAGCAATCACTCTGGCTTATTGGTCTTCATTTACTGGTGGTATTTTCTCAATAATTGCTCTTATTTTTATGACCTCTTTGATAGCGAAAGTGGCGCCATTATTTGGTTCCAGAGATATATTAATGGCTGCTTTATTGGGTTTAGTTTTAGTCGTTATTTCTCATCGAAAACAAACTGTAATCGCTGGAATGCTAGTATTTTTTGGGATGTTTATAAGTACTGTAGGTATGGAAAGCGTTAAATATACGAAGCGATTTACTTTCGATCAATCATGGCTTTTATCTGGATTTGATTTAATTACTGTATTGCTTGGTTTGTTTGCTGTTTCACAAGCACTTATTCTACTTACGGGAAATGATAAAAAAGTTCCAATGCCTAGTTTGAAGGGCGGAAAACATGAAGGATTTTTTGGTTTTATAAAATATAAAACTGTTGCTATAATTTCTTCTTGTATGGGAGTCATAATGGGAATAATTCCTGGTGTAGGAGAATTCTTAGCACAATTTTTTTCATACAACATAGCCAGAGGAATTTCTAAAAAGCCAGAAAGGTTTGGTAAGGGCGCTCCAGAAGGAATTATTGCCGCGGAAGCGGCAAATAATGCCGTTCCAGCTGCAGCCATGATACCTCTTTTGGCGCTTGGAATTCCAGGTGAAGCTTTAACTGCAATGATGTTGTCAGTCTTTTATGTCCATAGCATTATTCCAGGTCCAGATTTATTTGAAAACCATATTGATTTTGTTTATGGACTATATGAGAGTCTGTTCATAATAAATATCATAGTGATGATTTTCTTATTAGTTGCAACAAAATCTCTACTCAGAATAATTCAGATACCGCAACGTTTTTTGGGTATCACTATTTTAGGCCTCTCATTTGTTGGGGTGTATACACTCAGGAATTCTTTTGTTGATTGCATAATGTGTGCATTTTTTGGTATCTTTGGTTACGTTTTAAAGAAACTTGACCTACCTATTGTGCCAATCATCCTTGGGATGGTATTAGGTACCATTATGGAGCAAAAATTTCGCGCAAGTCAGGCTCGTATTGATAATCTTTTTAATTATATCGATAGGCCAATTTCAGGAACAATTTTTGCAATCATTGTAATCGCATTATCAATCCATTTTTGGGTAGTATGGAGACAATACAAAAAAAAGAAACTAATTGATTAAAGAATCGTATGAAAAAAAATGTTCTTTTTATTATGTGTGATCAGTTAAGGTATGACTATCTTGGTTGTACTGGCCATCCAAGTATAAAAACACCCAACATCGATATGCTTGCTAGTAGAGGCATGTTGTTTGAAAACAGCTATTGTAATGCTCCATTATGTGGTCCTAGTAGAGCAAGTTTTTATACGGGTCGCTATATGTCTAGTCATGGAGTGATGGCAAATGATGATCCATTACGGGTAGATGAGGTTACTTTGGGTGATTATGTTCGAGAACTTGGTGGTGAAGCGCATGTTATAGGTAAGAGCGAGGGTCGACCAAATAAAGAGGCATTAAAACGTCTTGATATCCCTATAGAGTCTGAAATAGCTTTAGATCGAAATGATAATGGATTTACTCCTTTTGAGCAGTATTTTGGTTTATATCCTGAGCCAATACTCCAGGAGGGTGTAGGTTATAACAATTACTTAGTATCTCAAGGTTATAAGATGCACAATCCTTGGGAAAATGCTGCCAATACAGCAACTCAATCCGGTGTTAAATATAGCGGTTGGGAAATGAGAAATGCTCATTTGTCTTCCGATATTGATGCACAACATTCTGAGACAGCTTTTCTAACAAATCGTGCAATGGAATATATTGCTTCAAGGAACCCTAGTAAAGGGTGGTGCCTCCATTTAAGTTACTTTAATCCTCATTGGCCATTGTTAGCCCCTGCTCCATATCATGAAATTTATAAAGATTCAGATGTGTTAAAGGTTAATAAAGATAAGGTTGAAATAAAAAATCCTCATCCTGTTCTTTCAGCCTTTCAACAACTTGAATACTCTCAAAATTACACCAATGAGAAAAAACGTAGGCATGTAATTCCAACCTACATGGGATTAATTACTGAAATTGATCATCATATTGGTAGACTTATGTCATTTTTGGATGAAAATAATTTAAGTGAAAATACTTCAATTATTTTTACCAGTGATCACGGAGATTATCTTGGTGATCATTATCTTGGCGAGAAAGACTTATTTCATGAGCCTTCAATTAGAATTCCATTAATCATTGTTGACCCAGAAATACCTAATAAATTACGTGGAACTTCAGAAATCAGGATGACCGAGTCGGTTGACATAGTCCCGACTATAGTTGAGATGATGGATGGCTCTTTCGCATCCAATAGAATGGAGGGACATTCACTTGTTCCTTTACTTTATGGAGATAATTTAGCTTGGAGAGATACCGTTTTTGCTGAAATAGACTACGGCGATAGGGGAGCCAGACAAATTCTTAATAAGCACCCTTATGAATGTCGAGGCTATATGATTAAAAATAGTCAATGGAAATACATTTATTGGGAGGGATACCGTCCCCAACTCTATGACTTGATAAATGATCCTAATGAGTTTAATGATTTGGGAGAAAGTCAAGATCATTCAAAAGAACTAGGTAATTTTGAGAGTCAATTATTTTATTGGTTAAGGCATAGAAAAAAAAGGACAGTAGTTGCTTTAGATGAGCTCTATAAACGCTCCCCAGAAACCGATGAAAAGTTGGGCATAATTATTGGTAGATGGTAAGTGAATAATCATCCAATAAAAATTGCGATACTCGACTCAGTCCCCAAGAAGCATTGGAATGATGACAATGGTATTACAGATGGTCAGAAATTTGTTAGCTTGTTAGGGTCAGAAAATGTGAGTGCAAAGTTTGATATTTATTATGTTTCCGAGTATCAGTTTCCTGAAAATATCGAAAGTTATGATGGTTATTTATTAACAGGTAGTCCTGTAAGCGTTCATGATAAAGATGAATGGATAAAAATACTTTCAGATTTTGTTGATAAAGCCCATAATATAAGCAAACCCATTGTTGGAGTGTGCTTTGGCCACCAGTTAATTGCAAAGCATTTTGGCGGTATTGTTAATAGCAATGAAAAAGGCTGGATGATTGGAAGCTTTTCTTTAAACGTCAGTAAAAAATTACCATGGATGAAAAAAAAGATAATTACTTCAGACTTATTCCATTTCAATAAGGAGAGAGTAACCAGGTTACCAAAAGAAGCTATAAGTTTTGCTAGCTCTGAAGATTATCCTTACTATGCATACACTATTGGAGACAATATTCTCTGTTTACAAGGCCATCCTGAACAACCAAAGCGTGCAATGTATAAGTTCCTTGAAGTTACAAAACCTATATTGAGCGATAAAGATATTAAGAAAGCAAATACTCGTATTGATATTGGAAAGTCAGATTCAACTATTTGGTCAAAATGGATAATGGATTTTTTCAACTTTTATCTTTCTAATGTTGAAAAAAAATAATTTTTTGTTATTATAAATCATAGATTTTATTGACTAATAATTAGCATTATAGTATATTGTTCGTGTACGAACAAAATCGTTGTTGTATAATTTTTTTGGTTATATCGGAGAATATATTTTGGGTGAAATAGTCGGCGCTGGTCTTGTATCACATGCACCAACAATTATGATGAATAAAGAGCAAAGATATGCTCTAAATGATGGCCAAGAAATTTCTTTGGTGCCTGGTTTAAATGAGATTAAGCAACAAGTATTTGAGCCACTTCAGCCAGATTTAGTGATTGTTATTGATACGCATTGGTTTACTATTGTAGAGTTTATTGTAGCTAGCCATAAAAGACGCCAAGGCTTTTATACTTCTGATGAGCTCCCTCGGACAATGAATAGTATTCCATTTGATATTCCTGGAAACCCTGATTTAGCCACCAATATTGCCGAATGTGTAAACAATAATGGTGTGCGTTGTTCTTCCAATAATAATGAGCATTTACCGATTCACTATCCAACTATCAATATGCTTGAGTACCTTCAAGGCGATGAACAATGGCTTTCAATGAGTATTTGCGCCACTGCTAAAAAAGAGCAATTTATTAGAGTTGGTAGAGGATTAAAAGAAGCCGTTGAACAATCTAACAAGCGAGTAGTTATTTTAGCAAGTGGTGGATTGAGTCATAAGTTTTGGCCGCTTGGAGAACTGGAGCAACATGAAGCTTCCGACCCTATACATGTTCATACAAAAGAGGCAAGAGAGGCTGATGAGAAACGAATAGAGTGGTTAATAAATGGTGACCATAAATCCGTATTTGATGGAATGGATGATTATTATCAGTTTTCTCCAGAAGGAAAATTTGGTCATTATCTAATGATGGCAGAGGCAATTGGAGGAATTGATTGTAAAGCAAAAGGCCAGCAATTTGGTGATTATGAAAATGCAACTGGTACTGGTCAGGTCCATCTTTGGTTTGATCGTCCAGTAAGCGGCTGGAAATAATTAATACACGTTTATTTGTTAATTTAGTTCCTTAACTAAGCTTTTTAGATCTCCTTTAAATCTTTTAATGTCATCAATCAAAATGGGTTTTTTGTGTGAAAGAAGTTTTCTTCCGCAAATATGATTTAAGCCATGATTGAGAGTATCTATAGCAACTAATTGACCTTCTACAAGGTGAAGAACAGTTAAAGTTCCATCAGTTTGATTTTCGAGTACGTGGTGTTTTGCATTTAAGTTGCCAACGCCAGCCATTTGCAACTTTAAATCACCCTGATCTGACCAAAACCAAGGTATCGGTGTGTAGCTTTGAAATTGTTGATTGTTTCTAAGCGCTATTATATTTTTTGCTACGGTCTTCGCTTGGTCACTAGCGTTTTGTATAGATTCTAATCTAAGACGGCCAGAATCAGAATTAAATGGAAAGTTTGCAATATCGCCAATTGCAAAGATATTTTCATTTGACGTTTGAAGGTATTCGTTAACTAAAACACCATTATCAATATCTAAATTAGCTTCAACAGCAAGTTTGATATTTGGAGTCACCCCAATGCCTGCAATAACTAAGTCTGCTGAGATGATTGAAGAGGTTGTTTCAATTCCATTATGATTAATAGATAAAGCCTTACAGTTTGTCAAAATATTGATACCTTGAGAATGGTGATATTTTGAAACAGATTTGGCAAAAATAGGCGCAACTGAGCGGCCTAAAATTGATGCTCCAGCCTCTAATAAAGTTACTTCTTTATTTTGTTTTCGGGCTCCGGAAGCAATTTCACAGCCAATAAAGCCACCACCAATCACGGCTATTTTTTTTGCTTTAGAAATTGATTTTGCTATTTTCTGGGCATCATTTATTGAATAGAGAGTTTGGGCTAACTCGCCGCCAGGGATATTGAGTTCATAACCTTTAGTTCCAGTTGCGATTATGAGTTGATCATATTCAATAATTTCTTTTGAATTAAATCTAACGTAACTTTGGACAGGATTTATTTCTTTAACAGCCGAATTTAAATTCAGCTGAATAGCATTTTTATTATAGAAATCTTTACCTAAAATTAGATCATAGTTTTGAGTATCAGAAAAAATCGTTTTTTTTGAAAGAGGGGGTCTCTGGTATGGAATACTTCCTTCTTCAGAGAAAAGTGAAATTTTAATGTCTTTATCAAATTTTCTTAGGGCTGCGGCTGCAGTTGTTCCAGCATGTCCAGCTCCAATAATGACTACTGACATTCTAGATACTCTGAATAGACTCGATGCGAACAGTGATAGATTCTATTTCCTTATTGATTTCAATTTGACATCCAAGTCGACTATTTGTTGCGACCTCGTCAATTTCCATTTCCAATACTTCAAGCTCCAGCTCAGACCTTTCCTCAAGTTCAACGCCATTAACTGATTCAACCTTAACATGGCAAGTGGCACACATGCACGAGCCACCGCATGCACCTTCAATTCCTTCAACATCATTCTCTATTGCAATTTGCATTAAATTTTGGCCTACATGAGCCTCAATAGTTACTTCGGAGTTGTCTTCTAAGATGTATTTAACTAATGCCATAATTTTTTATCCTTTAGATAATAAGTTTTTCAATCAGTCAGAGAGTTATCCAATACCTGGAAAGTTTTTAAATCACTATGAAAGTCAATCCCATAATCTCCACCTTCACGACCAATGCCACTAATACCAAATCCACCAAATGGCGCAGTTAAATCTCTTATAAGGAAGCAATTAACCCAGACCGTGCCTGCACGGACGGCACGTCCTACGCGCTGAGCAGTGGCTTTATTACTTGTATATACCATGCCCGAGAGTCCGTATTTCGTGCTGTTTGCTAATTCAACTGCCTCTGATTCATCATTAAATGTTTGAAGAGTTAGTACGGGACCAAAAATTTCTTTTTGGATCACTTCAGATTCATTTGAGAGAGGTTCGATCAAGGTTGGCTCAAACCATAAGTGACCTTTTTTATAGATATTTCCTCCACAAAGAATTTTATCGCCATTGATTTTTGCTCGGCTAACAAAATCATTAACATTTTTTAAATGATCTGGATGAATCATTGGAGTGATTTCCGTTGAGTCATCAAAGCTTGGACCTAGTTTTTGTTCGGCAGTTAGCTCCAAGAATCGTTTTAAAAATTTTTCTTTAATGGATGAATGAACTAATAATCTTGTTCCAGCGAGACATACTTGTCCAGAGTCATCAAACTGCCCAACTGCTTTTTTAACTGCAGCATCAAAGTCTGCATCAGGAAAGATAATTAGTGGACTTTTGCCGCCTAATTCTCCTGTAAATGGAATAATGTTTTCAGCAGCTGATTTTCCAATATATCTAGCCGCTTCTGGAGAGCCTGTAAAGGAGACACGATTTACATTTGGATTTGATACAAGTGCTGCTCCAACCTCTTCACCTATCCCCTGAACAATGTTAAAAACTCCTGGAGGGAAACCCGCTTCATCGATCAAATCACCTAATAATGATGCTGAAAGCGGAGACCACTCTGCAGGTTTTAAAATGACACTATTACCTGCTGCCAGGGCTGGTGCGCATTTCCAGGTGGATAACATAAACGGTGCATTCCAAGGTGTGATTATGACACTAACGCCGCTTGGCATTCTTTGGATTTCATTTTCTGTAGTGTTTGAATGCCATTTTCTTGGTTTATATTCTTTTGCTATATCGGCATATGAACGAAAATTTCTAGCGCCTCGAGGGATAACTCTATTTCTTAGGCTTTCGTGACGCATTCCCATATCTAGGCATTCAATGAGTGAAATATCATCAATATGGCTATCAATCAGGTCGGCCAATTTGTGCATAATTAATGAGCGTTCATCCACGGTCATTTCTGACCATACATTAAATCCATTTCTAGCTGATGAAACCGCAAACTTTGCAGTTGTTTCATCCCCTCTTGATACTTCAGCGAGAATTTCACTCGGATTATTTGGATTGATTACAGAGAATTTTTTTTCTGAGGAAATTCGCTGTCCATTAATATAGTGATCCGTTGAAACCTCAACACCATTTATAGTAACTTTATTTGACATCGCTTAAATTTAAATAAACTTGAGATATTGATCAACCTCCCAATCTGTCGTGTGGGAGATGTAACCTTGCCATTCTTGTTCCTTGATAGCAGTATGATTATCTACCAACTCTTGACCTACAGCTTCACAAAGGGCTTTGTCAGCATTTAGAGCTTCTAACGCCAGTGCAAGGTTATCTGGGACGTGTCTATCTGTACTTTGCGACTCTAGGCAGTCTTGAGTTTCTGCATCAGGCAACTTATAATCATTTTCTATCCCTAATTTTGCTGCTTGAAGAACTGTGGCTACAGCAGTGTATGGGTTTGCGGCGCAATCTGCCATCCTAAATTCAATCCTCGAGAGAGGTCCACGGTCATCTGGAATTCTAGTAGTAACACCTCTATGATCATAGCCCCAGTTTGCCCAATATCCTGAAAGACTCGCTGGCAATAATCTGCGGTAAGAGTTAACTGTTGGCGCAACTAGAGCTGCAATACCTTCATGGTGATGAATTAGTCCAGAGATTGATTTTTTCGCAATATCTGACACTCCATCACTAGAAGATTTATCATAAATTGCATTCTTTCCTTTTTTATTATCGAAACTAAAGTTAATATGCATCCCACTTCCGCCATTTGCTGATAAAGGCTTGGGCATGAAGCTTAATAAATAGCCATTTTGTTCAAAAATTTCTTTTGCCATTGATTTGAATAAAAAGATCTGATCAACAGCTTCCAAGGCTTTACCATACTTTAAGGTTAATTCAAATTGTGGTGAATCAAATTCTGAATTAAAAGACTCTAGTTCAATGCCGCAAGCTTCAGCTTCTTCCCAAACTGCATCTATTAAACCTGCAGGGTCTATCTTTGCTCCAGTTCCATATACGTATGCTCCTGGAGTGTTGTAAGGTACCCAGTTATCATCATTGTCTTTTTCAAAAACATAGGCTTCAAGTTCGATTCCAATATATGGGGTTAAGCCAATTTTTTCAAATTGAGCTATTGTCTTCTTTAAAACATTTCGTCCACAATGTGCTAGAGGCTCTCCTTTAAATTCAATGTTTGGTATTACTACACCAGTATCAGCTTCCCATGAAGGGCGAATGTCCTCTTTTTTGTATTTGGCAACTATATCAGGCAAGCCATCTAATAGGCCGCTTCCTGGGGCTGGTAAGAGTTGTTTATCATAAGTAAGCCCATATAAACTAATGCAAAACTTAGCTTCTTCGCCTGAAGCAGTGTTTATTGGTTGGTATTTTCCTCTTGCTAGACCCAAGTGATCTGAGAAGAGCACTCGAATTCTTCTATAATCATTCATCTCTAATTTTTTCTCCTTTAGTTAATTGATCAATATTATTATGCCGATGTTAATCTCACGGGTAAGTTTTTTATACCACGAATAAAATTAGAGCGTAAGTATTTTTCAGGACCTATTTGTTCAATTTTTAACACTCTCTTTAGTAATTCTTGCATTGCTACCCTAACTTCTAGACGAGCAAGCCACATTCCTAAACAAGTATGAGGTCCTCCTTGTCCAAAAGCAATATGTTGATTATTTTCTCTCTCTAAGTCGAAGCTAAATGGATTACTAAATTTACGCTCATCATAGTTTCCAGATGTAAACCATATTGCGACTTTATCACCCTCTTTTATTTTTTTATTGTGAAGTTTGTAGTCTTCTGTAGCAGTTCGCCTAAAGTGCATAGTTGGTGATGCCCATCTGATGAATTCTTCGGTAGCACTCAACCAAATTGGAGCATCATCAGGAGCAGATTTTAGGTAATCAAAAATATATGGATTGTTTGCTAGGGCGTGCATAGACGATGCCATTGTGTATCTTGTAGTGTCATTACCTGCAGCTACCATCAATGCAAAGAAGTTTTTAAATTCAAGATCTGAAAGTTTGTCCCCTTGCTTGTCTGGTTGAAGAAGCATTGACATAACATCACCCATATTATGATTTTCACGAAGTTTTTTTTGTTTTTCTCCATAATCGTAAATTTCCTTACCCGCAGGAGATCTAAATGGTAAAAATCTATATTCGTCTGTATCTACTTTGTCAATAACATGGTCCGTGAAATCTGGATCACTGTTGGCAATCATTGCGTCACCCCTTGAAACTAGCCATTCAGCGTCTTCATCAGGTGTACCTACAACTCGTCCTAACATTCTCATTGGTAATTTTTTAGCAATTTCTTTAGTGGCGTCGACTTCACTCAAATCAACTGCATCATTAAGGATATCGTTACAAATTTCACGGATCAATGGTTCGTAGGTTGAAACAAGTTTACGTGTAAAGCCTCGATGAAACATCATTCGTTGACGAGTGTGTATTGGCGGATCAGTTTCTTGGAATGTTTTTCGAGCTTCAAATTCCTCTTTAGATTGCTCCTCTAGACGAATACCTTGAGCTGAGCTGAAGATTTTTGGTAAGCCATTAACTTCTCTAATATCATTATATCTAGTGACTGCCCAAAAACCTTTACCCCCATCCTTTTCATCAACCCAGGCACAAGGGTCATCATCACGCATTCTTTTAAATGCCATATGAGGAAATCCTTTTTCAAATGTATCATGACTTGTAATGTCTGCGTCAATATCATCATTATTTATTGGGCAAACTGTTTTTAGTATTTTTTCCATAGTTTATTTTTTTTCTAGAGATGATTTATAGAATTTTGCGCCTTGGCCACCTGCCGCTCTTTGGCCTCGGAATTCCCAGTCACCACCCATAGCTGTAGAGATCACTTCTTCTGAACTAGATGGTTGGGCGCCGACATCATTACGTATTGGTATCTTTCCATGTACAATTTTATTTGATAGTAAGCCTAAGCCTTCAACCTCAACTTCAACAATATCACCAGGATTAACTGGGCGACTATTGGCTGGGGTGCCAGAAAGCAATAAATCTCCTGGTTCTAGAGTAATGTTGCGTGCAATATCTGCAACAAGATAATTCATATCCCATTCCATCTCATTGGTATTTGCATCTTGCATCACCTTTCCATTGACAATAGTACGAATACCTTTATTGTGAAAATCCCAGCCTGTAACAAGCCCAGGTCCAACTGGGCAAAGCGTATCTGAACCTTTAACTCTTAGCATTGAGCCAGCATCAGTATCCCTAAAATCATGCAGCCCATAATCATTTGCTATTGTATATCCGGCGATATAGTCCTTAGCTTCCTTTGGGCTAATATTACGACAGTTTCGACCGATAACAATTGCAATCTCGCCTTCATAGTTAAGCCATTTGCAACGTTCAGGCCTAACAATATCTCCATTATGACTATTCAGTGCAGTAATAGGTTTATGAAAATATGTGGGAGCAGGAGGTAATTTTGTAATGTATTCTTTGACGCGGCTTTCGTAATTTAAATGGACGCAAATTATCTTAGAAGGTTGTGTAGGAGGAAGGTGCTGAGCTTCTTTAATGTCAATGCTTCTTCCATCTTTTGTTACAAGTTCGTTGCCCTCAACTGAAGTCTGGACTGGATAGCCATTTAACAATATTCTTCGATATTCTTTAGTTGTCATTAGTGTTCTTCCTTATTTCATTTGGGTACGAATGAATATATTATATTATGAAATTAAACCCAGTAAAGAATTTTTTTTGAATTCATTTGGGTACGAATGAATTTATTATATAATATAATTTTTTTATTTGAAATAAATATTAATTATGTCTTTAAAAGGTTTCATGTTTCCAAGAACATCAACTGGTGTTTCGTCATTACTTCCTAATGTTCCTTGGCACTACTCTGGAACTCTCTTGACTCTTGAGTATAGAACAAATCCTGATCGTGTGGCTGAACTTTTGCCTGAGGGATTTAAATTGGCTGATGAAGATCCTGGAGCCGTTGCAGTAATTTGGGCTGACTGGCAAAGTTGTAGTGATGACTTTAATGAATTATTAGATCCTATGAGAGCTCAATATAAAGAAGTATTTTTTGTAGTAAGGTGTAAATTTAAAGGAAAAACATACTCACGTTGCGTATACATATGGGTCGATAAAGACTATGCCGTTATGCGAGGTCAATTTCAAGGATATCCAAAAAAAATCGGCTCCATTCATTTAACTAGACCTACTAGTGTTGGTAAGGCGGGACCTCGACTTCAGCCAGGAGGAACTTTTGGCGCAACGCTTGCTGCATATGACCATCGATTAATTGAAGCTAAATTCACGATTGAGGATGAGTCAGACCATTCAGGATTTGTCAATGCATTGCCGATGGTTCATAATCGATGGATGCCTTCGATTGAATGTGATGGTAAAGATAGTTTGAATGAGGTAGTTACTATGTCAGGCTATGATGCAGAGATTGGGCTCACCTTCAAAGGCTCTTTTGAGATTGATTTTTTCTCTTCACCAGTTGAAGAATTTCAATTGCTTACTCCTGAAGAATTAATAAAAGGATATTACCGACAAGTGGGAGTGTCTTGGAAGGGAGGGACAACACTAGCTAGAACTAATTTGACCTAAACTAGTATAAATTAATGAAAAATTTTAACAATAAAGCTCAACCAAGGCCTTCAAAAGCTGAAGCAAAAGCTAAGGAACACTTAATCTCTGTTGGGCTGTATGGTCGATCAGTTTCTATTATTTCAAATGCATTTAGGTTGACATCAGTGATTAGAAATTTTTCAGAAAAAAACCTATTTAAAGAGTTTAATTTATCTTTTTCTGGGTTTACTGTGATGTGGGTTATGTGGGTATGGGGAGATCTTGAGACTGCCAAATTAGCAAAAAATGCTGGCATTGCAAAAAGTACATTGTCTGGTATTTTAATAACACTTGAGAAACATGGTTACTGTCAAAGAGTCCCTCACTCAGATGATGCTAGAAAAGTTGTTGTTCATATTACTTCGGCTGGAGAGAAGTTGATGGAAAAACTTTTCCCTAAATTCATGAGCCTAAATTTCATGAGATTGAAGATCTAGCAGTATCTGAACTGACAGATGAAGAATTCGAAACCACTATAGATAGTTTTAGAACTATGCTCAATACTATGGAGAAGATAAGAAATAGAAGTGTGTAATTGCTACGTTATAGTATTTCTTTGAATAGAGATTAACTGAATATACTGAAAGAGTTATTTGAGGTAATTGACAATTTTATCCATATTTGGCTTTCTTAGAATCAGCGCTTCATTCTCATTTTTTAGCCATGTACACTGGCGCTTACATAGTTGCCTTGTTGCTACGATAGCTTTTTCAACCATTTCTTTTTTGCTATGAACACCTTCAAAATAATTCCAGGCTTGTCTGTATCCAACACACCTCATAGACGCTAAATCTAAATTAAGTTTTTGGTTTTTTCTTAGGGTTTTGACTTCATCTAGAAAGCCATTTTTAATCATTTCTATAAATCGATCTTCAATTCTTTTATGAAGCTCAGATCGTTCAGGCATAAGTACAATTTTTTTTATCTTAAGGTCCAACTTATTTTGATTTTTGTTGCCCTGAAGTGCGCTTAAAGTTTCTCCCGAAAGATCGTAAACTTCGAGTGCTCTTGTTATTCTCTGTGAATCATTAGGGTGAATTCTTTCTGCTGATTTTGGATCAATCTCTTGTAGCTTTTCGTGTAATTTTTCACTCCCCAGTTTTTTTAAAAGATTATTAAAGTGTTTTCGAGATTCATCTGTTGAAGCAGGAAGTGAAGATAAGCCATGCTCTAAAGCATTAAAATAAAATGAAGTACCCCCCACTAAAATTGGAAGCTTTCCATTATTTAAAGCTGTTTTTATGTGTTTTTTTGCGAGTGATATAAAATCGGTGACTGAAAAGCTATCCTCAGGATTGCAAACATCTATCAACTCATGAGGGAAGCTTTTAAGCGTTTCCTTGTCAGGCTTTGCAGTACCTATATCCATGCCATTGTAGATAAGCGCTGAATCAACGCTGATTAATTTTGAGTCGATGATTTTACTGATTTCTATGGCTAGTTCAGTCTTCCCAGAGGCTGTTGGTCCCATCAAAAACAAAACAAAATTTCTAGACTCAATAGTCATAACAATACTAGGCTTAATTCTCTATGACCTACATTATAATATCAGCTTTATATTTGTATCACTTAAACGATGTTTACAGTATTAAATCAGGTTAGTGGCAAATCCTTCCAGTCTGGTGGCGATGAATCAGTTTTAGATGGTGCCCTTTCAAATGGCTACAATTTTCCATACGGCTGTCAAAATGGGTTTTGTGGTCAATGTAAAGCGGTTATCTTAAACGGTGAAATTTCATATGATGGTGAGACGCCAGAGGCTATAAGTTCGGAAGATGAGGATGCCAATATAGCTTTATTGTGTCAGTGCAAAGCAAAAAGTGACTTGTATATTTCAGTAGATGAGCTCGACTCACTAGCTAACATTCAGATCCGAAGTATGCCTTGTCGCGTTGAAGAGGTGAATCATTTAAATCATGATGTCGTTCAGCTCATCTTAAAGATGCCAGGGTCTCAATCTCTCCAATATTTAGCTGGTCAATATCTTGATATTGAGCATCCTGACTTTGAGCCTAGGGCCTTCTCTATTGCCAATGCGCCGGTCAATTCAAATTTAATCGAACTGCATGTTCGTTTTGTTGAGGGTGGACAGTTTACTAACTTTGTCTTCAATACTTTAACAGAAAAGACGATCTTAAGAATTGAAGGACCAAAGGGCAGTTTTTTTCTAAGAGAGGAGAGCGATTGCCCAATTATATTTATTGCTGGTGGCACTGGATTAGGACCTATAAAGGCAATCATAGAGCATTTAATACTAATTAAATCATCAAGAACAATCCACCTCTATTGGGGAGTAAGGACTGAGCAAGATTTTTACTTAAATTTACCTTCAGACTGGAGTGAAAATCATTCTCATATCAATTTTATTCCCGTATTATCAGAACCTAGTAGTTCTTGGAGTGGAGAGTCAGGCTATGTCCATGAGACGGTATTGAAAAACTTTGAAAATTTAGCTGATTATGAGGTTTATGCTTGCGGACCTCCTGTAATGGTTAAGGCGGCTGAAAAAAGTTGCCTTGAAAACAACCTCATGAAAGAGAACTTTTTTTCTGATTCTTTTGAGTATGCAACTGTGAGTTCAGCTGATGAGTAGCATGCAAAGCCATTTAGAAAGCCAACTTGAGTTAGCTTTAAATCCAGAGCTCTGCGAAGTGATAAATGAATCTAGTCAGCATTCAGGCCCGGCTACAGAGTCACACTTTAAAATTGTTGTTGTGAGCTCTGACTTTGACGAGATGAAGCTCATTGATCGCCACCGCTTTATCAATAAGCTTTTTAGTGATGAGCTCAAATATATACATGCAATGGCTATGCATACCTACACACCAAAAGAATGGGAAAAGCGTCAGGCAGCTCCTGACTCTCCAAAGTGTTCTAGTCAATCTTAGAAGTGAGATCTGCGCTAATACTTATTGTTTTAGTTTTATCTGGTTGTCAGGGACTAGTGGACAGTAATAATAAATTAGCCCGTTTTAATTCACCAACTTCAAACACAAGCCAAAATTTTCAAGACAAAGATCTTTGGCGTTATATTGCAAATAATCAAGAAATTAATGTTGGCTCGAATGCAAGAATTCAAAATCATATCGACTGGATAAGCACTCAGCCAGAGTACTTAGAGTCAATCTCAAAGAGAGCTGAGCCGTTTCTATATCTTGTCGTTTCTGAAACTGAAAAGCAGGGTGTGCCAATTGAAATTGCTTTGTTGCCAATTGTAGAGTCTGATTATTATCCATTTTCCTACTCTCATGGAACAGCAACGGGGTTGTGGCAATTCATTCCCTCAACTGGAAGGATGTATGGTTTAGATGCTGATTGGTGGCATGAAGATCGAAGGGATGTTTTGGCCTCAACAAAGGCTGCAATTCGCTACTTAAAGGATTTGAATAAGATGTTTGATGGTGATTGGCTGCTTTCAATCGCGGCCTATAATGCTGGTCCAGGAAGGGTTCAGCGAGCGATTGATAAAAACCTGGAACAAGGAAAAAAAATAGACTACTGGAGCTTAGATTTACCAAAAGAAACCGAGAAGTATGTTCCAAAGCTACTTGCAATAGGGTCGGTACTTAAAAATCCAGAACTCTATAATCAAAAGCTAACAACAATTGAAAATAAACCTTTTTTGGAGGCAGTCCAATTAGACACTCAGTTTGATTTAGCATTAATCGCTCAGTGGACAGATTTAAGTATTAAGGAAATTTATTCATATAATCCTGGATTAAAGAGATGGGCGACACCCGAAGCACTTCCATATACAATTTTGCTGCCTCAAGATGTGGTAAATCAATTTAATAATAAACTCTCTAAGCAAGGCAATAGGACAAGAATAAGTTGGACACGTTATCAAGTAAAAGAGGGCG
>CABXNH010000017.1 GCA_902513495.1 uncultured Gammaproteobacteria bacterium
TCATTACAGGCAGGTGTAATGTCGATTATTCCTAATTTAATTCCAGCAACATTGGCATTTGGATTGATGGGGCTTCTTGGAATTCCTCTGGATACTGATACATTAATGATCGCACCATTAATTATTGGTATAGCAGTCGACGATACCATTCACTTTATAAGTCACTACAGAATGTCGCTTGCTCAAAATCACAATATGAAGTTTGCTTTGGTTGAGACAATTAAAGAAGTCGGACAGGCGGTTACATTTACAACACTGATATTAGGTTGTGGATTTTTCATGCTTACTTTTAGTGATTATTTAGGTTTAGCTAAAATTGGCGGCTTTGGTTCTCTGGCAATTTTTGTAGCATTGCTATGTGACTTGTTGTTTTTCCCAGCGCTTATAATGATATTTAAGCCAAAATTTGGTCAGAAAGATGTTGAAGATAATTTAAATTTTATAGAGGTTGCAAAATGAATAAACCAGTAATGAATGATTTGAATTTAAAACTATCATTAGTTTTTTTAAGTATTTGTCTAGGATTTATCAGTCCAACTATCATTGCAGAGACTGATCTTAGCGCTATAGAAATCATGGAAAGAGTTGACGAAGAATCTCGCAAATCAACAGACTCTGCTTTTACAAGAATGAAGTTAACTACTTGTAAATATGGCAAAAAAGATGGAAAGATTAAGTGCGCTGAGAAGCCTCGCGTTAAGTTAGTAGAGAGTGCACAAATTAATACCGGTGAAGATAATAAAGATAGCAAGAGTATCGCAATCATTCTTGAGCCCGCAAGTGAAAAGGGAATCGGTATGCTCTCTTTCAGCTACGATGACAGCGATAGAGATAATGAGACATGGTTATATTTGTCAGCATTAGGAAAAGTCAAAAGGATTAGTGTTAGAAATAGTGATGATGAAGAGACAGAGTCTGCCAGTATTTTTGGAACTGAAATGACAACAGAAGACCAAGAGTCTGGAAAGCTTGATGACTACACCTATGAATTATTAGAGCAAGGTAAGTTTAGGGGTAGAGAAGTGGCTGTTATTGAATCAACACCAAAGCCTCATCGACTCAGTAAGAGTAGTTATGGGAAAACCCAAAGTTGGATTGATACCGAGAGATTTATCAGCTTAAAGGTTCAAATGTTTGACAAATACAATAACCCAATCAAAAAACTTGAAGTTGGTAAGGTTGAAAAAATTAATGATGTTTGGATGGGTAGAAGTTTGACGTTTTTTAATACCGTCAGTAATAGGCTTACAAATATGAAGCTCGAAGCAATCAATTTTGATATGGATATCCAAGAGGACTTTTTAACTCAAAGAGCTCTCACCGATCAGGCCTTTAGAGAGAAATATTTAAAAGACTTACGAAAGCAAGCTAAGTAAGAATAAAGATGTTGGTAAAAATATTTAATATTAAGTTTCTTGTATTAGTTTTTTGTTTGACTTCTAGCATAAACGTATATGCAGATGACTCATTTTTTGATGACGATGTTGCTTTTGATGAGACTAAATCTGAGTTTGACGATTGGTCTGATGACAGTGACATCTTTAGTGACGAGTCGACCAATAATGAGAAACCATTCGCTTGGTTGGATCTTGAGGTCAATCAGAAGTGGGGCTTTAATCCTGGTAGCAACTATAATACCTCCAAAGAGAGAACAGAACTTAGCTTCGGTACTAGTGGTTCTGTTTCAGACTCAGGCTATGGGGAGGTTGAGCTAAAGGCAATAAAATATTGGCCAAGTGACAGTAATTATTCAACTGAAAAAAGTGATTTGGAGGTAGAAAAAGCTTTTTTACAGTTCAGCTTTGATGATTGGAGTACCAAGTTAGGGCGATACACCATTGGATGGGGTGAGCTCGAGGGCGGCGCACTTGATGTAATTAATCCATCTGGCGGGTTAACAGATCCCTCAATGATTTCACAATGGCTTTTAAGCGCCACACGTTATTCTGATAATAGTGATCTAAGCTTTTTTTATAATACAAATCCAAGGGTATCAAAAAGCAAGCTTTTGATAATAAAAAATGATACCTATGATGAGTTTGGTGTTCGTTATGGAATAAGTTCTGAAGGTAGCGATATGGCATTTTATTTAGGTCAACTCGTTCCAAATGACGCGCTTACAAACCTTGCCGATGGATTGGCTTATGCAACGCCATATCAATTATTAGGTTTTGGAATGAACAAAGCATTTGAGGATTATTTGCTTAAGTTCGATGTAGCCTATAAGCATAATTTACAACATAATCGAACGGGTCAGTTTATTAAAGTAGATAGAATTGACTGGGATCTAGCATTCGACATTCAAAAAAATGACAGACAATGGTTATTTTCAATTAATTCTCAGTATCTCTTAGATTATGCTGACGACTATTTGACGCCAACTTTGCTTGGAAGTGTCAGTGCAAAAAGAAACAGTATGAATTATGTTGCAAGCGTGAGTGATAAATTTGGTGATTCTGATTGGAAGTGGGGGTTATCAAACGTCATCTCCTCAAACAACGATCTATCATTGAGTTCTGCAACTCTCGATTGGGATATAAATGATCATTGGCAGGCCTCATTCAGTGGAACTTATATTGACGCCAAAGATAATCGTGCTTTTGCAATATTAGACGATTATCAGAGAGTCAATTTAGAAATTAAGTATCAATATTAAGACGCATAACTTAAAAGTTATTCAATAAAGACTGATGCCAAGCTAACAATGACTCTACTTGGTCAGTACATAGTATAATTTACGCATAATAATTTAACTTAGTATCATGCTAGAGAGTAAGCTTTTAAGAGGGAATATAGATTTTGTTGTTGAGCAACTCAAAAGACGTAATTTTTCCTTTGATGTTGACGAATTCAATGAGCTTGAAAATCAAAGAAAAAAAATTCAAGTTCAAACTCAAGAATTACAAAATTTACGTAACACTAAATCCAAATCTATAGGCCAGGCGAAGGCTAGCGGTGAGAATATTGAGCCACTTCTTCAAGAGGTTTCAGATCTAGGTGAGAAGCTTGATAATGCGAAAGCTGAGCTCCAAGAAATTCAGTCAAAAATTAGTGATATTGCTTTATCGATGCCTAATATACCTCATGCCTCTGTGCCTGAGGGCAATACTGAAGATGAAAATGAGGAGGTTATGAGTTGGCCACTCGAGGGTCCGACTAAATTTGATTTTGACCCTAAAGATCATGTTGATTTAGGCGTATTGCATGGAATCGATTTTGCTGCTGCAGCTAAGATTTCTGGTTCAAGATTTGTTGTCATCACTGGAAGGCTGGCAAAGCTTCAGCGCGCTCTTACTCAGTTTATGTTGGATCATCACACTGAAAAAAATGATTACAAAGAGACTTATGCGCCCTATCTAGTTAATGCAGATTCTCTGATGGGTACAGGAAATTTACCCAAATTTGAAGCAGATTTATTCAAAACTCATCTTCATGGGGAAGAGGGGGAGGCTAGGACGCTTTATTTAATTCCAACAGCCGAGGTCCCAGTAACAAATATTGTTCGTGAATCGATTTTAAATGATTCAGAATTGCCATTAAAATTTGTAGCACATACGCCATGTTTTAGATCAGAAGCCGGCTCTTATGGCAAAGATACAAGAGGTTTAATTCGACAACATCAGTTTGAGAAAGTTGAGCTCGTTCAAATCTCTAGACCTAAAGAATCCTATGATATTCTTGAGGAATTAACCAATGATGCTGAGGGTATTCTTCAGTTATTGGAACTGCCTTATCGAAAAGTAGCTCTTTGCACTGGTGATCTTGGTTTTTCTTCTGCAAAAACCTATGATTTGGAAGTTTGGCTTCCAGGTCAGAACGCCTATCGTGAAATCTCTTCATGCTCTTGTTTTGAGTCTTTTCAAGCCAGAAGAATGCAGCTTAGATGGAAGAATCCAGAGACAAATGAGTCAGAGTTTTTGCATACTTTAAATGGCTCAGGATTAGCAGTTGGCAGAACACTGGTAGCAGTCATTGAAAATTATCAAAATGCTGATGGAAGTATAACAATACCAAAAGTCTTACAGGGTTACATGGGCGGCCTAACTAAGATAAAATAACCCCTTTACAATTTTTGGAGTGAAATATGAATTTACCACCAGAACTCTTTCTGATAGCAATGTTTGTGCTGATGTATTTTTTACTTATCAGACCACAACAAAAAAGAGCCAAAGACCACAAAAACCTTCTAAAAGCTTTGAAGAAAGGTGATGAAGTTGTAACTAATGGTGGAGTTATTGGAAAAATTACCGCTGTCGATGAATCTTTTGCTGAATTAGAAATTGCCTCAGGTGTTTCAGTAAAGGTTCAAAAGCAAGGTATTAATCAAAAAATGCCTAAAGGAAGTGTCAAACCAATGACTAAGTCCAGCTCAAAAGCTAAATCAATTGAGAAAAAAGAAAAATAACTATAAATAAGTTTCTATGAATCATTACTCAGGATGGAAAAATGCACTCATTGTATTTTTCCTGTTTATCTCAACTCTTTATGCTTTACCTAATCTTTACGGATCGGATTTAGCAATCCAAATCACAGGCACTGGTGATTACGTCATACAAGAAAAGGACTTGAAAAGCATTAATGAGACCCTTTCAGAGAATAGTATTGACTATAAATCGGCAACAATTGAAAATAATAATGTTCTAGTTAGGTTTAATGATTCAAAGTCTCAACTAACTTCTAAAGCTTTGTTAAAGGACTCATTGAGCAGAAATTATGTGGTTGCACTTAATCTTGCACCTTCAATTCCGCAATGGCTCTCTAGTTTAGGTGGCAAGGCAATGTCCTTGGGGCTTGACCTGAGAGGCGGCGTTCATTTTCTACTTGAGGTCGATATGAATGCTGTTACTGCAATGGCCATGGACCGTTATTACAATGAACTAAGAGCCACTCTTCGTAAAGATAAACTGTATAAAAAAATTCGAAAAGATGAGGAAATTCTTTTAGTTAGCTTTAAAACTGTAGAACTTAAAAATGAAGCTAAGAAAGTTATAAAAAACGATTTACCTGATTTAATTATTGCAGAAGGCAGTGAACAAGAATTAGAACTAGGGCTTGAGATTTCTTCTAGTGCTCAATCAGCCGCAAAGCTTAGCGCGCTTAAACAAAATATAACAACTCTGAGAAACCGTGTTAATGAGTTAGGCGTTGCTGAACCAATCATTCAACAACAAGGCACAGAAAGAATCGTTGTCCAATTGCCGGGCGTTCAAGACACTGCAAGAGCAAAAGAAATTTTGGGAGCAGTTGCGACTATTGAATTCAGAATGGTCGATGAAAAAAATGATGTCCAGACCGCAATTCAGTCAGGGAAAACGCCAACTGGATCAAATATATATAAATTTAAAGATGGCCGACCTTTACTCTTAAAAACAAATGTTATAACGACTGGAGAAAATATAGTTGATGCCTCATCAAGTATGGATGAAAACAACCAGCCAAGTGTTAGCATAGTTCTGGATAGTTCTGGCGGAAGGTCGATGTTAGATACCACCAAGGAGTTTTTAGGCTACAGAATGGCGGTAGTGTTTATTGAAAATAAAGTTGAAACAGTATTGGAGGATGGCATTGCTGTTAAAAAGCGAAGCAAAACTCAGGATATTATTAATGCTGCGACTATACAAGGAACCTTTTCCAACCGCTTTCAAATTACTGGCTTAGATAGCTCTAGAGAAGCAACAAATCTTGCTCTTCTTTTGAGGGCTGGCTCACTTTCAGCGCCTGTTGAAATTATTGAAGAGCGAACAATTGGCCCAAGTCTTGGTGCGGACAACATTCAAAAAGGCCTTATTTCTGTGCTGGTTGGTTTTGCTTTGGTTCTAGTTTTCATGGCATGGCGTTATCGCGTTTTTGGCCTTGTTGCAAACCTAGCATTAACGATTAACTTGATTACAATAGTGTCTATCCTGTCATTAATTCAAGCGACCCTTACTTTGCCTGGTATAGCCGGAATCGTTTTGACTGTTGGTATGGCTGTGGATGCAAACGTATTAATATTTGAGCGTGTAAAAGAGGAATTGAAGGCTACAAAAAATATCCAAAAGGCAATTTCTGCTGGCTATGAAAAGGCACTATTAACAATTGCTGATGCAAACATCACAACGCTAATTGCATCCATAGTGTTGTTTAGTTTTGGTACTGGAGCAATTAAAGGTTTCGCTGTAACTCTATCGATTGGAATTATTACATCGATGTTTACTGCCATTGTGGTTTCTAGAGCAGTAATAAATGTTATTTATGGCGGCAAAAAAATTGAGGAGCTGGCAATATGAGTCTCAGATCATTAAATATTCCTGTAATTGACTTTGTTGGCAAGCGAAAGTATGCAATGATTTTTTCTGCAATCTTATTAATTGCATCTATTGCTTCAATAAGCTTTCAAGGTCTGAAGTTTGGAATTGACTTTACAGGTGGAACATTGATAGAGTTAGGTTATGAAAAAACAGCCGACCTTGAAGATATCCGATTAAAACTTTCAGAGGGTGATTTTAAGGGAACTAATGTTCAATATTTTGGTTCAGATACTGAAGTATTGATTCAACTTGAACCACAGGAAGTTTCAAGCGCTAAGCTTAGTTCTTCCATCATTAGAATGCTTGGTGATGGTATCGATGTGAGAAGGGTCGAGTTTGTGGGACCCAAAGTTGGCGAAGAATTAACGAACGACGGTGGCCTTGCAATGCTCTACGCGCTTATAGGTATCCTGATTTATGTTGCATTTAGATTTGAATATCGATTTGCCCTAGGTTCTATTGCGGCCCTTGTTCACGATGTGATAATTACGCTAGGTATTTTTTCAATTTTACAAATTGAATTTGACTTAACTGTTTTGGCAGCAATTCTTGCTGTAATTGGCTACTCTCTTAACGATACTATTGTTGTTTTCGATAGGATTAGAGAAAATTTTCTCTCTACGCGTCAAGTTGAGGCTGAGCCTATAATTAATGAAGCCCTTAATCAAACGCTATCACGCACATTGATGACTTCACTGACGACTTTGCTGGTTCTTCTGGCATTATTTTATTTAGGCGGTGAAGTAATCCATAGTTTTGCTGGCGCATTATTGATTGGCGTCATCATTGGTACTTATTCATCAATATATGTTGCAAGTTCAATGATCCTGGCAATGGGAATTTCAAAGGAAGATATGCTTCCTTCAGAAAAAGAGAAAAAAGAGATCGACGCTAGACCTTAATTAGCTAGAGCCACTAAACTTTTCAAAAACTAGGCACGCATTTGTCCCACCAAAGCCAAAGCTGTTTGAAAGTATTCGGTTCAGTTTTATATTTTTGGTCTCTCTTACGATTGGCATTCCAGTTGCTTCATCGTCAAGGTTTTTAATATTAACCGACTCGGCAACAAAGTCATTTTGAAGCATTAAGAGTGAGTAGATTGATTCGTTGACACCAGCTGCGCCTAAGGCGTGGCCTGATAAGGATTTTGTAGAGCCAATAAGTGGGATTATGCCATCTCCAAACACTTCTTTAATTGCACCCAGCTCTTTAACGTCTCCGACGGGGGTTGATGTTCCATGAGCATTAATATAATCAATTGGACCTTTAATACCATCAATTGCTATTTCCATACATCTTTTTGCGCCTTCACCAGATGGCGCTACCATGTCATAACCATCAGAGGTTGCGCCATAGCCAACAAGTTCAGCAATGATATTTGCTCCTCGTGCTTGTGCATGATCTAAGGATTCAAGTACAAGGGCGCCTCCACCACCCGAAATGACAAATCCATCACGATCAGCGTCAAATGCTCTTGAGGCCTTATCAGGGGAGTCATTATATTTTGAAGAAAGAGCGCCCATGGCATCAAACAACATAGTCAGAGACCAGTCTAACTCCTCTCCACCGCCTGCAAAGACAACATCTTGTTTTCCAAGTTGAATTTGTTCCATTGCATTACCAATACAGTGAGCGCTGGTTGAACACGCTGAACTGATTGAGTAATTAATTCCTTTGATCTTAAATAAAGTTGATAGGCATGCAGATGTTGTAGAGCCCATAGTCCTTGGAACACGATAAGGCCCAACTCTTTTAATGCCTCTGTCTCTTAAAATGTCAGCCGACTCAACGATATTTTGATTTGAAGCACCCCCAGAACCCATAATTAAACCAGTTCTCTCGTGTGAGATCATGTCCTGGCTTAGACCAGATTCTTTGATGGCTTCATCAAGTGCTACGGCATTATATATAGCGGCATCAGCCATAAAGCGAAGCATTTTTCGATCTATTACATCACTTGTATCAATTTCAGGAATAGAGCCATGCACATGAGACCTTAGACCCATTTCAGAATACTTATCACTAAACTCAATGCCAGATTTTGCTGACTTAAGGGACTCTAAAACTTCAGACTTATTTGAACCTAAGCTGCTAACGATACCCATACCAGTGACAACAACTCTGTTCATCAGAATGCTGAAGTATCAGTGAACAAGCCAACCTTTAGATTTGTTGCCTCATAAATAGTTTTCCCATCGACTTCCATCGTGGCGTCAGCGATACCCATATATAGCTTTCTTGCAATAACGCGAGAAAGGCTTACGTTGTAGGTTACTTTTTTACTTGTAGGTAGCACTTGACCTGTAAATTTAATTTGCCCAGACCCAAGTGCGCGTCCTCTTCCAGGACCCCCTAACCATCCCAGATAAAACCCAACCAATTGCCACATTGCATCAACACCAAGGCAACCAGGCATGACCGGATCTTCGTTAAAGTGGCAGTCAAAAAACCATAAATCTTTATTAATATCCAGTTCAGCAGTCATTCCTCCCTTACCATAATCGCCGCCATTTTCACTAATCTCAGTAATACGATCAAACATTAGCATTGGTGGCTGAGGGAGTTGAGCATTTCCAGGCCCAAACAATTCTCCCTTGCCACAAAGGATTAAGTCTTCATAAGAATAGCTGTGTTGCTTCATAGAATTTGAAATATCATCTTTTGAATGAATTTTAACATAGTTAAATTACGCTTAAAATTCAACTTAAGGCCTCAGATCAGCAATAATATCTTCAACGTTTTCCAGTCCAACTGAGATACGAATTAGGTTTTCAGTGATTTGCGTTTGTTTTTTCTCTTCATCAGTAAGACGAATATGAGTCGTCGATGAGGGATGGGTAATAGTGGTTTTAGCGTCACCTAGGTTTGCGGTAATCGAAATCATTTTGGTGTTGTTAATGAGTCTAAATGCCTCTTTTCTACCACCCTTGACCTGAAACGAGACAATACCACCAAAACCTGACTGCTGCTTTGAAGCAACCTCGTGATGTGGATGGTTATTCAGGCCTACGTAGTGAACTTTATCAACAAATGTTTGACTCTCTAGCCAACTTGCAAGTGTCATAGCGCTTTCACAATGTGCTCTCATTCTAAGATTAAGTGTTTCAAGCCCCTTGAGAACAATCCAAGCGTTGAAGGGACTTAAAGTGGGTCCAGTGCTTCTCGTAAAAGAACTAATATCATCAATAATTGTACCTTTACCTGCAACCGCACCAGCAAGGCATCTACCCTGACCATCAATATATTTTGTTGCTGAATGAATGACTAGATCTGCGCCTAAAGACAAAGGTGTTTGAAGGGCTGGAGACATAATACAATTATCAACTGCCAAAACAATATTATTCTTTTTCGAAATAGCCGAGAGTTTTTCAATGTCTATTACTTCACCTAATGGGTTTGATGGCGTCTCTAGGAGAAATAATTTAGTATTTTTTTGAACACTTGACGACCAAGCATCAAGGTTTGGCAGGTCAACAAAGGTGACTTTGATGCCAAATTTTTCAATAATATCATTCAGTAGAACAATGGTCGTCCCAAACATACATCGAGAAGCCACCATGTGTTCACCCGGCTTAAGTATCGTCATAATAGTTGCAAAAATAGCTGACATGCCGGTTGCTGTAGCTTGGCATTTCTCAGCACCCTCTAAGGCAGCTAATTTGTTTTGGAAGGCATCAACTGTTGGATTTGTAAATCTAGAATAGACGTTGCCTTCTTCCTTTTTATCGAATCGTTTTGCAGCCTCTTCGGCACTATTAAATCTGTAGCTTGAGGTTAAAAATATTGCAGCTGAGTGCTCTTGTTCATTCGTGGGCTCATGTCCTTCACGAACTGATTTTGTTTGAAAGCTCTTTTTTGTCATGATTTTGTCTGTTTAGTCAGCATCATTGTAGATTAATTCTGAGCTTTCGTTAGTTATATTGCTCTCTTTTGCCTTGTCAGATCTAATTGCTTCAAGATTATCTAGGTAGGGTTTGTCAATGTCATTAGTCAAATAATTTCCATCAAAGCATGAACAATCAAAAGATTTGATATTTGGATTTCCCTGTTGAACAGACCATATTAAGTCATCAAGATTTTGATAAATTAGTCTATCTGCTCCAATTACTTTGCAAATTTCATCAGTTGTCTTTTCATGCGCAATAAACTCATTTTTACTTGCCATATCAATACCATATACGTTAGGGTATCGAACTGGAGGAGCAGCTGATGCGAAGAAAACTTTTTTTGCGCCTGCAACTCTTGCCATTTGAACAATTTCTTTGCTGGTTGTGCCGCGCACAATTGAGTCATCGACTAGAAGAACATTTTTATCTTTAAATTCTAGTTCAATGGCACTGAGTTTTTGGCGTACTGATTTTTTCCTTTGTTTCTGCCCAGGCATAATAAAAGTCCTGGCAATGTATCGATTTTTTATAAAGCCTTCTCGATACTTTACATCTAGCTCATTAGCCAATTGAAGTGCAGCCGTTCTAGACGTATCAGGCACCGGCATAACAACATCGATCTTTTCCTTAGACCATTGAGATTTGATTTTATCAGCCAATTTTTCACCCATTCTTAGTCGTGATTTATAAACTGAAATATTGTCAATAATAGAGTCAGGCCTAGCAAAGTAGACAAATTCAAAAATACAAGGAGAGAGCCTTGAGTTTTCTGAACACTGATGAGAGTGGACTTGACCTTTGCGGTCAATCACAACTGTCTCACCGGGCTCAACATCGCGAGTAATTTTATAACCAAGCGCTGTCAAAGCAACACTTTCTGAGGTGAGCATATATTTCGTCCCTTCTTTGGTAGTCCTTTCTCCAAGTATTAGAGGACGAATACCGTTAGGATCTCTAAACCCAAAAATTCCGTAGCCCGGAATCATTCCAATGGCTGCATATGCCCCCTTTACTCTTTGATGGAGCTTAGTAACCGCTTTAAAAATATCCCTTTCATTGATCCTGTGTTTTTGCTCTTCAGCGATCTCACTGGCCAATATATTAAGTAGAATTTCAGAATCTGAGTTGGTATTAATATGTCGAAGGTCCTGCTCAAAGATCTCTTGGGCAAGGCTTTGGGCATTAGTCAGGTTGCCGTTGTGCGCAAATGCAATTCCATAGGGTGAGTTCACATAAAAAGGTTGCGCCTCAGCCTCTGAAGAACTCCCTGCAGTTGGGTAGCGTATATGTCCAATACCCATGTCACCAATTAGCTTTTCCATATGCTTCGTTCTGAAGACATTACGGACAAGGCCATTTCCTTTTCGCATATAAAAACGACCTTTATTGGCTGTCGTTATTCCAGCAGCATCTTGTCCACGATGCTGAATAATCGTTAATGCATCATAGATGTAGAGGCCTACATCTTTTTTAGTCGTGGAGAGAATACCAATAATTCCGCACATATATTATTCCTTTATAATTTCGCTTTCTATAAATTCAACGACAACATCACCTGGGTCAAGCTCTACAAAAAGAAGATACTTGGACAGGACCGGCTTAACGTCAACAGACCAGTCTTGGAATGTTCTTAATGCGCCGCTCGTTTCAACCCAGGCGTGGTTTTGTGTAACCCAACTCATGTTTTGTAAAATAAGAACAACAATAAGAACAGACGTGGCACCTATAAATAGACCTAGAATGGCTCCAAAAAACTTATTCTTTAAGCCATCAACATTTCTAGCATTAATGAGAGTGTCTAAAGAACTTAATGCCTTTAATATACCCTCATATAGTGGCGCCATAATAGAAGGATTTTCTGTATCAACTTTAATATTAAGAAGTTTTGATAAAGCAAATAATCCAATCATTAAAATTGCAAAAACCAGGACGAAAGATACAAAAATTCTGAGCGACTCGTTAGTAATTATTGATTTAATTGTTTCAAGGTCTGAAAATGCTCCTAAAAAGTTAAAGCTAACTATCGCAACGATTACAAAAATAACTGTATTGGCAAAGGGCCTGTTGAGATCATTAGGATTTTGGTTATTTGCTGAAGCATTTGCGATTCTATATAGGCCTTTTTTAATGAACCAAGCGCTGAGAAATATTCCTCCAAAGGAGAGTGCATAGGCCGATTGATTGTCAGAATTTATCCAGCTACTTAGAAAGGTTTTAGCAAACGGTTCATAGTAAAGCCAGGCTAAAATGATTGCAATAATCACAAATACAAAGCTGATTACTTCTTTGGCAAGGCCTTGAATAAATCCGCGAACGACAAAAGTGATAAGGATAATGAGGGTGAGCCAATCTGACCAAGCCAATATGCTTATCGCACTCCAAACGTTGTCAAAAAAATTGCCCATGAGCTCCTTGATAGATAGGATTGATTTTACAATAGTTTGTGATGCTTTGTCATTCTCTCCAACGACTAATACCAACTAGAGCTTATTAAAAATTATTGAGGCATCTGCGATCGTATAAAAAGAGCCAAATATGACGATTCTTTCAGCGTCTTGATGGGCTAATGACTCTTGAATTGCGCTCTTCATGTCTTTGCAGATCGTTGTTGAGTTAGAGCTAGAAAATTTATTTTTCAATGCCCTTGACTCGATCGCTCTTTCTGATGAAAGGGGGACTAAATACCAATGCTTAATCGCACTGGATGCAAGATCAACCATCTCAATAATATCTTTATCTATCAGTGCTGAAAAAATAGCAACTGTTTGCATCGGTGATTTAGATAATGTATCTACCAGTGTTTTTACAGCAGCAGGATTGTGAGCTACATCAAGAATAATGAGCTTATCCCCTATCATTTTTCTTTCAAAGCGCGCTTTAATAGTTGCTGTCTTGACGCCATCAGTAATCATTTGCTCTGAGACTGGAAATTTTTCTACAAGGCTTTCAATGGCCTTGATTGCAACTGCTGCATTGAGTCTTTGGTGATCTCCTTCGAGCCCTATTTCACCGGGGTAGCCTTCAGAGATGAAAGTAACTGGAGTCTCGATTTCTTTGGCATACGACAGCAGGCTTTGTGGTGGATCCTGGTCCCCGCAAATGCAAGGTCTGAACGTTCTCATAATGCCCGCTTTTTCCCTGCCAATGGCTTCGCGCGTGTCACCAAGATAATCAGTATGGTCGATCGCAATATTAGTGATTACACTGACATCACTATCGACAACGTTGACAGAGTCGAGTCTTCCTCCCAGACCAACCTCAAGTATCGCAATGTCGACTTCAGCCTTTGCAAAAATAATGAAGGCTGCAAGAGTTGAAAATTCGAAGTAGGTTAACTTGATGTCTTCTCTTTTAGCCTCAATGAGTTCAAAAGCCTTGATTATGACTTCATCCGATACATCTTCGCCATCAATGGCATAGCGTTCGTTGTATTTCAATAGGTGGGGTGAAGTAGATCTCCCCACTTTGTATGTCGATTGTCGGTAAATACTATCAATAAAAGAAACTGTGGAGCCTTTTCCATTAGTACCTGCAACCGTAATAACTCTGAAAGGGACGCCACTCGGAAAAATTTTTTCATAGACCAGCTGGACTCTATCAAGCCCTAATACAATGGTCTCCTCCATGAGTGTTTCTTGCCAGGTCAACCAGTCATCTAGCGTTTTTTTACTTGTCATTATGAAAAATTGATTACTCAGTTTTGAAATAGGGGGTTATTTATCTTCCCAAAATTCACCCTCGATGGTGTCATCTTTGTTTGGTTTTTTTTCACTGCTGCTGGATCTATTAATGAAGACTGAGTTTCTTTGCTTGAAAACGCGCTCAGCATTTTTCTCAAGAAAATGATTAATGAAGTAACTCCTACTCCATGGCATTAGGCCCAGAAGCCCGAGTGCATCAGTCAGAAAACCAGGGGTTAGTAACAAGATTCCGGAAACTAAAATAACAACGCCTTCCATCATCTCGATTGCTGGCGTTCTACCCTCTGAGATGCTTTGTTGGGCTTTAGCCATCGTTGACCAGCCCTGCTGTCTTAAAAGGCTAGACCCAATAAACGCAGTGATTATAACGAGTAGGACTGTTGAGAGGCCGCCAATGGCCTGTCCCACAGAAACAAGGACGTATATTTCAGCGAGCGTCACAACAACAAATATAGGAAATAACATTTAACCTCCTTTTATGTTTGTAAAAAGTAAGTCCCAAACCCCATGGCCTAATCTATGACCGCGATTTTCGAATTTAGTAAGTGGCCTGTCTTTGGGTCTTTCAGAGTATATATGGTCACCCGCAAGGTTTTTAAAGTGAGGATGCATTTCTAGCGTTTCCATGATATGTTCTGCGTAGTTTTCCCAATCAGTTGCTATATGGACAGTTCCACTCATTTTTAGTTTTCTCGAAAGGAGATCTAAAAAGCTTGTTTGGACAATTCTACGCTTATGGTGTCTCTTTTTGTGCCAAGGATCAGGAAAAAATAATTGGAAGTGCGAAATACTGTCATCAGCGATGTTATCAGTCAGAACCTCTACAGCATCATCTTTAATAATCTTGAGATTGCTGACGTTTTGTTTACTTGCCTCATTAATAATTCTTCCAACCCCAGCCTCATAGACCTCAATCCCAATAAAATTTCGATTGGGCTGCTTTATTGCCATCTCAAGAAGGCTGTCCCCATTACCGAAGCCGACTTCAAGTGTAATAGCATTTTGCTTGGCAAAGACCTCATCAAAGTTGATGGACTCTTTTTTATTAACATCAATCCCAAAATCACACCATAGGTCATTCAGTCCGAGGGATTGAGCTTTTGAAAGTCTACCTGACCTTTTAACAAAGCTCTGAATCTTGCGATGACTTTTTGTTTCACTCATAACTGATAGTCAATGATCAGAGGAGAGTGATCTGAAAAACGCTCTTCCTTATAAATTTCACATGATTTTGCGGTGCCAGCAAGATTTGAACTGACGACATGATAATCAAGACGCCAGCCAGTATTATTCAGCCAGGCTTGGCCGCGATTTGACCACCACGTATATTGAAATTCGTCACTGTTAATTTCTCTAAAAGAGTCGATGTAGCCAACCTCATCATAAAGAATATCAAGCCAGGCCCTCTCTTCTGGAAGGAAGCCGGAGTTTTTTTGATTGGAGCGCCAATTCTTTAGGTCGATTTTCTTATGCGCGATGTTCCAATCCCCACAAATAATATATTTACGGTTATCTTTTTCGAGTTCACGTAAATGCGGCAAAAAACGCTCATAAATAAACTCCATTTTGAGGGCTTGCCTTTCCTCTTTGGATGATCCAGAGGGGAGGTATATTGATAGAACGCTCAAGTCATCAAAATCTGCCTGAATAATCCTTCCCTCCGAATTCATGTCTTCCCACGGGCTATAAGATATTTTGTTAGGCTTGGATTTGCAATACAGGCCAGTCCCGCTGTAACCTTTTCGCTCTGCGCTGTGATAATAGGTGTACATCTCTGCGGGGTAAAAGCGCTCATCAAGCTGATCTTCCTGCGCTTTAATCTCTTGCAGACAGACAACATCAGCGTCCTGCTTTTTAAGCCAATCAAAGAAACCTTTTCTCTCAGCAGCCCTTATTCCATTGACATTAATTGTTATAATTCTCATATAGCTCATTTTAATTGTTTAGGAATAATTGATGGAACAGTATCAAAAGGATTTTGTTGATTTTACTCTCGAGACCGGAGTTCTTAGGTTTGGTGAATTTACCCTCAAATCAGGCAGGGTTAGTCCTTATTTCTTTAATGCGGGGCTCTTTAATAAGGGCAGTCATTTGTCTGAACTTGGAAAATTTTATGCGCAAGCGATCGAGGCGAGCGGACTAAAGTTTGACGTTTTGTTTGGTCCAGCCTATAAAGGAATTCCATTGGCCACTGCTGCATCCATTGCGCTAAATGATGGCTTCAATCGCAATGTTCCATACAGCTTCAATCGAAAAGAGGCAAAGGATCACGGTGAGGGCGGAAGCATCGTTGGCCACCCCTTGGAAGGGGACATTTTGATTATAGATGACGTCATCACAGCGGGCACTGCGATTCGAGAGGCTCAAGACATTATCGAAAGTTGTGGGGCAAATGCGAAAGGTGTTATTGTTGCACTCGACAGACAAGAAAAAGGGAAGGGTGACCTTTCAGCCATACAAGAGGTCGAGCAGATTTTTGGAGTTACGGTTTTGAGTATCATCAATCTGTCACACATCATTGACTATTTGAAGGCAAGCGATGATTCAACAATTCTAGCTAAAATTGAGAGCTACAGATCGCAATACGGAATTCGTTAAGTTATCGGTCAGTTGATAACTGGCTCGACAATAAAAGTAGACGAATCGACGCCAACAATTTTTACGGCTTGCCCAACGCTGAGCTCTGAACCCTTCGCGAACCAGAGTGACTTTCCAATCTGAACTTTGATGACGCCATCCTCTATCGATCTGACTTTACATTCTTTGCCAATGTAGGTCATGGCCTTCTCGTTTAATTCGTCGTCAATCGTTTTAACTGGATAGTATTTTTTTGAAAGGTATGTTGCGGCAACTGCGATAACAATAAAGGCCAACAACTGCGTGAGCCCATCGACACCAGGTGTCAGATAAAAAATAATACTCACCGTGATAGCTGAGGCACCAATCCAAAGAAGAAAGGTTGTCCATAAGAAGAGCTCAATGATGATCATGGCAAGACCCAGAGTCAGCCAATGCATAAAATTTAAATTATCGAATATTAGGTCCATGCCGCTAATTTTATATTTTTTATATTAAGTCATTAAATTTTTCTTTATTTTTTCATAATTTTGGTTCATAATGCGACGAGGAGAGGGCAGATATGAGTGTAGACAATAAAGTGTTAGTAGATCAATTCCGAAAGGACGGCTATATTTTTTTTGAAAATGCGCTTACAAACGATCAGTTGACTTCATTGAACGCTGAGCTCGCTAGATGGGTCGATGAGAGTAGAAAGCATAGTCAACCGTTCGGAAAGATTAAAGATGGAAGGCCTCGATTTGATCTTGAGCCTACGACCCATTCTGCTCAAAATCCTGCGGTAAGAAGGATTACTTCACCTGCAGAAATTTCTGATGTATGTCTTGACGTGGTTAAAGATAACAAGGCTTTGGATCTGGTTGTTGAGATCTTTGGCCCAAATATCACCCATCTTGGCAATAAAATAAATCTAAAGCTGCCAGGCGCTGGAACTGAAGTCAAGTTTCATCAAGACTTCCCTTTTGAGCCCCATTCCAACGAAGATATTATGACAGTGCTGTATTTTTTAGATGACGTGACCCTAGATAACGGACCGTTAGAGGTGGTTCCAGGGACACATATTGGTCCGCTCCATTCGCACTGGCAGGACGGCGTGTTTACAGGTGCAGTGGACGACAAGGTCATGGAATCAAATAGGGGGAAGGCTGTAAGCTGTCTCGGTAAGGCCGGCTCAGCATGCCTTATGCACTCAAAATTGTTGCATGGTTCAGCATCAAACCGCTCTTCACTACCAAGGTCTCTATTCATCATTACTTACAAAGCCGAGGATGCAGTAGCGCTCTCACCAAACCACCTTCCAAGTGATCTTGTTGGGATGGTTGTTAGAGGCAAAGAGACAGGCACTGTGAGGTGTTCAAGTTACAGTGTTGAGTTGCCAGAGTACCCAAAAGAGGCCTCATTTTTTGGGCAGCAATCCAAGAGTAAAAATATTGCAATGTAGCTTTTTAAGTATAACTTTTATGGCTTTACTCTAGCAAGGGGGTCCAGGATCGATTTAATAAAAAAAATTTCTATTATCGATGATGAACTGATCATAGACTGGCAGGACGGAAATAAAAGCTCGCTCTACAGTCTCTGGTTAAGGGACCACTGCCAGATGCCCGAATCAAGAAACTTAGATAACGGACAAAGACTATTCAGCGTTAAGGATTTACCCTCTAGAGTATTGATTGAAGAAGCTCATAAGGATCGTGAGGGTAATGTTCACGTTTTGTTTCAGCCCGAGAACCACTCATCAGTCTTTTCTCAGAAGTGGCTCAGAGAAAATTGCTATGAACTCAACAGTTATTTCGAGGACAGGAGCGAGCGGAAAAAAAAGTTATGGCAAAAAGATAGCTTTGAGAATGGACTACCCTTTATCAACTATGACTCGATGTGTAGTGATGATGGTTCCAAGGTTTTAGCGCTTAGATCCCTTAGGGAGTCTGGTTTCTTTGTTTTAAATGACGTTCCAACCCAAGACGGCCAAGTGCTGAAAGTGATTGAGGAGTTGGGGTTCACTAGAGAGACAAACTATGGGGCTTTGTTTGAGGTGAGGACAGAGGTCAACCCAAATAACCTTGCCTTTACTAATCTTGGGCTTGGCTCTCACACTGATAACCCTTACAGGGATCCTGTCCCAACCGTCCAATTACTGCATTGTCTTGAGAGCTCTACAGAGGGCGGAGAGTCAATTTTGGTTGATGGATATAAGGCCGCATCAATTCTTCGAGAAGAGAGCGAAGAGAGTTTTCAATCCTTAACAAATACTTGGATTAATTATCGCTTTTCTGACAGTAAAACTGACCTGCGTTCAAGGGTACCGATGATTGAGTTAAATGATAATAATGAAATTATCAAGGTTCGATATAACAACCGTTCAATCGATACGATCAATGTACCTAAAGATAAAATGAGGTCTTTTTATAAGGCCTATCGTCTCTGGAGTGAAGTCATTGAAAGAGAGGAGCTAAAAGTTCAATTTAAGCTCTCTGAGGGCGATTTAATGTTATTTGATAACACTCGAATAATGCACGCTAGAACAGAATTTTCACAATCTGGAAAGCGTCATTTGCAGGGCGCCTATTCAGATCTAGATGGCCTTTATAGTCTTCTCAACAGATTAGAAATGAAAAACAATAATGACTAATGCCCCAGAAAATATTGTAGACCTTATTGAAGACATTTTTCTTAGACGTGGCGCCGAATCGTACTTAGGTGAACAGGTCACGATGGCTCAACATATGCTTCAGGCTGCTCAGTGTGCTGAAGAAGCGGGCGCTGATAATAGTCAAATAGTGGCGGCCCTTCTTCATGACATTGGGCATTACAAAAATGAAATTCCAGAGTCTTCACTAGCTAGGGGCATTAATAATTTTCATGAGGAGGCAGGCGCAAACTTTCTCGAAGATTATTTTCCAACATCTGTCGTTGAGCCGATTCGACAGCATGTTGCTGCAAAACGCTATTTATGTGCTGTTGATTCAAATTACTTTAACCTTCTTTCTTCTGCATCGGTCCATACTCTTAATCTTCAAGGCGGCGCAATGAGTGACAAAGAAGTCAAAGAATTTGAAAAAAATGAATATTTGGAACAGTGCATAAATTTAAGATATTGGGATGATCAAGGTAAAGATCCAGAAAAGAGTTGTCCTTCGTTTTCATATTATCGAGCATTAATTGATTCTTTAGTGAAAAGCTAATAACTTCTGTGCGGGCTTTAACTCGTTAGATTAAGCGCTGAGGTATATAATATGCCAAAGCGCATAATTGCATAAAGTGTAGAAAATATTAAATATTTTTTACAGTAAAGGATTTAACCCATGAGCGATAAAAAATTATTAATTATTAATGGTCCTGGACTATCAGATTTAAGTAATTATAGTGAGTTAGGCTATGATGACTTGTCATTAGATACTCTGAAACAAAAATGCATAGATGCTTGTGATGGGTTAGGTCTGGAAGCGGATTTTCGTCAAAATGATGATGAACCTGAGTTGTTGAGTGATTTAATCAACGAAGTTAGCAATTTTGATGCTTTTATAATTAATCCAGCCGGACTCTCAAATTCATCTTCTATAGATTACGATGCTTTTAGTGCAGCAATTACTAAAATTAGCAATCAAAGTAAGCCAGTTATTGAAGTTCGTATAGAAAATATCTTCAAGCAGAGTGACAGTAAACCTCTGCAAGGAGCTGAGAGCGGATTAGGCTTTATCAGTGGTCTTGGAAAGTATGGTTATGTGCTTGCTATTCAATCAATTAATAAAAAACTAAGCAATCAATAGATGAATATTTACGTCATAAATGGTCCAAACATAAATCTTTTGGGTACACGCGAACCTGAAATTTATGGCAAGGAGACTCTAGCAGATATTGCAATAGATTGCCAAGAAAAAGCATCAATAGATGGACATGTTGTAAAATTTATGCAGTCTAATTACGAAGGTGAGATTGTTGAATGGATTCAAGATGCCATCATTCAGAAAGTTGATGCAATTGTAATCAATGCTGCTGCCTACACCCATACATCAATAGCGATTCATGACGCATTAAAGTCATATTCAGGATACAAGGTCGAGTTACACATTTCAAATCCACATTTACGTGAATCATTTCGCCATGTTTCTTTTGTTTCTTCAGCGGTTGATGCTGTTGTAGCTGGTCTTGGTGCAGATGGTTATAGCCATGCCATTGACTTGTTGCCAGAGTTGCCCATTCAAAGCAATTAAAAAACGATTCTAATAGTAAAACTCTAGAGTTGATACTGAAACATCAGAAATATAGTCTTTGCCATAGGCAACAATACCAAAGCTTCTAATTTTTTTAGGATCTAAGACTGAGTCTTTCGACCATTTTCTTTCAAATTTATTAAATGGTAGGTCGATCATTTTCCACTCTGCATCAGCCTTAAAAGTTGTAGCATAATAGTCTGATGGAGACCAGCTTTCATTGGTTCTAATGTGTATATAGTAGGTTTCCCCATTTCCCCTTACATTGAGTCGGACGCCTTGGAGGTTTTTGTCATCTTTTTCAGTGTTTGCAAATGAGACGCCAGCGCGCAACTGAATAAAGCCACCATTATTTGCAGTGCTAACGTTTCCAGTGAGTCTTGCATAATACATGTCTCCATCTTGCTCTAGAGTCACTTGACCATCTGAAACACCTCCCATTACTCGGTCACTAACATATTGCCAATATCTACCACTATCTGCATTAAATGGATAGTCGAGAGTACCCTCATCTGCCGCAATCTTTGAGCTGAATGCTAGAAATGATAGTGACATTAGAATTAGAGTTAAAAGATGATTAAATTTCATAAATAAATATTGAATTTTCAAAGAAATTTTATTATAGGTTTATTTACCATTTCATTAAATTTTTATAGTAAAAAAAAGCCGGCTTATGCCGGCTTTTGATTTCTACAATTATGAAGCTAGGATTACAAGTCGTAACCCTTTTCTCCATGACTATCAAGGTCAAGACCTTGAATTTCAGTTTGTGAGTCAACTCTTAGTCCAGTTACTAGATCAACTAATTTTAGAATTATGAATGTTGCAAGCGCAGTATAGGCTACAGTTGCAATTACAGCTGTAAATTGAATTTGTAATTGGTCACTTATAATAATGGCTTCATGACTCCAACCACCTTGACCTGAAAAAATTCCAAGCTCTTTTGATGCAAAAAATCCAACCAACATTGTCCCGCATATGCCTCCGACGCCATGGACTGGAAAGACATCAAGAGAGTCATCAATCTTGAATTTTTGTTTAATGATGATGACTGCATTAAAGCAAACAACGCCAGCAATAATTCCAATAACTAAGGCGCCAGCTGGCCCTACAAAGCCAGAGGCTGGAGTAATCGTTCCAAGGCCTGCAACCATTCCGGTAACAGAGCCAAGCGCAGTTGGTTTTCCAAACTTAACCCATTCATAGAACATCCAGGTCATTGCGCCAGCAGCAGCTGAGATATGAGTAACTAAAATTGCCATTGCTGCGTCACCACCAGCAGACAGTGCAGAGCCGCCATTAAATCCAAACCATCCTACCCAAAGCATAGCGGCACCGGTAATTGTCATTGTCATGTTGTGTGGGGGTATTGGCCTTTTCAGAAACTCTTGTCTTGGTCCAAGAACAATAGCTGCGACCAAAGCAGCAACACCAGCCGTAATATGAACAACTGTTCCGCCTGCATAATCAAGCGTGTCACCAAGCCATCCGCCGCCCCATACCCAGTGAGTAATCGGAGCATAAACGATGAGTAGCCAAATACTACTAAATAATAGCACAGCAGAAAATTTCATTCTCTCTGCATAGCCACCCACGATAAGGGCGGGCGTAATAATTGCAAATGTCATCTGAAACATTGCAAAGAGCGACTCAGGAATTGAGCCACTAGCGCTATCTATACTTACTTGTGCTAACATAAAATTTGATAGGTTGCCTATCAATGGATTGTCACCTGAGAATGCAAGACTGTATCCAGCCACAAACCACAAGATACTGACAATTCCAGCAATGGCAAAACATTGCATCAGCACCGATAGAATATTGTTTGAGCGAACTAGGCCTCCATAGAAAAGTGCCAACCCTGGAAGTGTCATAAACAATACTAGAGCTGTGGATGTCATGATCCAAGCTGTATCAGCACCATTAATCACATCCGCAAAAGCGGTCATTGGCAATAAAGCCAATAGAGTAAATTTTTTCATTGAGCTCTCCTAAAGTGCGTCGTGGTCCGTTTCGCCAGTGCGAATACGAACTACTTTTTCGATGTCGGTGACAAAGATTTTGCCATCACCTTTCTTTCCGGAACGAGCGATATCGCTAATTGTATTAATTAGCAGATCCAAATTCTTATTTGAAATAGCAATTTCAAGTTTAACCTTATGAACAAATTCGACAGTAAACTCTGTTCCACGATAAAGCTCTGTATGACCTTTTTGCTTGCCAAATCCTTTCACTTCGGTGACTGTCATACCTGGTATGTCAACATCACAAAGCGCTTCTCTAACTTTATCTAGATTTTCTGGTCTTAATATTGCAGTAACTAATTTCAAATCTCTCTCAAACTTAAAAAATATCTTCCGTAGACATCTTGGAATAATATCCGACATTGGTTCCTTGGAAGCTACATTGCTAATAGGACAGTTGCCACTTTGCAACCGTTAGTTAATTATAGGTTATTCAAGGGTTCTTTAAGAATTTTTTTGTTAATTGCTTCAAAGACTTTAACAAAAGACGACTAAAAGATTAAACAAATGAGATGGTGGAGGGACAGGGATTCGAACCCTGGAAGGGTATTAGCCCTTGCTGGTTTTCAAGACCAGTGCATTCAACCGCTCTGCCATCCCTCCGAAAGATTGGTATGATACCGTTTTTATGTATTAAGTAAATAAAATTTATTTAAAAAAACAGCAATTTTTTGCGTATAATTCTCCCTTTTTAGAAATTTGATTAGGTAGTCGTTATGTCTAAAGTATGTCAAGTAACTGGTAAGAGACCTATAAGCGGAAATAACGTTTCTCACGCCAATAACAGAACGCGTCGTCGTTTTTACCCTAACCTTCATACTCACCGTTTTTGGGTTGAAGCTGAAAACCGTTTTGTTAAGTTGAAATTATCTGCAAGAGGTCTTCGTGTCATTGATAAGAAAGGCATTGATGTTGTTTTAGCAGAAATCCGCAGTCGCGGTGAAAAGGTATAAGGAGTAAGTTATGAGAGAAAAAATTAAACTAGTTTCTTCAGCTGAAACAGGTCACTATTACACTACAACAAAAAATAAAAGAATTCACCCAGAGAAGGTCGAAGTTAAAAAATTCGATCCTGTTGTAAGAAAACACGTAATGTATAAGGAAGCAAAGATCAAGTAATCCTTAAAAATATTCATAAAAAAAGCCGCTTTAGAGCGGCTTTTTTAATACCTAAAGTTTAACTTTGTAGAATCATTTCAAGTGGAACATTGGAAGAAGACTCTTGATAATCTGTGATTTGGTCAAAGTTGAGATATTGGTATATTTCACCTGATAAAGGCTCAATATCTTTCATTAAGGACAAATACTCTTCAGGGGTAGGAATGTAACCCAGCTTTGCTGAGATTGCAGCAACCTCTGCTGATGCTAAAAATACATTGCTGTTATCCCCTAGTCGATTTGGAAAGTTTCTAGTCGAGGTTGATACAACCGAGGCTCCTTCTTCAACCCTTGCTTGGTTTCCCATGCAAAGTGAACAACCCGGAACCTCAGTCCTGTCCGTAAGGCGTTCAAAGGTTTCATATATTCCTTCAGCCCTTAATTGCTTTTCGTCCATTCTTGTTGGCGGCACTACCCATAAAACAGTGTTGAGCTCTGACTTGTCTTTGAGGAGCTGGGCTGCTGCTCTGAAGTGTCCAATATTGGTCATACATGAGCCAATAAAAACTTCATCTATGGGTGTTTTGGCGACCGATGAAAGAAGTCTTACATCGTCTGGGTCATTTGGGCAGGCTAAGATTGGTTCCTTGATCTCATTCAGGTTTATTTCAATGACCTCTGCATACTCGCAATCCTTATCTGCCTCTAGAAGCTCTGGATTATCAAGCCACTTCTTCATATCCTGTATTCTCTTTGCTATTGTTTTTTTGTCATCATAGCCAGAGTCAATCATTGAGCCGAGTAAGGTAATATTTGAATTTAAATATTCCGAAATAGGTTCTTTATTAAGCTTAACTGTGCAGCCATTTGCTGACCTCTCTGCCGTTGCATCAGCTAGCTCAAAGGCTTGCTCAACTTTAAGATCCCCGAGACCCTCAATTTCTAGAACGCGACCAGAAAATACATTTTTCTTGTTAGATTTATCAACAGTGAGCAGTCCTTCTTGAATGGCAACATAAGGGATTGCATTGACAAGATCTCTTAGAGTGATTCCAGGTTGCATTTCACCCTTAAACCTGACTAAAACTGATTCAGGCATGTCTAATGGTAGCACTCCAATTGAAGCACCAAAGGCAACAAGGCCAGAGCCAGCTGGAAAACTAATTCCTATTGGAAAACGCGTATGAGAATCACCTCCGGTTCCAACAGAGTCCGGCAAAAGCATGCGATTTAACCAGGAGTGAATAATGCCGTCACCTGGTTTGAGGGAAACACCACCTCGCGAATGCATGAAGTCTGGAAGTGTATGTTGCAACTCAAGGTCTATGGGTTTAGGGTAAGCAGCTGTGTGACAAAAGCTCTGCATAACTAGGTCTGCAGAAAATCCCAAACAAGCTAACTCTTTGAGCTCGTCACGAGTCATCGCTCCTGTTGTGTCTTGAGAACCAACCGTACTCATTCGTGGCTCACAATAGGTTCCAGGTCGAATTCCTTTAACACCGCAAGCCTTACCCACAATTTTTTGTGCAAGGGTAAAGCCTAATGAACTATTCTTAGGGTCAACTGGGCGCAGAAACACATCACTCACCTCTATACCAAGCTCAGATCTTGTCTTGTCCGTCAGACCTCTGCCAATAATGAGAGGAATTCTGCCACCGGCACGTACCTCATCTGGCATCGTACTAGGCGCAAGATTAAAACTTGAAACAACTTCTCCAGATGCGTCTTTAATAACGCCTTCATAAGGATAGATTGTAATCTCATCACCCATT
>CABXNH010000018.1 GCA_902513495.1 uncultured Gammaproteobacteria bacterium
AGGCGGTGGTGGATTCCTCCGAAGCAGTCGACCAGCCCTGGATAACACCGGTCGCGGTATGATTTTTTTTATTTCAACCTCCCAATCTTCAGGAAATCTCAATTGTACAAATGCTTGGGCATTTAATTTACACAAAATATAAAAATTAACCCTTATGTCTTCAAACAACCTACAACATATTATTGGTGGCAATAAACATTCTGGATCATCAGGTCGAACACTAAGTGTTTATAATCCCGCTACTGGCAAAGTCACAAAGACAATTAAAGCTGCTAATGCAAAAGATACTGCCAAGGCCATTCAAGTAGCCAGTGATGCCTTTGAAGATTGGAGTCAAGTTCCTCCTTCAAAACGTGCTCAAATCATGTTTACCTATCGCGAGCTTATTATTAAGCACACCGATGAACTCGCAGAACTGATCTCAAAGGAACACGGAAAGACTTTTGCAGATGCACAGGGCGAGGTGGGAAGAGGCCTTGAGATTGTGGAGTACTGCACGGCAATTAACAATCATCTAAAATCTGACTTTAGTGCGGATGTCTCTAGAGGCATTGATAGCCATAATCTGCGTCAAGCGCTGGGCGTCTGTGCGGGTATTGTTCCGTTTAACTTCCCTGCGATGGTCCCGATGTGGATGTATCCAGTTGCAATTGCCTCTGGCAACACCTTCGTATTAAAACTCTCAGAGAAAGTACCATCCTGCGGCTTAAGACTCACTGAACTGATGCATGAAGCAGGACTACCTAATGGCGTTCTAAATACAATTGTAGGTGATAAAGAAGCAGTCGATGAAATCCTAACCAACCCTCAAGTAAGGGCAGTGAGCTTTGTTGGCTCGACTGGTGTGGGTGAGTACATTTATCAAGAAGGATCAAAAAACAATAAGCGAGTACAGGCATTATGCGGTGCTAAAAATCATATGATAGTGATGCCCGATGCTGATCTTGATCAAAGCAGTGATGCAATCATTGGAGCTGCTTATGGCTCTGCAGGTGAAAGATGTATGGCTATCTCTGTTGTGGTTGCAGTCGGAGATGAAACAGCAGATCAGCTGATTGAATCACTGACGCCTAAAGTTAAGTCACTGAAAATTGGCGCTTACGATGAGTCTGGTGTTGAGATGGGCCCAGTCGTCTCCAAGGAAAGTCAGGAAAAAATTGTCTCTTATATTGATGCTGGACTCAAGGCCGGAGCCGATCTTAAAGTAGATGGCAGGTCTGAGACAGAAAGAGATGGCTTCTTTGTAGGCGGATGTCTATTTGATAATGTCACCTCTGAAATGTCAATCTATACTGATGAAATCTTTGGCCCAGTTCTCTCTGTGGTCAGAGTCTCAAGTTATGATGAAGCGCTAAAGCTCGTCAATGACCATGAATATGGTAACGGCACAGCCATCTTTACTAGGGATGGTGATACTGCTAGGCACTTTACAACGAATGTGAAAGTGGGCATGGTTGGCGTTAACATACCCATCCCTGTTCCTGTTGCAATGCATAGTTTTGGCGGTTGGAAGAGATCTCTTTTTGGCGGCTCCTCGATTCATGGGATGGAAGGGGTAAGGTTTTACACGCAGCTTAAAACGATTACTTCGAGATGGCCATCTGGCATTAGAAAGGGCGCTCAGTTTAATTTTGAGAGTGGGAAAGACGTTTAATTTTCATCCGATGCCTCTCTAAATTTTATTGCAGATTTTCTCTAAAAAATAGCTTTAAGAAAACAGTTGACAGCGATTAAATTTCGTATCAAAATGTTGTCTGTGTACAAACTCAAATCACGATCATGACCAGACGAAAATCAGGCGGAAGAGAAGCTCGAATTGCGCTAAGAAATGCGCCCCTAAAAGAAGAAGAAAAACCTGTCAAAGCTGGAGAAATAGGTGGCAGATATAAGCCGCTTAGTGAAAAGCAAGTTACAGCAATCGAAGCGAATATTTATCGCATTCTTGAGGAGATTGGATTTGGAGATGCAACACCACACTGCATAGAAACCTGTGTCGCGTTTGGTGCAACTTTAGGTGATGATGGAAGATTGAGAATGTCAAGAGAGGTTGTTGATAAAGCGATTAACCTTTCACAAAGAAACCTGACTCTTTTTGGCCAATCCCCAAAACACGACCTTGATTTGAGCGGCTCAAGGGTTCATTTTTCAACTGCTGGTGCGGCCGTCCTCATTGCAGATCCCGAAAAAAATGAATACAGAGAATCTGAAAGTCAAGACTTGTATGACATGGCAAGGATAGCTGACAAGTGTGAACATATTCATATGTTTCAGAGAACATGTGTATTAAGAGATATTGACAGTCCTCGTGAGATGGATCAAAATTCAGTCTATTGCGTAGCAATGGGAACTGAAAAGCATGCTGGTGTTAGCTTTACTGAATCTGAGCATGTGACTGATGCTCTTGAAATGCTTCATATTTTTGCTGGAAGTGAAGAAAAATGGAGGGCAAGGCCTTTTATAAGTATGAGTAACTGTCACGTAGTCCCACCAATGAAATTTGCAGAAGAGTCGTTAGAGTGTCTTCGTGTTGGTGTTGAAGGCGGGATGCCAGTACTACTTCTTTCTGCTGGCCAAGCTGGAGCTACTGCTCCGCCATTACTTCCAGGCGTCGTATCGCAAGCCTGGGCTGAATGTCTTGGCGGGCTAGTCTATGTCAACGCTATTAAACCTGGCGCACCTGCGATTCTTGGTACTTGGCCCTTTGTGTCTGACCTTAGAACTGGATCAATGTGTGGTGGCTCGCCAGAGCAAGGATTAATTTCTGCTGCCTGCGCCCAAATGGGGAACCACTTTAATCTGCCGACTGGAACTCCGGCCGGAATGACAGACTCAAAATTTCCTGATTTTCAGGCTGGATCTGAGAGAGCTTCAACGCATGCTGTTACTTCAATCGCCGGCGCTAACATTATTTATGAATCTGCAGGTATGTATGCAAGCCTCCTTGGAACGTGTCCAGAAAGTTTGCTTTTGGATAATGATTTGCTGGGCGCTTCTATGAGGATGACAAAAGGATTTAGTGATGATAGTGAAGAGTCACTATGCTTTGAAACAATCAAGGATGTTTGCTTAAATGACAAGGCCCACTATCTCGGCTCAGATCAAACCATTGATGTTATGCAAAGCGAATACATTTACCCTGAACTCAGTGACAGGGACAGCCCTAATGATTGGGCGGATATGGGTAAACCCGTTATTTTAGAAAAGGCAATTCAACAAAAAAAAGAAATCTTATCTGAGTATTTTCCAAGTCACGTGAGTGATGCTGTGGATAAAAAAATACGCGATAAGTTCAATATTAAATTAAGCAGAAAAGAAATTGGTCGCAAACCTCTATAGAAAAGGTCGTTAATATGAAGTCACATGCACAAGTAGTAATCATTGGCGGTGGGTCATTAGGAGTCAACCTAATGTATCACCTAGGTCTCGAGGGTTGGACCGACGTTGTATTAATTGAAAAAGGTGAGCTAACAAGTGGCTCTACCTGGCACGCCGCGGGGCTATGCCCAAACTTTAATGGCAATCACACATTGTCTAATATTCACGAGTATACGGTTAAGCTGTATGATGAAATTCTCCCTGAAAAAACTGGCCTCCCCTCATCATTTCATAAAACTGGATCCCTAAGAGTGGGCCATACTGAGGTCGAGGAGCAGTGGTTCACTAATATCGTAAGCCGTTCAAATCATATTGGCTGTGAAATGCATTTTATTTCTAAAGAGGAGGCATCAATCATCAATCCTATGATGGATTTTACGAAGGCAAGAAATATTTTATACACTCCAAACGATGGTCATGTTGACCCCACAACAGTTGTTACTCAATTAGCTCAGCTTGCTAAAAAGGCTGGGGCAGAGGTGAGCAACTTTAACAGGGTTACTGACATCAATATCCTACCTTCTGGAGAATACGAGGTAATCACCGAGCAGGGAAACATCATTGCTCAGCACGTCGTCAATGCTGGCGGGTGTTTTTCACCCCAGGTGGGTGCTATGGTTGGCTCTTATGTCCCTTTAGTTAACCTTCAGCATCAGTATTTAATAACCGATAGCCATCCAGAAATTGCTGCACTCACTAAAGAGCTTCCGGTGACTCGAGATTCAATTGCTGCCTCCTATATTAGGCAAGAGGGGAGTGGCTTCTTGATTGGTCCTTACGAAACCAGAGGCTCTAAGCCATGGGCTCTAGATGGGGTGGACTGGTCATTTGATAGAGAGCTCTTTGAGGGAGACTTAGAGAGACTCATGCCTTGGCTGGAAAGGTGTATGGATATCTTCCCTCTCTTCAAAGAGGTAGGAATTAGCACAGTAATCAATGGCCTCATTACTCACACACCCGATGATAATCTCCTCGTTGGACCTGCAAAAGGACTGAAGAACTTTTGGAATCTTTGTGGTGCAAGTATTGGTATTGCTCAGGGTGGTATTGGTAAGTATTTGGCGCAGTGGATGGTTCATGGCCAAACAGAGCTTAATATGTCCTCTCTTGATAGTCGTCGATTCGACACATGGGCAGATAAAAATTACTGTACAACCAGAGCTATAGAGTCCTACGAGCGTATGTATGCTTATGCAGCGCCCAATGAAAATCGCCCACACGGAAGGCCGATAAGAGTAAGCCCTCTGCACACTGTATTGGCTCAAAAAGGAGCAGTTCATACAGTCAACACTGGCTTTGAAAAGCCTTCTTGGTTTACAACAGATGAGATCAGGGGTGAGACATTATCCTGGGCACATTCTGAGGCACATGATGCCATCAAAGAGGAGTGCAAGGCAGTTCAAGACTCTTGTGGTGTTACCGACATCAGTGGCACGGCAAAATTTAAGATCACTGGTAAAGATGCCTTTGACTTTCTTGACAAATTGTCTTGCAACAAACTTCCTGCGAAGGATGGAAGAATTGGTTTGACACTTTTTCATGCCCCGAAAGGAGGTATCAGGGCAGAGCAAACGATCAGTCGTATCAGTAAAGAAGAATTCCTATTAATGGGTGCCATTGGATCTGAAGTCAAAGATTATCAGTGGCTTGAATGGCACGTCGGTGAACTCGATGTAACGATTGAAAACTTAACTGAGGAATGGGGTGGACTTTTATTGACTGGCCCTAAAGCCAGAAATGTTTTAAGTCAATGCACTCAGGAAGATCTCAGCAATAGTGGTTTTTCTTGGTTAAGCTTTAAAACCATTAAAATCGACTCAGCAGACGTTTTTGCAATGCGAGTTTCTTATGCTGGAGAGTTGGGTTGGGAGCTTCATATGCCTAGCTGGCAGCTTATCTCTATCTATGAATCTTTATGTGAAATGGGGTCTCCCTTTGGATTAAGAGATTTTGGGGGTCAAGCTTTTAACAGTATGAGACTTGAGAAAATGTATAGAGCTTATGGCGCTGAGTTTACCGAAGAGATATCTGCGCTCGAAGCGGGAATGGATAGGTTCTTAGACCTGAGTCGTAATTTTATTGGCTCTGACAATATTCATGAACGTCAATCAAAGGGGGTAGAAATTAAGCTAGCCTATCTCATCTTTGATGATGAGATTCCAGCCGAGTGTTTTGGAAATGAGGCTGTGTTTGATGGTGATACTCTTAGTGGAATTATAACAAGTGGTGCTTATGGCCATAGAGTTGGTCATAGTGTCGCATTTGCGTACCTCAATCCGAGCCACTGCTTTGAAGGAAAGGCGCTGAGAGTAGAAACTTCTCTGGGAAGTCGAAAATGCCATGTCTCTATGAAAGCGGCTTATGATAACGACAATGAAAAACTTCGCTCGTAAATGACATCTACACTAAAATGCTTTTTTAAAAAATATAAGTTATGAGTGAACAAGTTAGACTAAAACAAATCAAAAGTCCTTGTGTTAGTATTTGTAAATATAATAAAAACAACTTCTGTGTTGGTTGCAAACGTCACATGAATGAAATTTTTGATTGGTTTGATTTTTCTGACGAAATGAGAACTGCAATCATGCAGGATTTATTGACTCGTGATATTGATGCGAACGCTTAATAGTTTATCATTTAAAAATAGAACAAACTAAAGCCAACACCAATCATTATTACTCCAAAAATCCTGTTCACCCTCAAGGCCATTTTTTGACTGCTTATTAGTTGCCTTAATTTTTTTCCCAGAACACCAATAAACACTAAACCAATCAGCAGTGAAATGGCAACCGTGGCTAAGATTTTCAGTCCATAAGATAAACTGACTTGATTCAGATCAATCAGAGATGGCAGGACTGAAAAATAGAAAATCATCACCTTTGGATTAGTTCCAGCCAAGAGGAAACCGGTCAGTAATTCTTTCAAATGGGATTGGGCTGAAATGTCATTATCCATACTGAATTTTCCAGCCCTCCATTGAGAATAGCCCAAATAAAATAAATAGCAAGCTCCAAAATATTGTACCGCGTTAATTACAGGTGTTATCAAATCAGCGAGTGCATTTAAAGAAAAAATGACAATGGTTAAATAGGACAAATCACCCAGCGTCATTCCAACTGAAAAGAATATTGCTGAGGCTAACCCTCTCGAAGTAGAAATAGAAAGAAGTGCCAGAGTTCCCGGACCAGGAGTCACTGCAAAAATAAAAAGGGTAAATCCAAGAACTACAAAAATATTTATTTCCATAATATATCGCTACCCATAGCTATCTAAAAGGGATCATATTTCTTATCTTCAAGTCGTTGAGGACGAATAGCGCCATAACGGCCATTAAAATCCCAATAGCATTTTTAATAGTAATCATTTCTCCAAAGAAAATTGCGCCTAATGCGATTGCAAAGAATGGAGTCAATATTGAAAAAGCCGAGCTTTTTTTTGAGCCAATAATCCTTAACCCTGAGTAATATACTGCTGTGATCGCAGTTCCTGCAATGACTGAAACAAAAAGAATATTAACCCAAAATATATAATCCATAGACCCTAATGTGAACAGATGATTGCTATCGTAAGATAAATTCCAGTCGATTAAGAGGCCTATAAGGCAGACATAAAAGTTAATGGTCAAGACATGAATGTTTCTCATGTATGAGGCTGCAACTGTGAACATTGCATAGGTTAGAGCAGCCAACACAAAATAGATATTACCTCCAGTGACCAATCTTTCAAGATTGAGTTGCTCCAGATTAAGCATTAGAGCAACACCTATAACCCCGATAGAAAGAGCAAGCCAATCCTTCAAAATAGGTTTAGATTTTTTTGAAAAAATCATCATGATATAAACAAAGATTGGAATCAAAACGGTTACTAGAGCAGCTCCTAGTCCAACTGCACCTCTCTGCATTCCCATAAAGTAAGTTCTGTAGTTTCCAATCAGAAAGAATGCAAGCAAGATACATATAACAAAATTCTTCAGACTAATTTTCAATGGAATCTTCATCCAAAGAAGTAAAGGGAGAGTTGAAAGTGCTGATAGAAAAAAACGATAGACAACAACCTCATCCTCACTGATATAAAAAGATAGGTATTTTGCAGAGACGCCTGACAAAGCCCAAACAAAAGGAACAAGGAGCATTATCAGTGTCATTGATTTTTCAGATTGAAACATTAATATCCTTTTCTAAATCAGTACAGCCCAACAAAAATACCAACAAAAATCATCGTAACACCGGTCACCTGATTAACTCGTTTTATGGTGTCTGGATTTTCAATATGCTTCCTTAGTCTAATACCTAATATATTTGCCAAACTTAAAACAAAAAATACAGTTAGTCCAACTGCCGTCAGAACCTGAACTTCAGTTGTCATCGTTAGATTATTTAAGTCTATAAAGATTGGCAGAAAAGACAAGTAAAAGATAATAGTCTTAGGGTTTGTTACACCAACAATAAATCCTGCGATTAAAAGCTTAATGATTGAGCTCTTTTTACTGGATTGCTCAAAACTAACCCCCTTTGAGCGAAATTGTTGGTAGCCAATATATATTAAATAGGATGCACCGATAATCTTGACATAAATCATGCTGTCACTTATTAATTCAGCCAAGGCGTTTAGCGCAAGCATAGCAAGAGCAACGTAAATAATGTCTCCAATAGTATGCCCTATTGAAATCCAGATAGCTGGAATAGGGCCAAATCTAGTTGATATTGCCAAAACAGCAAATAAACCAGGGCCAGGCGAAATGGCGTATACAAACGTTGCAATTATCAGAGAAAGTAAGCTAAGCAAATCCATTGCAAGATTATAAACATTGCATCTGCTATAATTATCATTAAATTTTTCTACCCTAATCACCCAACTAAATGAACCTGAACTATTTAGACTTTGAACAGCCAATTGCAGAATTGGAGGATAAGATTGATGCCCTTGAGAGTATTAAAGATGATGTTGATATTGCCAAAGAGATGGACTCGCTCAAAACAAAAAGTGAGCTCCTAACAAAGAAAATCTTTTCGTCACTCTCCGATTGGCAAATCTCACAATTGGCTAGGCACCCTCAAAGACCATACACTCTAGACTATATTGACAGCATTTTTGATGAGTTCACTGAGCTATGTGGAGACCGTACCTACGCAAATGATCATTCATTGATAGGTGGAATCGCAAAGATGGATGACCTAACGTTTATGTTTATTGGGCAACAAAAAGGTCGGTCTACAAAAGAAAAAATTTATCACAATTTTGGAATGACCAGACCTGAAGGCTACCGAAAGGCACTCAGACTCATGAAAATGGCTGAGAAGTTTGGCTTGCCTGTCATCACTTTTATTGACACGCCAGGCGCCTATCCGGGGATTGGCGCAGAGGAACGTGGACAGAGTGAAGCAATTGCAAAAAACCTTTTCGAAATGTCCACTTTAAAAACACCAATTCTATCTGTTGTGATTGGTGAGGGTGGCTCAGGCGGGGCACTTGCTATTGGCCTGTGTGATACGATGATGATGTTTGAGTATAGCATTTACTCGGTCATCTCGCCCGAAGGCTGCGCATCTATATTATATAAAGATGCATCAAAAGCCCCAATTGCTGCAGAGTCTCTTAAGCTGACTAGCAAGCATTTGAAAAAAAACAAGTTAATTGAAAAAGTGATTCCTGAGCCCTTGGGTGGAATCCATAGAGATCCCGAAAAAGCCTCTAAATTTCTTAAAAAAGCTCTCATCAAAGAGTTTAAAAATCTAACTGAAATACCTATTGAAAAACTTCTAGAAGATAGGCAAGAAAAATTACTTAGCTTTGGAAGATATAGCGAATAAAGACCCTTTTCTAGTAGACAAAAATATTGTCGTTGCCTTGAGTGGAGGTATTGACTCAGTGGTCCTGCTCCATTTCTTAAACTCTCATTACCCTGGCAATATTAGAGCAGTTCATATCAATCACAACCTTTCAGAGCACAGCGAAGACTGGTCTTTGTTTTGTAAAGAACTATGTCAAAAACAAGATATTGCCTTTAAAAGCATAGATATTAATATTACAAATTCGTCTAACATCGAGGAAAATGCACGTAAAAAACGCTATCTTTCACTAAAATCAGAATTATCTAAAAATGAAATTCTTTGTACCGCGCATCATCAGGAAGATCAATCTGAGACCTTTTTACTTCAACTATTTAGAGGGAGTGGCGTAGCAGGTCTGGCCTCTATGCCCAAAATGAAGAGCTTCGCTGACTCATTTTTATATCGTCCTTTCTTAAATATCTCTAAACAGTTGATTATTGACTATGCATCAAAATACAGTCTGGATTGGGTGGAAGACGATAGCAATAATAATATAAATTTTAAAAGAAACCTACTCAGATTAGAGCTTATCCCTCAACTTGAATCAGGCTTTGATGGACTCATAAAAAATATTTCTAGAAGCGCTTATCATCAGTCTGAAGCATTAAAACTGATGCATGATCTTGCTGAAATTGATATCGAAAAATTTAATCTTGTCCTTAATCATAGAATTCAAGTTCTGCCTTTATGTCAGCTCCCACAAAGGAGAATTGCAAATGTACTGAGGTATTACATTGCTCAAAAAGACTTTTTGATGCCTTCCAATAAAGTGTTAACTGAACTCATTTCTGTATTAACTGCGAAGAATGATGCCAAAGTAATTTTAAAATGGCATCTCTATGAAGTCAGAAGATATAACAATGAGTTATACTTTTTTGATAGCGAGTCTGAAAGATCTAAAGAAGACTGCCCCCTCTACAACAAACTAAAAGATCATTCTAATTTTAAAATTCGATTTCGTAGAGACGGTCAAAGAGTCAGGCTCAAGGGTAAGAAGCACTCGAGCTCTCTTAAAAAAATACTTCAGAGTGCAAACATTCCGCCTTGGGAAAGAGACAAATTGAGGATGTATTATGTCAACGACACCCTTATGGCCATGGAATCAATAGGCGAAATGTCTGAGGCTTAACTTAATAATTCTAGCCTGTAAAATCGCCACTCAAAACTTTCTGTGATTCCGTATCAAGGGTCATTTCAAAATCATAATTTGGATGCGTAGATCCAACCTTTACAGTTCCCCCTGAAATGAAATCATTAATCATCTCCTGGGTAAACTCAAATCGCATAAAGTGGACCGCTGAGGTTTTAACGTCGGTCTCTCTCTGTAAGTCTTCGTTACAAACTGGGGAGACTTTTTCATGATCGCCTACTTGGAAATAAATACTTTTTTCAACGCCAATGAGTTTTGATAGTGCGACTATGCGCTCAGCAACGTCAGTATACTCAATCATCATTGTGGCTTTTAGATTGGCACCGTCGGGTATGAGTGCATTGTATACGTCGAGCTCATCTTGAATCTCACTTGATTCAAAAATTTTCTCTATTCGAAGCATTTCTTGTATTTGATATTGAACTGTTTGCTTGTTTTCAAATATCATTCTGATGTGATTGCCAAGGTGCACCTCTCTAAGTTTTTTAACTTGAATTGTTTCCTGACGAATAGTTGAGCGCTTTTCAGCATACTCTTCAAGAGTCAATAAGTCTTGTCTTTCTAGCATAATTATTTCCTCAAATTTGTTTTATAAATCATAAGCCAACTTCACCAAACTAATGGGATGAATAGAGTCTATCTCTTGTGAAGCAATATGTGCAACATGATTGCCAGCCATGACGCAATCACTGACAACAAGGTCGGTATTGTCGGTAATTTTTTTTGCAACTGGCATTCCAATCTTTACTGAGTATGTATGCGTTTCCTTTCTCACACCATAGGTACCATCGTGACCCGAACATCTTTCTGCAATATTGACATCTAAATCAGGAATTAAACCAAGAATCTTTTTTGTATGCGCGCCAATATTTTGAACTCTTTGATGGCAGGCTACTTGATAAAGAATCTCTTTATCAATTGCCTTAAATTTGTCATCAAAATGATTATTTTCTATCAGCAATGAAAGGTACTCAAAGGGATCAAAAAATGCATCAGAAATAGCTTTTATATCGATATTTTCATGCAATATCATTGGCAGTTCATTCTTAAACATTAAAACGCAAGATGGTATAGGTGCAATAAGTTTATAACCATCATTAACTAACTCCATTAATGGCTCGATATTTGCATTGGCATACCTGACTACTGAGTCAAGATCTCCAAGTTCCATTTTAGGCATTCCGCAGCACTGAGTCTTTTTAATCAGCCTCACTTCAACATTGTTATGTCTCAAAACATCGACCAAGTCAATGACCGTCTTAGGGTCATTATATTCACCATAGCAGGTTCCAAAAATAGCAACCTTGAATTGACTTTCAATGCTCTCTTCAACAAAGACCTTCGACAGGCCCTTAGAGTGGTAAGTTGGCACAACCGCATTCTCATGAACGCCGAGTACTTTTTGGGTGACCTTTCTGAGAGTTTTATTTTTATTTGACCAGTTAACTACAGGCGATATGATTGGTTTTGATGCAATTGCACCAACCTTTTGTGGCGATGTTAACACTTTATGAGACAACTTCGTTTCGCCCTTTTTAAATTGAATGGCTTTCGCTCTGAGCATAAGGTGCGGAAAATCAACATTCCAGTCATGTGGGGGCACATAAGGGCATTTCGACATATAGCATAAATCACACAGGTAGCATTGATCAACAACTTTTTTATAATCCGCCTTATCGACACCGTCTATCTCAAATGTTTCAGATTCATCAATCAAGTCAAATAGTGTTGGAAAAGACTTGCACAAACTGACACATCGTCTACAGCCGTGACAAATATCAAACACCCTCTCAAGCTCATTGTTGAGAGCATCTTCATCATAAAAATCTTTATCTTTCCAATTAAGAGGATGACGAGTTGGTGCCTCTAAATTGCCTTCTTTGAATTTAGACATATTTATTAGGTTTTTAAGAGTTATTGCTACCATAGACTAGATCTATGGTAGCAGTGGCTTTACAAACTATCTAAAGCTTTTTGATAACGGTTAGCATGAGAACGTTCAGCTTTCGCTAAAGTTTCAAACCAATCAGCAATTTCATCAAATCCCTCTTCTCTTGCCGTTTTAGCCATTCCTGGATACATGTCAGTGTACTCATGTGTCTCTCCATGAACTGCACTCGCAAGCATATCTTTGACTTCCTTAGCTGGCATATCAGTGCCCGGATCACCTACTCCACCTTCGATTAAGTGCTCCATATGGCCATGCGCATGACCCGTTTCACCTTCAGCAGTTGATCTGAAAAGAGCAGCCATATCTGGCTCTCCCAAAACGTCACATTGATTTGCAAAATATAAATAACGTCTGTTTGCTTGAGATTCTCCAGCAAATGCATCCTTTAAAGATTGTTCGGTTTTACTTCCACTTAAATTCATTTTTACCTCCGATATTTTAAATGAGTCCCAATCATACCATTCATTTATATAAAGTTAAATTGAATAATACTGTATATAATGTTCGTTAAAAACGAATATAAAATGACGCCTTCAATTAAAAATTTACAGTACCTCGTTGCACTCAAAAAAACGAATCACTTTTCTAATGCTGCAAAGGAATGTTTTGTCAGTGCCTCGACCTTTAGTGCTGGGATTTCAAAACTCGAAAACGACCTTCAAGTCAAGTTGGTTGAGAGAGACAACAAAAATGTACGCTTTACTTCAGCTGGAAATCGAATTACCAAGCAAGCAATGTCAGTTTTGGCAGAAATGAATGTATTGGTAAGCACCTCAAAATTAGATTTTTTTGAGTCTGAAATCACTATCGGAGTTATTCCAACAATATCTACTTATATTCTTCCAAACTTCCTATCCAATATTAATCAATCTCATCCAAAACTTAAGGTCTCATTTAAAGAAGACACAAGTGAGAATTTACTTAAACATCTCGATCAAGCCAAAATCGATTTTGCAATCTTTGCTTTTCCCTATGAACTACCTGATTATATCGAGAGCTTTCAAGTGTTTGCTGACCCTATTTATTTTATTCAACATAAAAGTCGAAAGTCAAAAGAAATTGATAATGGCTCCTTACTAATGCTAGAACAAGGGCATTGCCTTCGTTCACATATTCTACAAAACAACGAAATTTCAAGTAAACACATATCCAACTTTTCCTGCACCAGCATTTCTACACTTGTTGCTATGGTTGATACTAATATTGGGGTGAGCTTCCTGCCCAGGATGGCAATTGATTTTGGAATACTGAGCCACTATCCAAATATTAATATAGACTTAGAATCAACTAAAGCAAAACGAGATATTGGCGTCATTTACAGAAAAAACAACCCGCAAGAAGACAACATAAAAAAACTAGCCGCGCTTTTAAAGGTGGTCTAGGTTGGTATTAGTGATAAGGGTTACTGATGCCGAGCTTGCCTAAAAAATCAATCTCTATTGACTCCATTTTATTAGCTGAATTGACATCTTCATGATCATGTCCGATCAAATGAAGGATGCCATGAATTGCCATATGCGTTAAATGATCTGTAAATTTTTTATCGCCGATGAGCGCCTCTTCCCTCACAACATCAACACAAATAACCACATCACCAAGTATTGATTCTTCGACCTCCTCAGGAATATCGCTCTGAAAAGAGAGTACATTGGTGACCTGATTTTTACCCCTATACTCTTTATTTAAGACTTGAATCTCAACTGGCGAGACAAGACGAATTAATAACTCAGAGTCCTCTACAGCATTTTCATTTAAAAAATCCTGACAAACCTTACTAAGATTGTCTTCGTCTACATTGGAATCGTTAATGATATTTTGAATAACTACCATGGCAAGTTAATATTGCTAAAATACTTATTTTATCCCTAAAACTTTTTTATTTGATGCAAATCACAGAAGTTGCAATTCCGGTCCCATTACACAATACGTTTGATTACCTGTGTAAAGAAAAAGTCGGCATTGGGTCAAGAGTCAAGGTTCCCTTTGGAAATAAAAAGGTTACAGGCATTGTCCTCTCTCACAAGGACAAGAGCAGCTTTAAAAAACTGAGAGAAGTTGAAGAAGTAATAGACCATGAAGTACTCTTGTCAAAAGAGATCCTTGCATTTTTATCCTGGTCTGCAAACTATTATCACCATCCAATTGGTGAAGTTCTTTCCAATGCGATTCCAAAAAATCTAAGAAATGGAAAGCCAGCAGTCATTAAAAAGCCGAGTGAGGTGCATGACAAGGTTTTATTAAACCACTTTGAGCTGACCACTGAGCAGAATTTTGCGATCAATGAAGTGCTAAAGAGTTCATCTAAGTTTAATGGCTTTTTGCTTCACGGCGTAACAGGTAGTGGCAAGACAGAGGTCTACCTCAGTATTACTGAGCAACTGTTAAAACAAGGAAAGCAAGTTCTCGTTTTAGTTCCAGAAATAGGCTTAACACCCCAAATGATATCGCGTTTTGAACAGAGAATAAAAGATCGGGTCGTCGCAGTCCATTCTCAGCTCAATGACACGCAAAAACAGGACGCCTACCTGATGGCAAAGGATGGTGATGCAAAAGTTATTCTTGGGACTCGGTCTGCTATTTTTACGCCCATCCCCAATCTCGGATTGGTTATTGTTGATGAGGAACACGACAGCTCCTTTAAACAACAATCAAATTTTCGCTACTCAGCTAGAGATCTAAGTTTTATGAGGGCTAAGTTTGCCAATGTTCCGCTGATACTCGGAACTGCAACACCTTCATTAGAAACCCTTAAAAATGTTATCGAAAAAAAACTCGTTCGACTCACTCTAACTTCACGCCCTGGCGAGGCAATCATGCCAAGCGTGGATTTAATTGATATGAGAAGTCAGCCTTCAGAGCCCTTATCAAAGCCACTCATTGCCAGAATCAAGCATCACCTTTCAACGGGTAAACAGGTCATGCTGTTTATCAATCGAAGAGGCTATGCGCCAATATATTATTGTACAGAGTGTGACTGGCAGTCTGAATGCACCAGTTGTGACTCTAAACTGGTATACCATCGAAGCATTAATCGACTTAAATGCCATCACTGTGGATTAGAAAAATCACCTGAATCTTCTTGTCCATCTTGTAACAGCCATGAACTTAAAATTCTGGGTTATGGAACAGAGAGACTAGAAGAAAATCTAGAATCATTCTTTCCAAGTACAGAGGTCATTAGAATCGATAGAGACACGACGCGTAAGAAAAAAGCTTTTGCGACTCACTTAAAAAAAATCAACTCTGGCGAGCCCTGCATCATTGTAGGAACCCAAATACTAGCCAAGGGTCATGACTTCTCTAATCTAGCATTTGTCGGCATTTTAGATGTCGATGTTGGACTCATGTCAACCGACTTTCGGGCCACTGAACATTTAGCTCAACTGCTTGTTCAAGTCTCAGGAAGGTGTGGCAGGGGTAACTATAAAGGAGAGGTCAATATCCAGACTCGTTATCCGAATCATCCTCTATTCAACTATGTGAAAGATTCACGTTACATTGAATATGCCAAAACCCTTTTAACGGAACGCAAAGACACCAAACTGCCACCTTTTGCCCATCAAGCGTTAATTTGTGCAAACGCTAAAAACAAAAATTCAGCTGAAAGTTTTTTGACCGAAGCTGCCCAATTAATTAATAGCATTGAGATTGAATCAGTCGAAATTTGGGGTCCAGTTCCTGGGGTCATTGAGCGGAAATCAGATTATTACTACTTTAACCTTTATTTGCAATCAGAAGACAGAGGGCAACTTCGAAGATTAATTCAAACTTTTTATCAGCATGTTGAAACCATTAAGGTGAGCTCATCGGTTCGATGGTTTGTCGATATTGACCCTATTGAATAGAAAAATTATTTTTCCGAGGCGTCAACAATCTCGCCCATAGCCTGAGTAATTTTCAACAACTCTTCATCGGTTATCACAAAGGGCGGCATTGTGTACAATAACTTACCATAAGGTCTGAGCCAAACACCAGACTCAATCATTTTTTCCTGTGTTTTTTTCATGTCCAATGTGTCATTGAATTCTATAACGCCGATAGCCCCAAGAACTCTGACATCAAATATAGATTGATGCTTCTTAAGAGGCATCAGTTGATTACTCAAAATAGTTTCAATCTCGGTGACTCTTTTTTTCCAATTGCCTTCTATAAGAAGATCAATACTTGCATTCGCTGCAGAGCAGGCCAAGGGGTTAGCCATAAAGGTTGGCCCATGCATCAATACGCCAACTGTTTCAGAAACTTCTTGGTTGGTGATGGCGGCGGCCATTGTCATATATCCACCAGTCAAGGCTTTTCCAATACACATGATATCGGGCACAATATTAGCGTGATTGCAGCCAAATAACTCGCCTGTTCTACCGAAACCAGTGGCTATCTCATCAACAATCAACAGAAGGTTGTACTTGTCACATAATGCTCTAGCGCCTTTAAGGTAATCCACCTCATAGATGTTCATTCCACCAGCGCCCTGAATAATTGGCTCAAGAATCATAGCCGCGATATTTTTATGACTCTTACTAAGCCTTGATTCCAAATCAGAGAGCGCCTCTTCAGTATTACCGTGTTTGGGCTGATTAACAAAATAATGCTTTGGTAAAACCTCACTAAAAAGGTGATGCATGCCCTTATTTGGATCGCAAACACTCATGGCACCAAACGTATCGCCATGGTATCCACCTCTTGGCGTTACAAAATAAGATTTTCCTTTTTGGCCCTTATTTTGCCAGTACTGTATGGCCATTTTAAGAGACACCTCAACTGAGACAGAGCCCGAATCTGCAAAAAACACCTTATCCAAGCCTTTGGGTGTCAGATTGATGAGCTTTTCACATAAATCAATTGCTGGCTGATGAGTCAAACCCCCAAACATTACGTGCGATACTTTATCAATCTGAGACTTAACGGCATCATTAATGGAGGCATTGTTGTAGCCATGTATCATGCACCACCAAGAGCTCATTCCGTCAATGACGCGCACTCCATTCTTGAAATTAAGGTATACCCCTTCGGCGCTCTCTACATGGTATGTTGGCACCTTGTTTGGGATATTGGCATAAGGATGCCAGATATGATTTTCATCGATATTCACTATAGGTAATCTCGCAATTGTTTCATAGAGTCGATCACGAGGTCAGGGTTTTCATCCGCAATATTATTGCCATGATTGTAGCCATAAGACATACAGATTATCTGAAAGCTTGCTGCTCTAGCGGCCTTTACGTCGCTCACTGAATCACCCAGCATGAGGCATTCATTTGGATTGATATTAAAAAAGTTAGCGCCATGAATCAGTGGCAGTGGGTCTGGCTTTTTCTTTTCTAAAGTGTCGCCAGAAATGACTATCCCAAAATAATCAATAATCCCCAAAGATTTTAGTAGTGGAAGCGTAAACTGCTCCGCTTTATTTGTAACGCAGCCTAAAAGATAACCCTTGGATTTTAAATAATCTAAACCCTCTATAACGCCTTCATAAAGAGTAGATCTCACTGAAGAGTTTTGGGCGTATAAATCTAAAAAAATAGGGTACGCTTTGTCGAATGCTTGTTGACTTGGAAACCCGTCCAATTCACCAGTCAAAGCCCTTTCAACTAGCCTAGGTACTCCGTTTCCTACCCAATGCCTTACTCTATCTTCTCCTCTTGCTGGCCTGCCCAGACTAATCATCATTTGATCTACGCAATAAGCTAAATCAGGGACACTATCGACTAAAGTTCCATCAACATCGATCATTACTAGTTTTGGCTGAAATATTTTCATTAATGTTCTTTATTTATTGCAAGTTTGGTAGAATTGAATTAAGCATTGAAAACAAAGATATTTTATATGGAAAACAAAACAGTCATTGGATTTATTGGCGCTGGGAATATGGCCTATGCTCTTATAAAAGGGCTATTGAGTGATGGCTTTGATGCCAAAAATATTAATATTAGTGACGCTAATCCTGAGCTTTTAGAAAAACGTAATTCTGAACTAGGAGTCACAACCTACTCTGACAATGTTTCATTACTAACCAATAGTGATATTGTGGTTTTTGCTGTTAAGCCTCAAGTACTCTCAATCGTTTGTCATGAGCTCAAAAATAAGGCTTCATCTGACCAGCTCTTTGTCTCCATTGTAGCTGGAATAAAAAGTAACGATATTAATCGATGGCTTGGCGGTGATTTTGCGCTTGTCAGAACAATGCCCAATACGCCTGCTCTTTTTCAATCTGGAGTGACAGGTCTTTATGCAAATGAACGCGTTAATGATAACCAAAAAGAGTCAGTCAACTTGTTGTTATCCTCTGTCGGTGAGTGCTTTTGGGTCAACGAGGAAAACCTCTTGGATGCAATAACAGCGATTTCAGGCAGTGGCCCTGCTTATTTTTTCTTAATGATGCAGTCCATGAAGCAGGCTGCTATGGCTCTAGGTCTGGATGAAAAAACAGCGGATGCTTTGAGTATCAAGACAAGTCTTGGCGCAAGCATAATGGCTACTAACTCTGGCAAAGACTCTCGCACGCTTCGTGCAGAAGTAACATCGCCCAATGGGACGACGCAGTCAGCGATCGAAACCTTTCAAGATCAGAACTTTGAGGGAATCGTTGCAGCTGCAACAAGAGCTGCCTATGATCGGGCAAGAGAGCTCAGTCAAGAACTAGGCAATATTGACTAAGGTTTCCTTGATTGCCTGTTAGCTTCCCCATAGCAATTGCATATTAGCTATTGCTGCTAGAGAGGCGGTCTCTGTTCTCAAGACTCTCTTTCCAATGAGTATTGACTGATATCCAGCGGCCTCAGAATCGTTAACTTCTTTTTCGGTCAATCCCCCTTCAGGACCAATAAGAATAGTTGCTTTTGACGTCTCCTTAACCTGACTAAAGCCTATTTGTGCTCGATGATGCAAAACAAAGCCATTATGATTCGTGTCCTCTAATATTTCTTCGAGCGAAGCTGGGTGGGATACACTGACAATGACTGAACGCCCTGATTGTTCACAAGCATGGTTAGCAATTTTTTGCCAATGATCAATTTTTTTTTGAACTTTTTCATCCCTTAACCTGACAACGCACCGCTCTAATTTCATTGGGATTATTCTTGTAACTCCCAACTCAACGGCTTTTTGGATCAAAAAATCCATTTTTTCGCCTTTTGCAATTCCTTGAGCGAGTGTTAAATCTAATTTTGATTCTGTATTGTTTCGTGTCTTAGAAATGACTTTAAGATTAGTTGTTTTTTTCGCATCTTGAACTAACGCACTGTAATCAAAACCGTCGCCATTAAATACTGTAATATTTTTGCCGACTGGAAAGCGCAAAACCTTGTTTAAATGGTGGCTATTGTCACTATTTAATTGAGCTGTTTTACCTTCCATAAAAGGTGTATTTTGATAAAGTCGTATCGTTTTCATGGTATCTTTCTTGCGTTATATATCTAAAGATTAATACACCAAGCAAAATGATACATCAAAAAAGAAGAGAGGAGTTGTTAAGCATCCTAGGTCATGACGCTGTAGTCATTGTGTCCACCAATTGTGAACAAAAAAGAAACAGTGATGTGACTTATCCATTTCGTCCAGATAGTAATTTTTGGTATCTTACTGGATTTACTGAGCCTGATGCAATAGCAGTATTCAGCAAAGAAAGCTATGTCATGTTTTTGAGACCTAAAGATGAGACCCAGGAAATTTGGAATGGAATCAGACTTGGCGTAGAACTTGCTCCCGAAACTTTACTAGTTGATCAAGCTTATGACATTGGTACGTTTTTTGATAATATTAAATCTCAAGTGAAGAAGGGTTCTGTCATTTATTTTGATGCGCCCGGAAGTGGCGGCTGGAAAGACAATTCAAGCACAAATACTCATAATCAACAAATATGTTCACTTTTTGAAAGTAGTCTAAAGCCATTAAATCCTTTCATTTCAGAAATGCGGCTAATCAAAGACAAAGAAGAGGTCAAAAATATGCAGGATGCGGCCGACTTAGCTTCTGAAGCCCACATAAATGCAATGAGAGCGGCTTTACCTGGACTATATGAGCACAATATTGCCTCTGGGTTTGATTCATATTTTAGAAATGGCAACTCTGAACACTCCTATCCTCCAATCGTTGCAAGTGGAGAAAATGCATGCATTTTGCATTACACGGAAAACAACCAAGAACTTAAAGATGGCGATCTACTTCTGATCGATGCGGGATGTGAGATCAATGGTTACGCCTCAGATATCACAAGAACCTTTCCAATCAATGGAAAATTTAGTGAGCCCCAAAGAGAGATATATGAGGTTGTTCTAAATGCCCAAAAATCTGCAATTAACTCTATTAAGCCTGGGGTAAGTTCAAACAAACCCCATGAAACTGCCTGTCAAATAATAACGGATGGCCTTATCAAACTAGGAATTATGAAATCCCCGGAAGATTTGAGTAAGTTTTATATGCACAATACTGGTCACTGGCTTGGGCTCGATGTTCATGACGTAGGCAGTAAATTAGTCAATGACGAGTTCCGTGAGTTTAAAAGTGGTATGGTAACAACTGTTGAGCCTGGTATTTATATTCGAAGGGATGATAAAATTGACTCTAAGTACTGGGGCATAGGAATCAGAATCGAAGATGATGTTCTAGTGACTGAGACGGGGAATCGTGTCCTCTCCAATAAAGCAGTTAAAGATATTAATGAAATTGAACACTTAATGAGTCAGCGATAATTATGAATATAAATGAAGCAATCAAGGCAGTTATTTCAAGACAAAATCTCAATGAAAATGAAATGCATGATGTCATGAATAGCATTATGACTGGACAAACTACTGACGCTCAGATCGGTGCTTTTCTAGTTGGGCTTTCAATGAAGGGTGAAACAATTGAGGAAATTACTGCTAGCGCTAAAGTAATGCGTGCCCTTGCCACATCAGTAGAACTAAGTAGCAATGATTACTTAGTTGATACCTGTGGAACTGGTGGAGATGGCCTAGGTCTATTCAACATCTCAACCGCTTCAGCATTCGTAGTGGCAGCTGCCGGTGGAAAAGTTGCAAAGCACGGTAATCGCTCAATCTCTTCAAAGTCGGGAAGTGCAGATGTGTTGGAGGCGGCGGGTATTAATCTCAACATAAACCCAGAACTAATCAGTCGGTGTATTGAGGAAATTGGCGTCGGATTTATGTTTGCACCGGCACATCACAGCGCCATGAAACATGCAATTGGTCCTCGCAAAGAGCTAGCAGTTAGAACAATATTTAATGTATTGGGTCCTTTGACCAATCCAGCCAAAGCTCCAAATCAAATTATGGGGGTTTATGATAAAGGCTTAGTTGAGCCAATTGCTAATGTTTTAAAAGGCCTCAATTCGCGACACGTAATGGTGGTGCATTCCGAAGACGGTCTTGATGAATTCTCCATTGCCAAAAAAACCTATGTTGCAGAACTAAAAGATAATAATATTTCAACTTATACTGTTCATCCTCATGATTTTGGGTTTGAAGAAGGAAACCTAGATTCAATTAAAGCTGAAAATGCTGATCAATCTCTTGCTTTGATAAATGAAGCATTTTCTGGAAAGAAAGGTGTGGCTAGAGACATTATTGCATTAAATGCTGGCGCAGCAATTTACGTGAGTGGCCTTGTGAATTCATTAAATGAAGGCATTCAAAAAGCAAAACAAGTTTTGTCGGATGGAACTGCAAGAGAAAAACTTGAAGCCTACATTCATGCAAGCAATAGTTAAGATTAATTTATGAACAAAAAAACAAATCTAATCTGGATAGATCTAGAAATGACAGGGTTAATTCCTGAAAGCGATGTGATTATTGAAATTGCCACTGTTGTGACCGATGCCAATTTAAATTTTATTGATGAGGGCCCATCTTTAGCTATACATCAGAACGCTGAATTATTAGATGGTATGGATGAATGGAACACCAATCAACACAACCGCTCTGGATTAGTACAAAGAGTTCAAGAAAGTTCAATTTCAGTCACCGAAGCAGAAACGCAAACCCTTGACTTTCTCTCTCAATACGTTGATGCTGGAGCTTCTCCAATGTGTGGCAATTCAATTTGTCAAGACAGAAGGTTTTTGTATAACTATATGCCTAGCCTTGAAAAGTTTTTCCATTACCGACATATTGATGTCTCTACACTAAAAGAACTGGCTGTTCGCTGGAAACCAGACATCATTTCTAGCTCATTCAAAAAATCGAGACACTTAGCTTTGTCGGATATCTATGACTCCATCGATGAATTAAAGCACTACAGAGAGCACTTTATAAAAGCTTAAATTGACTTACTTATCCCCCGCAAAAATCAATTTATTCTTACACATTACCTCAAAAAGAGATGATGGTTATCATAACCTACAGACCATTTTTCAGCTTTTGGATTTTTATGATGAGATAAATTTCAATTTAAGAGATGATGGAAAAATAAATCGTACCTCTGGCAATGAAGACATTCCCCTCGCCAATGACTTAATGATTAAGAGTGCCAAAAAGTTACAACAATTTAGCAGTACAAATTTTGGCGTAGATATAGCAATAATAAAGAAGATTCCTACGGGTGGTGGGCTAGGAGGGGGGAGTTCAAATGCAGCTACTACCCTGATTGCATTAAATCATCTATGGGGCCTTGATTTAACAAAAAAACAACTCGCAGCTATAGGCAGGGACATTGGGGCAGATGTTCCAGTTTTTATAGAAGGCCAAAGCTCATGGGCGGAAGGAATTGGTGAAATTCTATACCCTGTGAATTTATTAAAATACTTCTATTTAGTTGTTTCAATCAATAAACACATCTCCACTCAAGAAATTTTCAGCCATAAAGCATTGACAATGACACCAGTACAAAGGAAAATGTCTGATTTTTCATTAGTTTCAAATCCACATAACGACTGTTTAAATGCTGCAATTGACTTGGAAAGTGAGATAATAGAGGCCCTAAGGCATCTAGACTCAACTCAAAATCATATTGATATAGCCAGGATGACAGGAAGTGGTTCATGTGTTTTTGTTGCATTTGAAAATGAAAATGATGCGTTGATTGCAAAGAAAGAATTGCCATCAAAATGGTTTGGTTTTATCGCTCAGTCGATTAACAAATCGCCATTACACAATTGGGATGTCGCCAAGCGGTAAGGCAACGGGTTTTGATCCCGTCATTCGCAGGTTCGAATCCTGCCATCCCAGCCAATTCTTTTCAAAGTGCCAGCTCAATAATTCAAAAATCCATAGTGTAAAATCATTCTATTTATCGGGATAACTGAGATGGCTGAAAGTATATATCAATTCAATCTTTGTAAAATTGATGGCGAAGAAATTTCACTGAATGACTTTGAAGGAAAAGTTGTACTGATAGTCAATACAGCTAGTCATTGTGGCTTAACTTACCACTACAAAGGTTTAGAGAGTCTTTATCAAGAATACAAAGATGAGGGTCTAGTAATTATTGGCTTCCCTTGCAATCAATTTGGAAAACAGGAGCCAGGAAGCTCTGAGGAAATACAAAGCTTTTGTGACCTTAATTATGGAGTCACTTTCCCATTGTCAGAAAAAATCGAGGTGAATGGCTCAAACGCTCACCCAATATACAAATACCTAAAATCTGTTCTAAAAGGCAAACTTAATGACAGCATCAAGTGGAATTTCACCAAATTTCTCATTGATCGTAACGGTGCGCCATATAAACGCTTTAGCGCAACAGTGGAGCCTGAAGACATCAAGCCGTATATTAATGAACTCCTTTAAAAAATATAAAACTTTAGTTTTCTAGAAAAACTATTATCTTTGGTCATCTGATTTCTTTGTATAATTACAACCTCAACCAATAAGAGTCTAACTAGATGTCTTTAGAAAGAATTAAAATCTTCAGCGGTAATGCAAATCCTGATCTTTCGTCCGAAATCATTTCAAATCTAAACATAAACCAAAGTAAGGCTTTTGTAGGTCAATTCAGTGATGGCGAATCTCAAGTAGAAATTCTTGACAATGTCCGTGGCTGTGACGTTTTTGTCATTCAACCTACTTGTGGACCTTCATCAGCAGAAACTTTAATGGAGCTGTTAATCATGGTCGATGCCCTCAAACGCTCTTCAGCGGGAAGAATTACAGCTGTTGTGCCTTACCTTGGATATTCTAGACAAGATAGACGTTCACGCCTAACCAGAGTTCCGATTACTGCAAAACTTGTGGCTCAAATGATAGAAACATCTGGTGTTGATCGGATACTAACAATGGACCTTCATGCTGACCAGATCCAAGGCTTCTTTAACATACCAATCGACAATATTTATGCGCAACCGGTCCTTGTCCAAGATATATTAGATCAGAACTATCAAGATGTAGTTGTGGTTTCACCAGATGTTGGAGGTGTAGCAAGAGCTAGAGCTGCAGCTAAGAGAATTAATGATGCTGACTTAGCTATTATTGACAAAAGGCGTCCAGAACCAAACCTGGTCAAAGTAATGAACGTTATTGGTGATGTCTCAGGGCGAACTTGTATTATGGTTGATGATATGGTTGACACTGCTGGCACACTCTGCCAAGCCGCTGAAATACTTAAAGAAAAGGGTGCAAAAAAAGTTGTTGCGTATGCAACACATGCGGTTTTATCGGGTGGCGCAATAGAAAATATCAATAACTCAAAGCTGGATGAATTAGTTATTACAAATACTATCCCATTAAATGGCAACGCTAACAAATGCAGCAAGGTAAGACAACTAACTATTGCCAAAACACTTGCTGATGTAATTCGCAGAATCAGCGAAGAGCAATCAATAAGCTCAATTTTTGCTGAATCAAACT
>CABXNH010000019.1 GCA_902513495.1 uncultured Gammaproteobacteria bacterium
GTTCAGCTTTGAGTATGTGGTTGCAATAAAGAACGAAAAAATAAGCCAGCCACAGCTTAAATAAAAACTGACCCTTGTTTTTAATGAGAACTCTATCATTCCAAATAAATATACTTTATGTAACCCAACGTAACTATAATCTACTTTCTAAATTTATGGAACTGATGATGATAAAAACTTTGCAAATTACTGAAAAAGAAGCTTGGGATTTAGCTTTTAATGCATTGGTAAATAACCAGACTTCAGAAGATAATGCCAAAGAGGTTGCTGATGCTCTAGTGAGTGCAGAGTTTGATGGTCAGGCTGGTCACGGGCTTTCCAGAATTCCCTCTTATGTCGAGCAGCTAACTGCAGGCAAAGTGAAGGGTACTGAGGCGCCTTCAGTCATTAGTTCAAAAGGAAGTGTGGTCAGAGTTGATGCCAAAAATGGCTTTGCTTACCCTGCCATTTCATTAGCGTTAAAAGAGATCAAGACTACGTGTAAGAAGTTTGGAATTGCCGCTGCTAGCATTTCTCGTTCTCATCACTTTGGTCAGGCAGGAAGGCATGTAGAGGCCTTGGCCGAGAGTGGATTGATTGGTTTAATGTTTGGAAACACGCCAAAAGCGATAGCACCTTGGGGCGGAACAAAAGCTTTATTTGGAACGAACCCAATAGCATTTTCGACTCCTAGAGAAGATGAACCACCACTCGTTATTGATATGAGCTTAAGTAAAGTTGCTCGCGGAAAGGTCATGGTTGCTAATCAGCAAAATGAAAAGATTCCAGAAGGCTGGGCTATTGATAGTGAAGGTAAGCCAACCACTGACCCAAAGAAAGCTTTGGATGGAGCAATGCTTCCAATTGGTGATGCAAAGGGGAGCGCTCTTGCATTGATGGTAGAGATCTTAGCGGCTGGGCTTACTGGTTCAAACTTTGGTTTTGAAGCGAGCTCATTTTTGAATGCTGAGGGGGATTCACCTGGTGTTGGGCAGCTTATCATAGCAATCGATCCTAGTTTCTTCTCTGGAGATGTCTTTTCGGAGAGAACAGAGACTATTGTTGACTCTATACTTGCACAGCCATCTACAAGACTTCCTGGTAATAAGCGTTTGGAGAAAAGAAGGCTTCGTGAGAGTTCTCAGAGCATAACCATTTCAAAAGAATTATTTGAAAAGATTACGAAGCTTTCATAATTAACCATGCTTTTTATTTAATATAAAACTTGGTGATTAGATTTAGCTTAGACTTGATCGGCCTCCATCAACTCCAATAATCTGACCTGTCACCCAAGAGCTGTCATCGCTTAAAAGAAATTTAGCAAGTGCAGCAGAGTCACTTCCATTACCCAGTCTTTTAAGTGGGTGTGCTTTTGCAAGTGCTTCTGCTACAACATCACTCTTAAGCATAGACTGAGATATCTTAGAATCTGTAAGACTTGGTGCAATGCAGTTGACTCGAATATTTGGAGCAAGCTCTGCAGCAAGTGTCACTGTTAGACCCTCAATAGCAGCTTTAGCTGAAGCAATGATTGTATGATTAGTAAAGCCTTTTTGAGCAGCCACAGAGGAAAAAAGTACAACAGATCCATTATTCTTTTTTAGGTCATCTTGAAAACCTTTAATAGCCTCAATCGCTGAATAGAGGTTGAGCTTCATGCATTGATTCATATCAGATTCTGTAACTCTATTGAGCGGTTTTAAGTCAATAGAGCCAATACAGTAAGCAAGACTCTTAACATTAAAAATTGAAACGTCTGATTTGATTTTATCAACAAAGTCATCGTCTAAAACATCTACCACAGAATAACTAAATCCAAGCTCTTCTGAAATGTGTTTGAGTTCCTCTTTATTTCTGGCAATGAGATGTGCGTCTTGATTTGAATCTTTAAGTTGTTGAGCTAGACTGGATCCTATAGACCCAGTTGCACCAAAAATTAGATGTTTTTCTGACATGAGAAAAGTTGTTTGTTTTTAAGATTCAGATTATTACTATTTTCATACCTTTAAAGATGTGATTTAGATGTGATTTAGATGATTATTTTGTTTATACTTTACCGTTAAATTATTCAAATTCTCTATAGAAATCTATGAAAAAAATACTACCTACTTTATTGTTTTTATTTGGCTTTATGACCCCAGCTTTTGCTGACAAAGAGGTTGCAGATAGAGCGATTAGATGCTCAGCATTTATTTATATTGAGATTACCAGGCCTGAAATGGCAGGCCTTACCGCAGGAGAGGCGCTGATGAATAGAATGTATGCCTATCATATGATTGATGGCACAGATACGGATATGACAAATGGTCAAATCGTTGCGGCTCAAACAGAAGCTATTACCAAACTCTCTCAAGACTACATAAAAGGCGTTAATCTGGCTGAAGAATATAGAAGTTGTATTTACTGGATGACGGATGTAGCGAAATACATTAATATTAGCGAGTATGTCTCTCCTGAGGATAGTAATGAAGAATCAGATGCAGCGGAGATGGTATTATTTCTATCAGCGCCTACTGAAACCTCTGTTACAACATTTAAAAATCCTATTAAGACCTGGGAGCAGCAGGTTGACCTTGGTTTTGTAGCTTGGGCATCACAAGAGTTAGAGGTGCCCTATAAAGAGGCGATTCTTAGTAAAGTTAGTGAAAAATTTGAGTAGAATTTAAAAAATATAAAAGGAATATTCTAATGAATAAGAAAACTAGAGATAACTCAGCTATGATGAAGGGTCTCTATTGGTGGGGCATACCAACGCTGTTTCGATGTCCCCATAAGCCTGAGACAGAGGGCTGTGACATAGCCCTTGTCGGCGTTCCTCATAGCACTGGAAATGGAACAACGCAGCGCGATCAGCATCTGGGTCCGCGAGCTGTTAGGAATATCTCTGCTCAAGGACGAAGAGGTCATTTAAAGTTTGGAATCTCACCATGGGAGATGTGTGATATAAGAGATTTTGGCGATGTCCCTCTTCCTGAGGCCAACAATAACGAGCAGTGTATCGAGCGCATCACTGAGTTTTATGATGTTATTGCTGAGTCTGGCGTTCGTCCGGTTTCAATTGGCGGCGACCATTCGATTACGGGTGGAATTCTGCAAGCTATTGCAGGACCAAAGTCTAAACTAACCAATGGAGAGAAGGCTGTGCTCGTCCATTTTGATGCGCATACGGATGCCTTTCATCAGCTTGATCATTTTTTAGGCGCAGTCAAATCTGCTGCACACTGGGCTAGTTATTTAGTCAGGGATGGCTTTGTTGATGCATCAAAAAGTATTCAGGTGGGAATCAGGGGAAATACGAGAACGCTAGACTGGCTTGACTCAAGCTATGAGCTTGGATATGAGATTATTACCAAGGACAACTTTGATGAATTTGGCATTGATAAATGCATTGAAATGATTCAAGAGCGCGTTGGTGATGCGCCCATTTACATTACATTTGATTTAGATTGTTTAGATGTGACAGTAGCTCCTGGTGTATCCAATCTGGAGCCCGCTATTGAAGGCTTTAAAATGCCAGATGTCCTTAAGATGCTTCAGGGTCTGCGTGGTAAAAATATTATTGGTGGTGATGTTGTTTGTCTCATGCCAACAGTGGATTCACCTAACCAGATTACCTCGCATGTTGCAAACTCAATCATGTTCGAGATGGTTTGTTTAATCGCGGATAATGTGGGTAATAAAAGCTAGGATTTATAATTCTTAAGATGAATGTCCAGCGCTTTTGTAGATATTAAAGTTTCTAGAAGCGCGAAAAAGAGCGAGCCAGATAACATAAGAAGGCCAAAACCAAATATGTAGTTGGCGAGTATGTAATATTTTAGGTAGACCAAAATAATAGTCATCAAGTTAAAAATAAAACTCATAACACCGAATACCTGCATCCTTCTTATATAGACAACACGCTTTTCAAGAATATTGAGTTGCTCATCTGCGTGCTGAGTTTTGGATTCGTTACTGCCCTCTGTCGTCATTGCCCGAATCAAGACACTCAGAGAGTGGAGTCGGTTTGTATAGGCTACAAATAATAGAGAGATAGCAGGAAAAAGAAGTGCGGGAGTTGTAATATCCATAGCTATATATTTTAATAAGGAATGAGACTCAATTAAGTCTTTTTAAAACTTTGTTGTTTTAATAACTTCAATTAGACTGAAACTGTCTCAGGTACTAGTCCACAGCTTTGATTTGCTGGAACAGCTACTTTGATCTTCTTTGGAAGAGATAGGTCTAAACTATTAACATTCTGTATAAATTGATCTCGATCATAAGATGCTTTGATCATCGTATTAAATTTTTTCTCTTCACCAATCGTACTCACCGAGAGGCCATTATAGTCATGCGCTGGATAGACCTCAGTGTTGTCAGCAAGTTGATACAATTTATGGATGGATTTAAACAACGTTTTGGCTGAACCTCCTTGGAAATCACAGCGCCCTGTACTTCTGATGAATAGTGCATCACCTGTTAGAACTTTATTCTCTACAACATATGACATGCATCCTACAGTGTGTCCAGGTGTCTCTATAGCCTTTATTTCATAATTACCAATTGGAAGAATATGTCCTTCACTTGCCATAATATCAGCACAGGCTTCTGCATCAATATTTTCCATTCCTAATACGATTCTGGCATCAGGATAGTATTTTTTCAGTGGACAGGCACTGGTAATATGGTCTGCATGAATATGCGTCTCAATAATGAACTTTAGGTCCAGTTCTAGTTCTTTTAATAAGGCGGTATCTCTCTCAATCATGATATCTACAGCATCGATAATGGCAGCCTCTTTGGTCACACTATCTGCAATAAGGTAGGTATAGGTACAGCTTTCCCTTTCAAACAATTGTTTAAAAATTAGACTCATTTTTTGCTCCTCAATAACTGAAAAAGAACATAATTCACGCCATATATTCTACATTCATTTTTTCACTATGAATGTAATAATCATATAGCTTAAGATTTGATGCAGCGAGCTGATCAAGAACGATTACAGTGTTTTCATGATTTTGAAGAACGCTACCTGGACAAAAAGATGATAATGGACCTTCAACTAAATCAGCCACTGCTTTACTTTTATGCTGACCAAGTCCCAGTAGCAGGATATTTTTTGCCTCCATAATTGTCCCTATACCCATTGTAATTGCAATTGAAGGCTGTGTTTCTGATTTATCAAAGAAACGCGCATTGTTTGTAATCGTATTTTTTGTCAGTGTTTTAACCCTGGTTCTAGAGTTTAGACTCGAGGTTGGTTCATTGAAGCCGATATGTCCATTGGACCCGACACCAAGAAGCTGAAGGTCAATGCCGCCATAACTTTTTATTTTGGATTCATAATTTTCACATGTTGATTCAAAATCTCCATCTAAGCATTCAGGTATATGAATATTCTTTTCACTAATATCAATATGATTGAATAGTTTTTGCTTCATGTAATGTCTATAGCTCTGTTTATGATTTGGCTCAAGACCAACATACTCATCCAAGTTGAATGTTGTAACCTTTTTAAAGCTTAGATCTCCAGTATTATATTTATCTATGAGTGCATCATAAGTCAATAAAAATGAGCTTCCAGTCGCCAACCCAAGAACCAAATTATTTTTCCTAGCTATAAATTTTTTAATAAAGTCTGCTGCAAAATCACTAGCTTTTTTTTCAGTTGGAAGTATTACTACTCTCATTTCGCATCCTTTTTTATTTGCTTTCCTGCAAGCCAAACATTGTGCACATGAAAGTCTGAGTCAAAATGAGCAAGGTCTGCTCGAAACCCTTTTTTTAACTGACCAATATAGTCAGATACGCCCAGATATTCTGCTGGGTAGAGTGTTGCCATAGAGATTGCACTCTCAAGGGGAATATTACATTTTTGATAGGCATTTTTTATCGCATCAATTTGTGTAATGGATGAGCCTGCAAGTTTTCCTTCCGAGTTAATAATGCGTCCATTAGACTCACTAACGACTTCATCATAAAGCTCAAAAGAAGGCTCTCCATGATTAATAGTTGCCATAGAGTCTGAGACAAAAAAGAGTTTTCCTTTTGGTTTTTGTTTAAAAGAGAGATTAATTAATGAGGGGTGAACATGGTGTAAATCAACAATAATGCTTGCAGATGTTTCGTCAAAATCAAATGCCGACCCTACAACGCTGGGTTCACGTGCTGAGATTTGGCCCATTGCATTAAAGAGATGAGTGAAACCGTCCAACCCATATTTAATCGCTTCCTCGAGCTGATCATAGCTTGCATCAGTATGCCCAGCTAGAATTTTAAAACCTAAAGATTTAAGATGTTTTAGTTGCTTAATAGATATGCATTCAGGAGCTAGGGTGAGCATTACCGGAAATTTATCCAGTTTCTCAAATAGATTCAAATAAGAAGCATTAATGGTATTAATATATTGTTTTTGGTGGACACCTCTGTACTTTACATTGAAAAAGGGTCCCTCGATATGGATCCCCAGAAGTGAGTGATTATTCTTGATTTCGTTTGAGATAGTATCAGTACACTTTTGAAGAATATTTAACGAGTCACTAATGACTGTCGGCATAATACTTGTAGTGCCAAAATATTGATGTGCTAAAATTATTGTGTTGAGGCTATCTTTATCTGGAGAATTATTAAATAACTTTCCACCACCCCCATTCACTTGAAGATCAATAAAACCAGGAGACAAGATGCCCCCATCTAATGTCTGAACTTCGAAAGCTACTGGTATATCATTTTCATTAACAATGCCAGCAATATGTTGATCATCTATAAGAAGTGCTTTGCGCTCGATAAATTCTAGACCGCTGAAAAGCTTTGAACCTGTTATTGCTTTTTTCATCCCAATTCGACCACATAGTCATAGCGATCGCCACGATAGTATGATTGGGTATATTCAACCACTCGACCATTGGCATCTTTGCCCCTTCTTTCAACAAATAAAATAGCACTTCCTGGTCTTACTTCAAGCTTATCTGCCAAATTATCGTCAGCAATAATGGCATGGATATTTTGCTTTGCAGTTATAGGGTTCATTTGTTTTGATTCAAGAAGTTCATACAAAGAATTATCAATAGCTGAGGTTATTGAAATGATTGAGGCGGGTATAACTGCGATTTCATAAAGCAATGGCTCATTAACTAAGTATCGAACACGATTGAGTCTGTGCACGAAGTCACCTTCATTTAAATTGAGTATTAACGCTTCTTTAGCAGAAGCCTTGCCTTCCTCTCTAAGAATAATTCTTGAGTAAGACTCAAGACCTCTTTTTTTCATGTCAGCAGTAAAACTATTTAAAGAGGATAAGTTTTTGTGAAGTACAAGGTCAACATTTTCAGATACAACTGTTCCTGCTCCCTGTCTTTTAGTGAGCAGCCCAATTTCTACAAGTTGATCTATTGCTTTACGTACAGTGATACGAGACATTTTCAAATTAGTAGCCAAATCCCTCTCAGGCATAAGCGCATCACCTGGCTTTAAAATCCCCTCTTGGATTGCACTATTAAGTGAACGAGATAATTGTTTGTATAGGGATTCAGAACTATCATCAGATGGTCGTAAGAAGTTAATTAAATTGTCAGTACTTGCCATATGATTTATTTTGGCTATTAGAATATAATAGCATGAAGCGATAAATTGGTATTTAATTGGTACTATTATATTCTAATAGTTTAAATAAAGTCAATAACAAGAATATAAAATACTTAAAAGCTATATTATTAATAGATCAATCATTATTTATAGAGATAAAGTAGATTTTTAAAGTAAATGAAGCACTATTCAATAATTATCAATAAATCTTATTTGCTTTTTATTTAATACCTGTTATATAATACCATTATATTACCAATTATTATTAGACTAATTGCTCATTAAGCGCTGTAATTTGTCTATTTTGAAAAAGATAACTAAAGATGAATACAGCTGGTTTTGTGATGACAACATCAATCAATTCAGACAATTACTTTTGTTCAAGCTTGACAAATAATTCTGGTGAGTCGCTAGAGAATTTTATATTTTGTTTTAGCGTGCTTGCACCTACAAAAGCGATTGAGAATTGCAGAATTGTTAAAAGTTCAGGTGGTTATACGGAGTTATGCCATCCAGAAGAGTTTGTTTTAAAGCCTGGAGATGAGTGGAGTTTTCAATATGCCTATGAAGAATCTAGACATAAACCTATGAATCATCGGTGGTCACCTCAGGGCTGTTTTTTAAAAAAAAATAATGGAGACCTTGTCAATCTCACAATGATAGATTTGGATCTTGAAAGAATCTCCTCCGTGGCACCAGTTCCCAATTTTTCGGGAGATAAATTAAATTATGAATCGTTTAGATTGGTGCCACACCCTCATTCCTGGACTCCTAGTGCAGGTGTCTGCAACCTGTGTTCACCAATTAATGTAGCCTTTGATGATCTTGAAATAATAAATAGTGCTTACCAATCCGCTTTGGGTCTTGGAAGTCGATTAAATCTCGATTTTTTGTCTGAATCAGTAAATCAAATAAATGAAAAAGCAAACACATCTTTAAAACTTAAATTTCAAGATCTTCCTGATAACTCTTCCTACAAAATTACCATAACGAGTGATGATGTTGAGATTGTGGCAGGTGATGAATCAGGTTTTTACTATGGCCTTGTCTCTTTGATTCAACTTGCCCAAAATTATCATCAATTAGTACCGTGTGGCTCTATCTTTGATAAGCCTCGTTTTAGTTGGAGAGGGCAACATTTAGATACTGTTAGGCATTTTTATTCCATAGAAAGTCTATTGAAGATACTAGATTTAATGAGTCTTTTCAAACTGAACAAGTTTCATTGGCATGGAGTCGATGATGAAGCCTTTCGTTTTAAATTAGACAGTTATCCTGAAATTGCCATTGAAACTGCTAAAAGGGGTAATGATTTATTAGTGCCACCTGTTTTCGGCTCCGGATCGGATGCAACTGGAGGATGTTATGACAAGAAGGATGTTGATAGAATTATAAAAAGGGCGTCAGCCAACTATATTGAGGTAATACCTGAGTTTGATTTGCCAGGCCATAATATGTCGCTAATTCATCTATATCCAGAGATGAGGGATCCCGAAGATAAGAGTAATGAGGTTTCAGTTCAAGGTTATAGAGAAAACACATTGAATCCAGCAATGCCAGAAACAATAAAGATTGTTGAAGCCTTAATAGATGACCTTTGTAATCAGTTTCCAGGAGAGTACATTCACTTAGGCGGTGATGAAGTAGCTTCAGGAGCCTGGGAAAAGTCTCCTAAAGTTCAAGCTTTAATGAAAGAACATAGACTCGACAATAGTAAAGATGTCGCCTCTTGGTTTATCAATAAGCTTTCAAAGCGAGTAGAGTTAAATAACAAAAAAACTGCCTCTTGGCAGGAGGCAGAAGATGGCAACCATCATGACGACAAGTCAGAGAAGTTGTTGTTTTCATGGCAGAATCTTGAGTCTGGTTTGAATCTAGCAAGACAAGGTTATAAAGTAGTGCTGTGTCCAGCTGAGCACATTTATTTTGACATGGCTCAAAGCAGAAACTATGCTGATCGAGGAGCAAATTGGGCAGCGGTGATTCCCATTGAGAGTACTGTTGATTGGCAAATTATTCCTGAAAATGAGCCGGAACTTGAATCTAATATTCAGGGTATTCAGGGGCATCTTTGGTCTGAAACGATTCTAAAGGATAGTGAAATGGAGTCTATGTTGTGCCCAAGAATCCTAGGACTTTCAGAAAGTGCTTGGACATGTGATGCAAACAGACGAAAAGGAGCTGAGTTGAGTAATTTAGCCAAAAATAGCTTTAGAGAATTGTTTGATAGGATTGGTTGGGACTATTATATAGCCGAGAATTTTGATATCATGGCAGACCCAGCAATGAAAATGGAGGCTTTTGCAGGTGAGTAATTTGATACAAATGTTTAAACCAAAAACGAAAGCGCAAACCACAACGCTTTTTGCGTGGGCATTGATTGCACCAGCTGCTTTGGTTATGTTTTGGGTGGTTGTGTGGCCTTTGTATGAAACTTTTCGCTTGTCTTTTACTGATTCCACTCTAGGGACACTTATGGGAGGCGCTGAATATGTGGGTTGGGAGAACTATGAAAAGGCAATTGGTGGTCGTAAATTTCCATCAATCGTAACAAGAACGTTTTACTGGATGTTTTTATCTGTTGGTTTAAAAGTTGTTTTAGGTTTGATAGGTGCTACTCTTTTGGCGAGCAACATAAGAGGTAGAGGAATATTCAGAGCATTAGTGATGCCACCTTGGATAGTTCCGATTGCTATTGGATGTTTCGGATGGTTGTGGCTCTACAATGGACATTTTGGTCTACTCTCCAATTTTGCTGAGATGGCTGGTATAACGGACGGCCCTTACAGTTTTTTAGCCTACAAGCAAAGCGCTTTTTATTCAGCAGTTGTGACCGATGTATGGATTGGAACACCAATGGTAACTTTGTTTTTTTTGGCTGCAATGCAAGGAGTTCCTAGAGATCTATATGAGGCTGCCTATGTTGATGGCGCATCTCGTTGGTATCGCTTTCGAAGAATAACAATGCCTCAGATTATGCCTACAGTAATTTCCATGGCACTACTTTCTGCGATATGGACATTTAATTCATTTGAAATTATTTGGATCCTAACAGAGGGTGGACCTCGTGGTGCAACAACAACATTAATTATTGACACCTTTAAAACAGCTATCTTTAGTTATAAATTTGGTGCTGGCGCAACTAGAGCAGTTCTTGTTTGCATATTATTAGGTGTTTTTTCATTAATTTATTTAACTGTTTTGGGATGGGTAGGCAAAAAGTATGGCTATGCAGGTGTACAGAAATGATGGATAAATACTCATTACTCCAAAAGATAGGAATTTACACTTCTATTGCACTATTTATAACTTTTATGTTGCTTCCATTTGTTGAAATGTTTATTGCATCATTGAGACCATTAACCCATTTATTTAGCCGACCTGAGGTTCCAGTTGGAGAGACAATGAGCTTTGTTGATTTTATGAGCAGGTTTTGGTCAGATAAAATGAGCTTTCAGGCTTATAGAGATATGTGGGTAACAGTCCCTCAATTGCCTCGCTATATATTTAATAGCGTATTTTTAGCGACTTCTGTTACTTTTATTTCGTTGTGTTTTGTGATACCTGCTGCATACGCCTATGCACGTTTTAGTTTTAAAGGCAAGTCTGTCAGTCTCACACTTTTTCTAGCAGTTAATATGTTTACTGGCGCGGTTCTGCTGATTCCTTTATATAAATTATTGAGAATGTATGGCCTTTTAAATACTTATTGGGCGATGATTATTCCGGGTGTAGCGTTTTTAATACCACAAGGCATTTGGCTTCTAAAAACATTTTTAGAGAAAATACCTTACGAGCTAGAAGAGGCAGCTTTTGTAGACGGCGCTTCTAGACTTTATACACTGCGACGTGTAATATTGCCTTTAGCGGTACCTGGTTTAATTGTTGTTGGTATTGCTATTTTTATTGGTGCTTATGCACAGCAATTTTTATTTGCGATCACATTTAACCAGAATAGGGACTATATGCCTCTCCCAGCTGGAATTTTTGAATTTATTGGTTATCAAACAGTCTTGTGGAATGAAATGATGGCTGCAAGTCTTGTTGGAGTTCTGCCCGTGTTGTTTATTTTCCTGTTTATGCAGAAACATCTCATAGCAGGTTTAACTTCAGGAGCAGTAAAGGAGTGAGAATGAAAAAACTCACAAATAGTATTACTAGTTTCGATTTTTCATTCTAGTAATTTGTTGTAAATAGAAAAGGAGAAGTAAATGAAAAATATAAAAAAAGCAATCCTCTTGGCTTTTATTGGCGCAGGTTTAATTGCACCAGTCCAGGCTGAAGAAGTCCATGCAATAATATGTGGTGGTGAAATCCGTCCTGCTGACCAAGTAGTGTTCGATGCCTTTGAGGCGAAATACTCTGGTGTTAAAGTAAATGCTGAAGCAGTTCCGTGGGGTACGTGTCAAGATAAATCTATGACGCTTGCTGCTGCTGGCGATCCAGTTGGTTTAGCTTATATTGGATCTCGTACGTTAAAGCAACTTGGTCGAAGTGGGTTAATTGTGCCAGTTGACATTTCTGACGAAATGCAGGCATTGTATCAACCTGGCGTTCTTGCTACCGTTTCTGATGGAGGTCAATTTTGGGGTTACCCACATGCCTTCTCTACGAAAGCACTATTCATTAACTGTGGTCTAGTTGAAGCAGCGGGTGAAGCTTGTGTTGCACCTAGAACTTGGGAAGGGCTTTACAATATGGCCAAGGCTGTTAATGACAATACTTCAGCTGCAGGTATTGGTTTAGCTGCTAGAGACTTTGACAACACCATGCACCAATTCCTTAACTACCTATATAGTAATGGTGGTACTGTAAGTAATGCAGATACTGGTGAGATAACTTTTAACAGTCCTGAAACTGTTGAAACACTTGCCTTTATTGGTAAATTAGCTGGTGTTGCACAGGAAGGCCCTAGTGGTTATGAGCGTTCTCAACTGACTCAGCTCTATAACGATGGTCAGATCGGAATGTATATCAATGGTCCATGGGGTGCAGGTCAGCATAACGATAATATTGCTGAAATCGTTGTCCCTGTTCCTGCAGGCCCAAGTGGCTCAAGTGGAACACTATTGATTACTGACTCTATGGCAGTCTTTAAAGGGTCTGCAAATGAGGATCTAGCAATGGAGTTGGCTCAAATGATGACATCTGGTGAGGCTCAGTATGATCTTGATATGAGCTGGGGTTTAACGCCGATTCTGCAATACGAGAAGATGAGGGATGATGTTTACTATTCAACTGACTATTGGCAGACGTTTGTTGAGCCAATTGGCAGAGGTGGACCAGAGCCAATGTTTGAAGACTTTAAAGCACTTCAAGCAGGTATCAACGGCGCTATCCAAGGCATAATCTTGGGTGATGGTTCTGCTGCTGATCTAGTAGCAGAAGCTGCAGAAACTCTAGCAGAGGGTCTGTAAGTTAATTAATTAACTGTGTCAGGGGCAATGAAAATTGCCCCTGATTTTATAAGGCTAACCCTAAAAGTATGTTGACCTATCATCACACTTTCAAGGTTTGCTTTAATTTAAGTGGAAGTATCATTTTGAAATACGCATGAATTTGCGTTTTTATTAAGGAAGAAAGTATGGCGACAGTGAAACTGGAAAACATCTATAAAAGTTTTGGCGAAACTGAGGTTTTGTTTGATATCAACCTTGAAATAAATGACAAGGAGTTTGTCGTTTTTGTTGGTCCCTCAGGTTGTGGAAAAACAACATTGTTAAGAATCATTTCTGGTTTAGAAGAGGTAACGAGCGGAAGTGTTGTCATTGATGATAAGGATGTATCCAATGCACCTCCAGTGGAGCGGGGAATTTCAATGGTGTTCCAATCTTATGCCCTTTATCCCCATCTTTCAGTATTTGAAAACATAGCCTTTCCTCTTAGAGTTGCAAAGGTTAGTGAAAAAGAACTTGAAGAAAAGGTATTTAAAGCAGCTGATATTCTTCAGCTTAGGGACCGTTTAGACTTTAAGCCTGGACAGCTTTCTGGAGGGCAGCGTCAGCGAGTTGCTATTGGTCGATCTATTGTAAGAGATCCAAAAGTATTCCTTTTTGATGAGCCTTTATCTAATTTAGATGCAGCCCTTAGAGGAGATATGAGAGTAGAGTTGGCAAAGCTGCATCAAAATTTAAAAACAACCATGATTTATGTTACTCACGATCAAATTGAAGCGATGACAATGGCTGATAAAATAGTTGTCTTGCATGATGGTGTTATTGAGCAAGTAGGATCGCCGATGGATTTATATCACAACCCTAAAACAAAATTTGTTGCTGGGTTTATTGGCCATCCAAATATGAATTTTCTTAAAACAAGCGATACAGATATTAAACAGAAAAAATTATCTGCAAATATTGGAGACTTCACTTTAGACTTGGCTGTTGACGTTTCAGATATAAAAGCAGGTGACGAAGTAGATATTGGAATCAGGCCAGAAGACCTGGTTGTTTCTTCTAATAAAGGCGGAGCCCCGATGACTGTAGATGTTGTTGAACACATAGGGGCAACAGTAATTTTGTATGGCACTGTTTTGGGTAATAGTGATTTTTGTGCTGTTCTCCCAAGTGACTCTGTTGTTAAACCAGGCGACACCGTTAATCTAACTTTAGATCCTTTCAAATGTCACGCTTTTGATTCATCGGGTCAAGCCCTTTTAAAGAGTTAAATAGATAGATAAGGAGCAAATCATGCGAACAGGTATTGTTGGCTTAGGACTCAGAGCTGGAAATGTTCTAAAGATGATTAAGCAGGAAATGCCTGAACTTGAATTAGTGGGATACGTTGATCCTGATCCTTGTGGCTTATCAATAATAGAGGAACATGCAAGCCAATTAAACCAATTTGAAAGCCTTGCGCAAATGATTAATGAAAGTGAACTAGATTTGCTTTGGGTTGCTTCACCAAATCACCTTCATTTAGAACACATTCATTTAGGACTTGAGGCAGGGCTAAAGGTTTTTTCAGAAAAACCAATAGTAACTACTAAAGAAGACAGCTTTGAGCTTGCAAAGTTAATCAAAAAATATGGTGAAAACCAACTTATTGTTGGTCTTGTTTTGCGCTACTCAGTCCATATGAGAGAAATGAGGCGGGTCTTGGATGCGGGAACCTTAGGAAGTATTACTTCTCTTGAGGCAAACGAACATATTGCGCCTTACCATGGCTCCTTTTTTATGAGAGATTGGAGAAGGCTAGAAAAATACTCTGGCGGATTCATGTTAGAAAAATGTTGTCACGATATTGACCTCTACAACAGTATTGTTGGCGAGAGGCCATTAAGGGTTGTAAGTTTTGGGGGAAGAAATAATTTCATTCCTTCAGAGGCTCCATCAGGGAATGAGTATGATACTGTCTATCAAAAAAAACACTCCTATTGGGAAAATGTTAACAACCCATTTACAAGTGATGCTGATATTATTGACCATCAAAATGCATTAATTGAGTATCCAAATCAAGTGACCTTTTCTTTCCATACAAGCATCAATGTGCCTGATGAGCAGAGGCGTTTTTGTGTCATTGGAAGTCGCGGAATGGCTGAGGGAGATTTTGGTCGTGGAGGTCTTAAAATAACTGATGCTAGAACAGGTGATTGTCTTGAAGAGCATGATTTTAGTTATCCAAGTACTCCTGGTTCAGGAAACTACCCGTCACACTATGGCGCTGATCAATTAATGTGTGAAGATATTGTTGGATTTCTTAGAGGAAGTTTAGGTTCTTTGCCTGTTGGTCCTAAAGAGGCAATTGTTGCGGGTCTTGTTGCTATGGCAATAGATGAAAGTATGAAGACAAGCCAGATTGTTGATATGACTAAGACTTGGCAAAAACTTGATTCGTTATATTAAAGGAGTTTGTTTTGATTAAAGGTATAAGTTATCTTTCATTCGAGAATGGTTTGTCTAATAATGAGTCTATTGAGTCTGCTTTAATTCAAACCCAATCTAATGGATTTAAAGCGCTAGAACTGTCGGTATCTAATGAGGGCGTCATAAACACCAATTTGTCAGAGAGTGAGTGCATTGCAATCCGTCAAAAAATTAATGATTCAGGTGTATTTGTTGACAGTATTGCAACAGGAGTGAGCTGGGGTATCAGTCCTACTAGTGACGATGCAGGTGTAAGAAAAAACTCTATTAAGCTTCACCAAGATGCAATTAAGGTCGCCAGCCACCTCGAGTGTAAAGCTTTATTGTTCGTTCCTGGCGTCGTAAAAAGTCCAATTTCTCCTGAAATCGTTCGTTACGATAGAGCCTTGGATAGACTTAGAGAGGCCATTAATCAATTGCTTCCTATTGCAGAGAATCTAGATGTTGACTTATGCATGGAGAACGTTTGGAATGGGTTCTTTTATTCTCCTATAGAACTTAGAGACTTTGTAGACTCTTTTGAGTCTGATAAGCTTGGTGTTTATTTAGATATAGGGAATTTAATTGGTTATCAACAGCACCCACCCCACTGGATTGAGCTTCTAAACTCAAGAATAAAAAGGGTTCAAATTAAAGATTTTCAAGAAAACTTTGACTGGACTGGTAGTTTTAGTTTTTGTGATATTGGAGCAGGAGACGTTCCATGGAAAGAAACAGTATCTGCTTTAGAATCGATTCAATATAAAAATACTATTATTGCTGAAATGTTGCCTTGGGATGAGACCATTTTGTCTCGGACATCTGTGGCTATGGATCAAATATTTGATTTCAAATAAACTAGTTTAGAAATAAATAATATGAGTAAAAAATTAAAAGTTGGAATCATTGGGCTTGGGAGTATGGGCTCAACTCACCTAGATATTTATTCCAAAATAGAAGATGTTGAGGTCATCGCTATTGCTGATTCAATCCAGAGTAGACTGGATGGCTCAAGTAAGGCTGAAGGTAATATTAGTGGTCAGGCAGAAGGTGGCGTCTCAGGCCTAAGTGTGAAAAAATATCTTGATGGAATGGATCTCATCAATAATTCTGATATTGATATAGTTGATATATGTGTTGGCACAAACCTTCATTATATTTTTGTAGAAGCAGCACTTGCCAAAAATAAGCATGTGTTGGTTGAAAAGCCATTGGCTAGAACATACGAGGAGGCTAAAAAAATTATTCAGTTCGCAGAAGGCTCTTCATGCAATATTATGTCCGCAATGTGTCTAAGATATTGGCCAGCATGGGTTTTCCTTAAGGAGGCAATTGAAAATTCAACATATGGAAAATGTTTATCACTAAACTTTAGACGGCAGACAAGTTTTCCTGGCGGTGCTTTTTATTCAGATGATAATCAGTGTGGTGGCGCACTTCTCGATCTCCATGTGCATGATACTGACTTTGTAAACTACTGCTTAGGGTTGCCAGATGCCGTCTTTAGCCAAGGCTACAAAGGCCCAAGCGGGGGTATTGATCATGTGGCTACAAATTATATTTTTAATAAGACAAATGCATCTCCTCTAGTAAGTTCTGAGGGTACTTGGACTATGCAAGAAGGATATGGCTTTAATATGTCATATACAGCTAACTTTGAAAATGGCACGCTCAGCTATCTTTTAGATGAGGAGGAAACATTAAAACTATTTAGAAATGGACACGAGCCTGAAAGTATAAAGTTAAAAGAAGGTATGGGTTACGAGTTTGAAATTCGAGCTTTTGTTGATGAAATCTTATCGGGAAATAAGTCTAATTTAGATCTATTGAGTCAAGCAGCAAAAACAATTGCAATTATAGAGGCTGAGAAAATCAGTATTGAAACTTGCTCGGTTGTTTCTATAAAGGCCTAAACAAAAACAACAAATTCTGAAACAATTTTATACTAGTAGGTTCCAAGCTTATAGTCGTCCCATACTTGCTGTGCAAGTGCACCAATATATTCATCGTTATTTTCTAGAGCTTGTTTGATCCAAAACCTTGCCTCCAAGAAGTTTTTATCATCACCTTTTCCAAGTATATACATTCTTCCAAGATTGTATTGAGCTGGAGCATCACCCTGTTCAGCTGCTTTGATAAACCAACTAAAAGCAAGTCTGTCATTTTGAGCAGCCCCTTGCCCCCTTAAGTAGAGGTTACCCAAGTTGTATTGGGCATTAACATTCCCCTGTTCAGCAGATTTTGTATACCACTTGATTGCCTCTTTGAAATCTTGCACAGTGCCTTTGGCATTTGCATGCATCCAGCCAAGATTATATTGTGCTCTTGCGTTTCCGTCTTCAGCAACTTGAGTCCATTCAAGAATAGCTACTCCATAGTCACCACTTGCATATGCTCTTTGACCATCTATGTAGTCAGCTGATGCATTTAATGTAAAGAATAAGGAGCATAAAAAAGCTAATAAAGTATGATTTTTTGACATTATCTTCCTTTTATTTTGTGCGTTATTGATAGTTAAAGTCTAACAGCAAATATATTAACATAATTGTATTTAGTTATGCAGGTTTGAAAGACTCTAATATTCATAATGAGTAGGTCAAATCACTATAGAATATATTGAATGGATTCTTATATTACTCGCTTGATTGGCCGATAACCTAATCATTAAAAACATCAATAAGTAGACATGTTAAATACTAACTTAAAGATTATTGCTTTGTTATTTGCCTGTCAATTTTTTATTAGCACTCAATCTGTCGCTAATGAGATAAGAATTGCTGTTGCTAGTAATTTTTACCCCACAATGAAAGAAATTGTTGAGCAATTTGAGTTTGAAGCTATTAACCCTTCTATAAATAATAAAATCGTTCTGATTCCTGGTTCTTCTGGGAAACATTATGCACAGGTTATAAATGGCGCCCCATTTGATATATTTTTCTCGGCTGATAAAATTAGACCCATCTTACTTGAGCAGCAAGGATTAGTTAAGAATGAATCTAGATTTACTTATGCCTTGGGTAAACTTGCTTTATGGAGTCCAATTAATGGATTTGTCGATTCAGAAGGGCAGGTTCTTTACGATAAAAATTTTCGATTTTTAGCAATAGCTAACCCTAAAATTGCTCCTTATGGAATAGCATCTAGAGAGACATTAGTTTCAATGAGTCTGTGGAAAAACGTGCATAAAAAATTAGTCAGAGGTGAAAATATTGCCCAAGCATTTCAATTCATTGATAGTGGCAATGTGGAGCTTGGTTTTGTCTCATTTTCACAATTAATGAGACCTAATTTTTCTCTAAAGGGGTCTTTTTGGGAAGTTCCTCAGTCATTATATAATCCTATAGAACAGCAAGCAGTTCTCTTAAGAGATAGTAGACTTGGAAGAACTTTTATTGAGTTTGTACAGACTGATAAAGCCTTAAATATTATCTCAAAATTTGGATATGACTTACCATAATGTTGAATGAATTAGATTTTTCTGCAGTTATCGTCACTATTAAATTAGCCTTGGTCAGTACAGCTATATTAATATTAATTGGAACTCCGATTGCCTGGTGGTTATCACAAACTAAGTTTAAATTTAAAGCAGTATTTGAGGCAATTATAGCCTTGCCACTGATACTTCCACCGACAGTGCTAGGTTTTTATTTGCTTATAACTCTTGGGTCTAATGGACCGATTGGAAAGCTTTTAGAATCCCTTGGAGGAAGTTCAATAGCATTTACCTTTAGCGGTCTAGTCGTAGGCTCTGTTATTTATTCCATGCCTTTTGTAGTCCAGCCACTTCAAAATTCCTTTAATTCTGTTGGAAGAGTTCCTCTGGAGGTAGCTGCAACATTAGGCGCGTCAAAAATCGATCGCTTTTTTTCAGTTGCTGTCCCTTTAGCGCGCTCTGGCTTTATTACTGCCACAGTGTTGGGGTTCGCTCATACGGTAGGAGAATTTGGTGTCGTTCTAATGATGGGCGGCAATATTCCAGGTGAAACAGGAGTACTATCTATCGCAATTTACGATCATGTTGAGGCAATGGAATATGGACAAGCTCACTTGTTAGCGGGAGGATTGCTTGCTACATCATTTCTAATGCTAATATTTGTTTATATCATTAATCGTCACTTTTCAATTATGAGGAGTAAAGATTAGTGATTGAATGCAAAATAAAAATTCATTTAGACGGCTTTATCCTTGATGCTAACTTTAGTATTCCTGATAGGGATATAACCGTGGTTTTTGGCGCTTCAGGATCTGGAAAAACAACACTATTAAGAGCAATAGCAGGACTTGAAAAGAGCGATGATGGTTATCTAAAGGTTGGTGATTCAGTTTGGCAGAATGGTAAAAATTTTTTGGCAACACATAAACGGCAGATTGGCTATGTCTTTCAAGATGCCGCATTATTCGAACACCTGGATGTCAAGGGTAACCTCGGTTATGTTATTAAGAGAACAACAGGATTAAAAGAAGATTTTATAGAGTCTATATTTAACTTATTAGATATAAAAGCACTGCTCAATAGAACCACAAGCCAGCTTTCCGGTGGAGAGAGGCAGCGAGTTGCAATTGCAAGAGCCTTATTAACTCATCCTAAAATTCTACTTTTGGACGAACCTTTGTCCGCTCTTGACTTAAAACGTAAAAACGAAATTCTACCTTACCTTGATTCCATTCATAATGACCTAGAAATTCCAATCCTTTATGTGACTCATTCCCATGATGAAATGTCAAGGTTAGCTGATCACCTTCTTCTTATTGAAGATGGAAATATTATGGGCAACGGGCCAGTAAATGATATGTTGACTCGACTTGATATGCCTTTATCTCATGGAGGTGATGCTGTATCAATAATTGAAGCCAAGGTAATGGGTCACGATACAGAATTTAATTTAATGCATTTGGAGTTTTCAGGGGGACAGTTTGTAGTTCCAGACAATGACTTGCCAGTTCAAACCAAAGTTAGAGTTAGAGTTGCAGCGCGTGATGTGAGTCTGACAAAATCTAAACAGGTCGATACAAGTATTTTGAATATTTTCCCAGCAATAGTTCAGGAGATGGTAACTGAAGGCGAAGCTCAAGTAATGGTTCGCCTAGAGATTAAAGAGACAATTCTACTTGCATGTATAACTCGTAAATCATCCTCTAAGCTAGGATTGGAAAAGGGGAAAGAGGTTTTTGTTCAAGTCAAAAGTGTGGCAATACTGTCTTAATTAGCCTCAATGTTACCTCGAAGCCTTGTTATTGGTCGTTCATCGATATAGACATGAATCAGTGCAGTAATTGCCGCAATGATTGCTGCCCACCACCAGACTTGATTATAAGAACCTGTTGTATCAAAGAGATAACCTCCAAGCCAAACCCCTGTAAATGAGCCAATTTGATGGTTTAGGAAAACGATACCGTAAAGTGTGCCCATAAATCTTAAGCCAAACATTTGGGCAACTAATCCAGATGTAGGGGGGACTGTTGCAAGCCAAAGAAGACCTGTAGCAAAAGAAAACGCATAAATTGTAAAAGTTGAAATCGGCGTTATCAGGAATAAAACAATGACAATTGATCTAGCTGCATAGATAAAAGTAAGAATCCATTTTTTTGAATAGATTCCTGAAAGGTGTCCAGAAATAAGTGAGCCAAAAATATTGCAAAGGCCAATAATAGACAAACTCGTAGCAGCAACCGAGCTGTCAAAACCCTTGTCAGCTAGATAGGATGGCATATGAACAGTAATAAAAGCAAGCTGAAACCCACAAACAAAAAAACCAGCAATTAGCAACCAGTAGTGAATATGCCCTGAAGCTTCATTGAGAGCTTCTTTTAGAGTCTGAGATGGCTCATTATCAATAGCAGTATTCTTGATTTCATCACCTTTAAATACAGGCGAGAAAAGGATCATTGAGAGTGCTCCAATCGCCATAATTACAAGGGCTGTTTGCCATCCATAAGCAACTAGAAATTCTCTTGCAACAGGGATAAGCAAGAATTGACCTGCAGATCCAGCAGCAGTTCCTATTCCTAATGCGAGAGCTCTTTTTTCTGGTGAAACCATTCTTGCCATAGCTGGAAGCACCACCCCTAAACCTGTTCCTGCAATGCCCATACCTATAAGAATTCCTGCGCCTATATGAAGACTCATAAAGCTATCTGCATTGGCAGTAATATAGAGGCCCAGTGAATAAAAAATAGTTCCGACTATGATAACTCGAGACGTTCCAAATTTGTCTGCAAATGCTCCAGCAATAGGCTGAAATAATCCCCAAAAAAGATTTTGAAGGGCCAACGAGAATGCAAAAACTTCTCGGCCATATCCAAATGTTTCTGAAACGGGCTTAAGAAATAAGCCAAGGGATGACCTAAAGCCAAAATTAATAGCCAAAAGTAAACAAGCAAGTGCAATTGCTAAACTAATTATTTTTTTATGTTGAGCCATGTTTTTTGTCGTAAACCTCGCACAGTATAACCACTATTATTTGACGAGTATGCGCATTAGTATTAATATATATTCTGTTAGATAGTTATATCTTATAAAGGAGTTTGTTGATGCGCGTTTTGGTTTTTCAGCATGTTGATTGTGAACATCCTGGCTCATTGAGGCATTTTCTGGCTGAGGATGGAATTGCATGGGACCCTGTGTATCTTCATCGTGGAGACCAGATTCCTAGTTTTGATAATTATGATGCGCTCTGGGTTATGGGCGGACCGATGGATGTATGGGACATTGAAGAAAATCCTTGGTTGGTTGATGAGAAGGCTGCAATTAGGCGCTGGGTAGTTGATTTAGGTAAACCTTATCTTGGATTATGTCTGGGGCATCAGTTACTTGCAGATGCATTGGGCGGCACATGTGGCCCACAAAAAGTTCCTGAAATTGGAGTACTTGAGGTTGAATTAACAGAAGAGGGAAAGAAAGACCCACTGTTTCATGGAACATCTGTCAAGCAGCAATGCCTTCAATGGCATTCTGTTCGTGTTGCACAGGCTCCAGAAGGCGCGATAGTATTAGCTAAGTCGGATGCATGTTCAATTCAAGCAATGCGTATTGGCACTAATGCATGGTCTATGCAATATCATGTGGAGATCGAATCAGATACTGTGGATAATTGGGGGGCGATTCCAGCTTATGCAGAAGCGCTTACTAATACATTGGGAGAAGGTGCTCTATCAAATCTTAAAAAAAATACTGATGAAAATATGAATCAATGCTTAAGTTGCGCTAGACAAATTTATGATAACTTTATGAGTGAGATAGTATAGTTTTTTTCAATTTTTAGTTGCTTATTATTTCATGTATTTTGAACAGAAAAATATTACCTAATTACAATAACTTAAAGGCATAAATACTGTAATTTTTTTCTCCAATATGAAAAAAGTTTAAAATGTAAATTTAATGATTGACATCGAATTTAATTCAAGGTATCTTTCCGGTTTTTAAGAGTTATATATTCCATACAACTAGGGGTTATACAATGAGTGATGAAGACGATTTTGACCTGAATGATCTTGATGACAAAGAGCTAGTAGAGCAAATTCAAGATGACCTGTATGATGGTCTTGATGCTGAGGTAACTGAAGGTACAGAAATTCTCCTTGCACGGGGTTGGGATGCTAATGATGTTTTGGGTGAAGCACTTGTTGGCGGAATGAAGATTGTTGGGATTGACTTTAGGGATGGCATTCTATTTGTTCCTGAAGTTTTAAAGTGTGCTGGTGCTATGAAGGGTGGAATGAAGATTCTAAGACCAATACTGGCTGAATCGGCAGAAGATACATCACTTGGAAAATTTGTAATCGGAACTGTTAAAGGCGATATTCATGATATTGGTAAAAACTTAGTTGGTATGATGTGCGAAGGAGCTGGCTTCGAAGTGATTGACTTAGGGATTAATAATCCTGTGGAAAACTATCTTGAAGCGGTAGATACGCATGAGCCGGTTATTGTTGGAATGTCAGCATTACTGACTACAACTATGCCTTATATGGGTGTTGTAGTTGAAGAAATGGAAAAAAGAGGTTTACGTAAAGATGTCCATATTATGTGCGGTGGTGCACCTCTAAACCAAGAATTTGCTGACTCTATTGGTGTTCCAGCTTATGGTCGTGATGCTGCAAGAAGTGCTGAAATGGCCGAAGAGCATGTTCGTGGTCTGAGTAAAAAACGTGCACACAGGTAAGGAAGACGCCAGTGACAATAAAAAAAGATTAGTATTAGGTTGTGGTGCGCTTGTTTATGATCTTTTAAGATTAATAAAGCAAAATCCATCATTTTCAGATAAAGTCAATCTTCAATGTTTACCCGCTGGTTGGCATAACTCCCCCCAATTAATTGCACCAGGTGTGGAGGATTATTTATCAAAAAATGCTCATCTTTATAAGGAAATATATATTGCTTATGCTGATTGTGGAACCGGCGGCGCACTTGATAGGGTTATCACCAAGTACAAAGCGAAGCGAATTGACGGAGCACATTGTTATGAATTTTTTGCTGGTACAGATGTGTTTGAGACACTATCAGAAGAGGAGATAGGAACTTTTTATTTAACAGACTACTTGGTAAAAAATTTTAATAGAATAATGATTAAAGGGCTTGGACTTGACAAGCATCCAGAACTTTTTGACGTCTATTTTGAACATTATAAAAAACTAGTATATTTAGCACAAACAGAGAATGAGCAGTGGAACAAAGATGCTAAGAGGTATGCAAAAGATTTTGGCTTTGATTATGAATATAGGCTTGTAGGCACTGGTAGTCTTGATTCTGTTTTTGAGGAGATAGATATCCAACCACTAAGTACATGAGTTAAGCAAAGTGAAGAGATATTAATATAATTGTAAGTTTTAGGAAGGTTTAACAATGTCGATACTAAGCGCATTTTCTTCAAAACAAGAAAACAAGAAAGTAAGT
>CABXNH010000020.1 GCA_902513495.1 uncultured Gammaproteobacteria bacterium
TTTGCGAGAAGTAATGTTTGGGTTGCACAAAATGGGTTTGATCCTTCAGAATGTAGCCTCCAGGCATTAGATAATCTTGATAGTAAAAAAAGTAGTCTTTCAATTCAATTTGAAAAGAATGAAAATGGCAGTCACCTTTTTTGTCCTGAGGGTAGAGTTCTCTCTGCAATTGAGGCTTCAGTAAGCTGCGTAGATTGGCTTGAATTCAATGGTCTCGACGGAGATTTGAAAGTTACTAATGTAGACTGCCCATTATTGGTTGTCTCAGCTTTAGGAGCCAACCAATGCACTGGCATTAAGGTGTCATGGACAGACAAAAGCAATAATCATTATCAGGTGAACCTGTGTGATGACAACAAGTGGGAAATCATTGCCTCTTCAGATGCACCAATAGAGAAGAGCTACAATGCTGATATCCAAATTTCTGCTTTAGATGGCACTAATCAAACTTCTATAAGTAATAATGGAAAATTAAAGACATTTAATATTGCTGAAGAAAGGCTTAAGGCCCTTAATAATGGGGTAAATGTTGGTGATAAATGGCCACAAATATATGAATATTTTTCTCGATGTCTGGTTAAATCGAGCGCTGAATCAAGAGCTTCAGGTGCAGGCGCTGGTCTAGTCGATACTGATTAATTTAGCACTCAATAAAGCTAACCGCCAAGCCGCCAAGAGACGTCTCTTTATACTTATTAGACATATCAAGGCCTGTCCTCTTCATAGCGGCGATGCATTGATCTAGAGAAATTAAGTGCTCCCCACTCTCTCTGAGTGAGAGTGAACTTGCAGTGTAAGCTTTAACCGCTCCAAAGCCATTCCTCTCAATACATGGAACCTGAACAAGTCCTTTCACAGGGTCACAAGTCATTCCAATATGATGCTCAAGAGCCATTTCAGCGGCGTTTTCAATTTGCTCACTTGTTCCGCCCCTTGCAGCGCACAAACCAGCTGCTGCCATTGAGGATGCTGAACCAACCTCACCTTGGCACCCAACTTCTGCACCAGAAATTGAGCTGTTATGTTTTATAAGTCCACCAATCGCAGAGGCCGACAGTAAAAACTGTCTAATCTGCTCTGTTGTGGCATCCTTATGCTTATAGTAAAAGTACAGGGTTGCTGGGACAACACCAGCAGCACCATTAGTAGGCGCTGTTACCACCATATGTCCTGCAGCATTTTCCTCATTGACCGCCATGGCATAGGCACATAACCAGTCACTAGAACCTGCATTTTCTTTATCTTTTTGAAGGCTTTCATGTAATTGTTTTGCTCGTCTTTTAGTATCCAAGCCACCCGGCAAAGTACCTTCAGTAGTTAGACCTCTTTCAACACAAGTTTTCATTGCATGCCAGATTTTATCTAGCTTTTGATTTAGAATCTCCTCTGGAAGATTTTCCAGTTCGTTAGCTAGCTTCATTTCCCAGATCGACTTTTTATTCTTTTTTGACATTTCAAGCATCTGCTCGGAATTGTCAAATGGGTACGGGTAGGCGGAACTCGGCTCTTCAGCTATTGGGGCTTCAACATTATCAATTTCTGCCAAGGTAGAGATAAAGCCACCACCAATCGAAAAGAAGGTACTCGATAGTAATAAACCATCAGAGCCATTTAGTAGTTCAAAAACAATACCATTTGGATGCTGTGTTAATGAGTTTCGAGTATCAAAAATAATATCATCCTCCGAAAAGAATGATGCCTCCTTGTCATCACTAATGATTATGGTTTTAGAGCTCCAAGTTCTTTCAATAACCTCATCCATATTCTCATCGATTATGGTGTCAGGAAGATAGCCATGAAGTCCAAGAGCGACCGCTCTGTCTGTTGCATGCCCAACTCCAGTATAAGCCAGAGAGTCTTTTAAAGTGCATCTCACATGGTAGCCATCAGTACCAGGATTCTCATCAATAAAATGACGAACATCACTCAGAAATGCGTTAGCCGCAACCATAGGTCCCATAGTGTGAGAACTGGACGGCCCAATACCAACTTTAAATAAGTCTAAAACGCTGATGAACATGGTAAATTTGATGAGACTAAATCCGACATTCTACATTATGAAAGTAATTCTAGCTATTAAAAAATTCACTAAATGTTGAATTGTTTTAGGCCATTTTGATTAAACGTAAAGCCCGTCCTAGAGCTCTCTGGAATAACGATATATCCATCTAGGACATCCATTTGAAGATAGTTAGCTTAACTAATTAACTATAATAACAACAACAACTCAGTATTTTATTCATAAATTATCTATGTCAAAGAATGAAAACTTTAGTCGACTCCATGAACTTCTTGACAGAATTAATATTGGTCATGAAGGCAGTAATCAGGTTGAAGACAAGCCGGAATTATCAGACCAATTAGCAGCCTACATACTGTGGCTTGATAGTGAGCCAATGATTCCCGAGAGAACCTACAGTATACATTTTGAGACTGAAAGTACTAGTGTCCAGGTAACCGACCTAAGCTTTAAGATTGATGTCAATACACTCAGTCAACTTGCAGCCAAAAAGCTAGAGCAGGATGAGATTGGTTATTGTAAGCTGTCCCTAGGTCAGAAAGTTTTTTTTGATGCTTATAGTGACAACCAGATAACAGGCTCTTTTACAATTTTTGATTCATTAAGCAACGCAATGCTAGGCACTGGTTTAATTGATTTTGCATTAAGGCGTGCACAAAATATTAGCTGGCATGAAACAAATATTAATCAAGAGACTCGTTCAAATAATAAGCATCAAAGGCCATGCGTGCTATGGTTTACCGGGCTTTCGGGTTCAGGTAAGTCGACTATTGCTGATGAGCTTGAGAAAAAACTCTATGAGCTTGGTAAGCATACGATGCTTCTTGATGGCGACAATGTTCGCCATGGCTTGAATAGAGATTTAGGGTTCACAGATCAAGACAGGGTTGAGAATATTCGTAGGATTGCAGAAGTTTCAAAGCTCATGGTTTCATCAGGATTAATAACCATTGTGTCTTTTATCTCGCCTTTCCGTGCAGAGCGCTCAATGGCAAGGAATTTATTTAATGATGGTGAGTTTATTGAAGTCTTCATTGATACTCCAATTGAGGTTTGTGAGGCTCGAGATTCTAAAGGACTTTATAAGAAGGCAAGAGCTGGAAAGTTAAAAAACTTCACTGGTATTGATTCGGATTATGAGGAGCCTGAGATGTCAGAAGTTGTCCTTCAAAATAGTGATGCAAATATTGATGATCTTGTGAATAAAATTCTTGATTATCTTAGAGCACACTCAAAGATATAATTATCAAATAACTTTTTCAATTACTAATTACAATGTCAATATTATTAGCTTCTACTGATTTCTGGGAGGACATGGAGGTTTGGTCTAATGGTCTTCAAGAGGTTATGCCAGAGATGGATGTTAGAGTCTATCCTGATGAGGGCGACGTTAATGATGTTGAATATGCTGTGGTCTGGAAACACCCAAGGGGAATTCTGAAAAAATATCCAAATTTAAAAGCAATCCTGTCTTTGGGAGCTGGAGTGGACCACATAATTAGTGATCCAGAATTACCTGAAGGGCTGCCTATAGTTCGCCTGGTTGATAAAAAATTAACTCATGAAATGTGCCTTCACGCACTGCACTGGGTTTTACATTTTCACAGTGACCAATATCTGTATCGAATTCAGCAACAAAGCCGTGAATGGATTCAGCAAAGCTCTGTTCAATCTGAGGACCGCACTATCGGAATCATGGGGCTAGGGAATATTGGCAAGGCTATTGGTGATTCACTTGTTAACTTAGATTTTAATGTTATTGGTTGGGGTGCTCGCCCAAAACACTCTCTTGGGAACATAGAATATTATTGTGGCCATGAACAGCTTTCTGATTTTCTGAGTCAGACTGAAATCCTTATAAATGTCTTACCATTAACCGAAAATACTAAAAATATATTGTCCAAAATTGAACTCGCATTTCTTCCCAAGGGGTCATTTATCATTAATATTGGGAGGGGTGGGATTATTAATGAGAGTGACCTATTAACTGCACTAGATAGTGGACATATTACTGCTACTGCTTTGGATGTTTTTGCGCAAGAGCCTCTCCCTGAAAATAATTCACTTTGGGTTCATCCTTCAGTATACGTTACTCCTCACATTGCGGGGCAAAGCAACCCTGGTTCTGCTGCTCGAACAATAGCTGACAATATTCGTCTTATTGAAAAGGGAGAGTCTCCCTATCCTATATATAGTCATAGCAGTGGTTACTAAGCAAATCATTTTATAAAGTTTTGGAATTAATAAACTTGAGAAAAAAACTAAGGTATTTGAGTCCAAATAAATGACTTAATTTATTTACATGTATTCATGAGCAATTGAATTCAACTAAATAGACTAATCTTATATAATATTGTTTTTTTATGTCTAATTAAATGTCTAAAGGAAGTCAAGTCAGAACTACTCCATTCTACAAGATGCATGTTGATGCTGGCGCTAAAATGGTTCCTTTTGCTGGGTATGAAATGCCAGTTAGCTATCCCCTTGGAATAAAAAAAGAACACTCTCACACGCGACAATTTGCAGGCCTGTTTGATGTCTCTCACATGGGACAAATTAAATTATCAGGCGACAATGTTATGAGTGCTCTAGAGTCTCTTGTTCCTGTCGACATCATCGATTTGCCAGTAATGAAGACGCGTTATGCCCTTTTTACAAATGAAAATGGTGGAGTGATGGATGACTTAATGGTGACAAATCTTGGTCATAATTCTTTATTTCTGGTTGTAAATGCAGCGTGTAAGATTTCTGATTATGATCACCTTAAGAAACAATTAGGATCAAATTACAAGGTAGAGCTTGATGAAGATTTGGCCTTGTTAGCCTTGCAAGGCCCTAAAGCTGTCGAGGTATTAAGTGATCTAGATCCTTCTATCAAAGATATGACATTTATGACCGCTAAGCAGATTGAAATTAATAATATAGATTGCTTTATTACTCGATCCGGTTATACAGGGGAAGACGGTTTTGAGATTTCACTTTCTGCAAATGATGCTGAAAAGTTTGCAAGCCTTCTTCTTTTAAATGAACAGGTTGAGTGGGTCGGCTTGGGTGCAAGAGATTCTCTTCGTCTTGAGGCTGGATTATCACTATACGGACACGAGCTTGATTCTTCTCATAGCCCTGTTGAATCATCTTTAAACTGGGCTCTTTCAAAAGTCAGACGATTAGGAGCAGAGCGTGAGGGTAACTATCTAGGTGATAATGTAATTTTGAAACATCTTGAGGATGGACCTGATACAAAAATTGTGGGCCTACTGCCAGAAGGCAAGATGCCGGTGAGAGACGGCGCAATAATTGAGAATGAAAATGGAATTCAAGTTGGTGAGGTGACCAGTGGGGGCTTTGGCCCAACCTTAAATAAAACAATATCCATTGCAAGACTTAAAACACAATATACCAAAAGCCAGTTCAAACTTTTTGCTCTGGTAAGAGAAAAGAGAATAGCGGTCGAGATTGTAAAACTGCCATTTGTTAAACACAACTATTACAGAGGTTGAACATTAATAAGGAGAAGTAATGAGTATTAAATATTCTGAGGACCATGAATGGGTTGATGCGAAAGGAGATGATCTAGTAGTCATTGGGATAACTGATTTTGCTCAAGAGCAACTGGGTGATTTGGTTTATGTCGAACTGCCAGAGGAAGGCGATGAGTGCACCAGAGGTGAGAACATTTCTGTCATTGAGTCAGTCAAGGCGGCATCTGATTTAGTTGCGCCGGTTTCTGGCTCAATTATTGAAGTGAATAGCCGGTTAGAAGATGAGCCTGAGCTTGTGACTGAAGATTCAATGGGTGAAGGATGGTTTATCAAAATCAAACTATCAAATCCTGAAGAATTAAATGACCTTATGGATGAGGATGCCTACAACGCATTTATAGAGGACTAAGAAGAGAGACTTTAATGGCAAATAGAATTGAAGATTTACTGAACAATGACGCTTTTACCAATAGACATATTGGTTCTTCAAGTGAGCAAAAAAATCAAATGCTCAGTTATCTTGGCTTTGACAATCTAGATAAATTAATTGACGAAATAGTGCCAGATGTTATACGTCGAAAGGATCCGATGAATATTGCTGATGGCATGTCAGAGCTTGCTGCGCTTAAACAGCTAAGAAATCTAGCAAGAATGAATATTCGTTATAAGTCATTTATTGGCCAGGGTTATTACAACTCAATAACGCCTCCAGTAATTCAGCGTAATGTTGAAGAAAACCCAGCATGGTACACCTCTTATACGCCATATCAACCTGAGATTTCTCAAGGCCGTCTTGAGGCATTAATGAATTATCAAACAATGGTGTCAGATTTAACTGGAATGGACTTAGCAAATGCGTCAATGCTTGATGAAGCAACTGCTTGTGCCGAAGCTATGACGTTAAGCCATCGAGTAAGCAAGTCAAAAAGCAATGTTTTTTTCGTATCGGATGATTGCTATGGACAAAATCTTGAAGTTATTAAAACAAGAGCAGAGCCACTAAACATTGAAATTGTTATTGGCAATCCTACAGTTGACTTGAAAAATCTTGATTGTTTTGGCGTTCTCCTCCAGTACCCAAATACGTATGGCGCTTTCAGTGACTACACAAAACTAATAGAGTCCATTCACGAAAAGAAAGCTCTTGTAACTGTGAGTGCAGATTTGCTTGCCTTAACCCTTTTAAAGCCGCCAGGTGAAATGGGTGCTGATATAGTTGTAGGGAATACCCAGAGATTTGGTGTCCCAATCGGATACGGGGGCCCACATGCTGCCTATATGGCGACAAGTGATAAGTATAAACGATCCATGCCGGGTCGTATTATTGGAGCTTCAGTCGACACAAAAGGTCGACTGGCATATCGACTAGCGCTTCAAACTCGCGAGCAACACATTCGTCGTGAGAAGGCGACAAGTAATATTTGTACGGCTCAGGCACTTTTAGCAATCATGGCGAGCATGTATGCAGTCTATCATGGTCCAGAAGGCCTTAAAAAAATCGCAGGCCGTATTTTTAAATATGCAAGTGTTTTTGCTGATGGCATGAAGGCAATGGGATTTCATATCGTCAATGACTCTTATTTTGATACTTTGACGATGGAAGTCAAAAATTCAGATGCTATAGTTATGCAAGCCGAAAAAAATGGATATAACATTAATGTGTTTAGTAAAACGCTTGTTTCGGTCTCATTTGATGAACTAAGTTCGCCGGAAGATATTGAGTATCTATGGAGAATATTCAATACGGAGTCAACTCTCACTGCCCAGTCACTGTTTGAGAAAAATAAATCAGTAATTAAAAAAAGCTTGAAGAGGCAGTCTGATTTCCTTACACACGAAGTCTTTAATACATATCGATCTGAAACAAATATGATGAGGTATATACGCTATCTTGGAGATAAAGATATCGCACTAGACCGGTCTATGATTCCTCTTGGATCGTGCACAATGAAACTAAATGCGGCTGCTGAATTAATTCCGGTTAGTTGGCCAGAATTCTCTCAAATTCACCCCGCAGTCCCAATGAACCAAGTGATTGGCTATCAACAGATGATTAGTGAACTTGAAGAGATGCTGTGTGAGGCAACAGGTTATTCAGCCATTTCACTTCAACCAAATTCTGGGGCTCAGGGCGAGTATGCTGGGTTGATTGCGATAAGAGGATATCACCGAAGTAGAGGTGATAATAATAGGAATATTTGTCTTATACCGTCTTCAGCACACGGCACAAATCCAGCCTCAGCTCAAATGGCAGGCATGAAGGTTATTGTTGTCAAAAATGCAGACAACGGTAATATTGATTTAGCTGATTTACGAGCAAAAACTAAAGAGCACGAAGAGAATCTTGCAGCAATTATGATTACTTATCCTTCTACACATGGTGTTTTTGAAAAGGATGTTAGAGAGGTATGTGACATTGTTCATAATGCTGGAGGGCAAGTATACATTGATGGCGCGAATATGAATGCGATGGTCGGGCTTTCATCTCCAGGTGAGTTTGGAGGCGACGTTTCTCATCTTAATTTGCACAAGACTTTTGCCATACCGCACGGCGGCGGCGGTCCGGGTGTTGGACCAATTGGCGTTAAAGAACACCTTATAGATTTTTTACCTAGGACGCCTTTGAATAACACAGAAGTCGGAAGTATTTCAGGGGCTCCATGGGGCTCTGGTAGTATTTTGCCAATTAGTTGGATGTATATTGCAATGCTTGGAAAAGATGGCCTCTATGAAGCAACATGCAATGCTATTCTCAATGCAAATTATATTGCTAAGCGTCTTGAGGAGTACTATCCAATTCTTTATAGTGACGAGAATGGCCGAATCGCTCATGAGTGCATTATCGACATTAGGCCTATTAAAGACACAGTGGGAATTAGTGTTGATGATGTCGCTAAACGTCTTATTGATTTTGGTTTTCATGCCCCAACTATGTCTTTCCCAGTTGCAGGTACACTCATGATTGAACCAACTGAGTCCGAGTCATTGGATGAGCTTGATCGATTTTGTGATGCCATGATTCAAATTCGAAAAAGAGATTAATAAAGTTGAGTCAGGTGAGTATTCTACTGAAGATAATCCATTAATTAATTCGCCACACACGTTAGAAATGGTAACATCTTCACAATGGGAATTTTCTTATTCCAGGGAAGAGGCAGCCTATCCTGTTGAGAGTCTAAGGCGAGTCAAGTATTGGCCGCCAGTTTCTAGAGTGGATAATGTCTATGGTGATAAGAATTTGGTTTGTTCTTGTCCAAGTATTGAAGATTATAAGTAGATTATTATGAAATCATTTTTGATTAGCGTTTTGGGAGACGATAAGCCTGGGCTTGTTGACGGACTCTCAAAGATTATTGTTTCAAATAACGGTGATTGGATTGAAAGCAATATGTCTAGTTTTGAAGGTAAATTTGCTGGAATACTTAAAGTAAATGTACCGTCAAGTGACGCTGCTAAACTTACAAAGGATTTAAATTCTGCTTCTTTGGGCCTTCAAATTGCTTGTGAAGAGACTCTTCCTGTTGATAAGCTGAGCAATGTCAAGAGTTATAATATTGAGCTTATTGGCCAAAACCATGTAGGAATTATTAACAAACTTTCACACGTTTTGGCAGATGAACTTCAAGCTAATGTCGAAGAGTTAAAAACTGAAATCATTGACGCATCCATGTCTGGAGAGCAGCTTTTTAAAGCGCAAATTACACTCCATTTGCCTAGTGCACTCGATGAAAATCTTGTGAGAGATAAGCTTGAGTTAATTGCTGATGAGATGATGGTTGAGATATACTCCTACGAGAGTTAAGCTTACTCTAATTATTCTACTTAAAAGTTTCCGTACGCAATAAATGCGCTATTTCTATAGTTTGATTTTCCGTAAGTAAAGGTTTCTCCATTGGGTAGATGCACCTTGCCACCTGCAGACCTTAGTACTGCATCTCCAGCTGCTGTATCCCACTCCATTGTGGGACCAAATCGAGGGTAAACGTCAGCCTCACCGCAGGCAACTAAGCAGAACTTTAATGAAGAGCCAATAGAAATTGTATCTTTGATATTGTTATTTTTGAGCCAATTATTTGTCAATTCATCCCGATGAGATACACTCGCTACAGCGACAGGGCCAGAATTAGGGACTTCTCTTACAACAATTTTTTCAATACCATTCTCAGTTTCTTCAAAAGCTCCTGAAGGAGTAGATGCAAAAAACATACGATTAAGTGCTGGAGCAAAAACAACGCCTAGAGTAGGAACACCTTTTTCAATAAGGCCGATATTCACGGTAAACGAGCCAAGTCCATCTTTCTTAAGGAACTCCTTAGTGCCATCTAGCGGATCAATGAGAAAAAACTGGTCGCTAGCCTCTAAGTGATGACTACTCGCGTTCTCTTCTGAGACAATTGGGATATGAGGAATAATGTCCTTAAGTCTTTTTAATATTATTTTTTCTGCAGCCTGATCTGCAAGTGTTACTGGAGACCCATCATCTTTAAAATCGACATCAATTGAGCTTTCATAGATTTGCATAATCTCAAGACCAGCATCTCTTGCCACCTTGCGCAATTCGCCGAGTAATTGAGAGTATTCTATTTGAACCATTGCTGAGAAATGCCAATATTATTTAATAATATTATGCTCTGGACCGAATGGGAACTTGGTTATGTCATATGCACTATCTTCAGTGAGAATCATTACATCATGCTCTCTGTAGCCACCAGCTCCGGCTTTTCCTTCGGGAATCATAATCATAGGTTCCATGGATACAACCATATTCTTTTCAAGGACTGTATCAATATCCTCTCTCAACTCAACCCCAGCTTCACGGCCATAGTAGTGAGATAGCACTCCAAACGAATGCCCATAGCCAAACGTTCGACTCTCAAGTAGGCCGTATTCTTCAAAAATTTTATTAAGTTCAAGTGCTATATCTTTGCAAGCAACTCCTGGCTTAATTAGTTTCATTCCCTCTTCATGAACCTTAACATTGATTTCCCATAATCTCAATGACTCGTCATCAACATGATCATAAAATAAGGTTCTTTCAAGAGCAACATAATAGCCGGCAATCATGGAAAAACAGTTAAGACTAAGAATATCACCTTTCTGTACTTTTCTTGTAGTCACCGGGTTATGTGCGCCATCAGTATTAATTCCTGATTGAAACCAAGTCCAAGTATCCATAAGTTCTGAATGCGGATAGCGCTTTGCGATTTCTCTAACCATGGCTTGCGTGGAGTGAAGAGCCACCTCGTGTTCAGGCACGCCCTCTTTGACTGCTTCCACAAGTGCCGCACCCCCAATATCGCAAACGTTTGCTCCCTGGATGATATGAGCAATTTCCTCATCGGACTTGATTGAGCGCATTTTCATGCAGTCAACGGAAATATCAACAAAGTTGGCTTGGTCAAATGCTGCATCAAGTTTATCTAATCGCTCTTTAGTAATATGGTCATATTCAATACCAATTTTTCCACCATTTTTGACAAGCTGCTGTAAGGCATAAAAGAAGCTATCTTTTTGCCAATCTGTGTAGACTAGATTTTCACCAAAGGTTCTTCGAAACGGCTGCCCACCATCAATGTTAGCTGTAACTGAAGTTGCTTTGTTTTGGGTGACCACTAATGCATATGGTCTTCCAAATGAACAGTAAAGAAAATCACTATAGTAATTAATGCCATGAATAGAAGTAAAGATGACCGCATCTATATTACTCTGAGCCATATAATCCCTAAGTCTCTTTTGTCTATTTTTGTATTCTTGATCACTAAATGTATGAACTATATTGTCTCCATTTGGGATGTGAATTGTTCTTGGCATGTTCATAGTAACTCCTTGATATGTGTTAATTTGTGCGGATGTTAGACAATTTTGTTAAGTATAGCAAGCTTTTTTTCAGCAGAGCCAAATTTAAATAATGGATACTTGAGACTACTAAAGAATTCTTTCCTTGGTTTTGCCCATTAGATTTTCACGAATAAAAGTATAAACACCAGATGCTACAATAATTGCTGCACCTAAAAACGTCCACATATCAGGCCTTTCAGAGAGAACAACGATTGAAAGAATCATTGCAAAGACCAGTCTTGAATAGCGAAAAGGGGAGATTACTGACATCTCTCCAACTCTTGCTGCAATAACAATGGAGTAGTATGCAATCACCCCAAAGGCTGAGGCTCCAGCAAAATATATGATTTCGTTTGAGCTAGGCATTAACATTTCCGGGCTGAATGGGATTATGAAGATGCCTGAGAGACCAAAAGCTAAGAATGCATAAAGAGATATAATAACGGATGGAAGTTTCACCTTAATAGCTCGAGTGGCTAGGTCTCTTCCAGCTAAAAATATAGCCCCCAGAAGCGCAAAAATCGAAGCCGGCATAAAGCTTCCAAAGCCAGGACGAAGAATTAATAGGACACCTAAAAAGCCAACAACGACGGCGCTCCATCGGCGCCAACCAACTTTTTCTTTAAAGAAAATTGCAGCTCCAATAGTTACTAGCAAGGGCACAACCTGGAGGATTGCTGAGGCAGAGGACAGAGGCGTTAAAGCAATTGCAAGAACGAAAAACAAAGCGCCAAAAAGTTCACATAGAGTGCGAACTATGATGGGCATAGATAATAAGTCTTTATGAAAAATTGGTGCTTTTGTCGTGAGTCCGATTGCAAGAAAGATAAGGCTTCCACTAAAGCCTAGAATGATGATAATTTCAGAAACTGGAAGGTTGGTTGAGAGCATTTTAATAAACAGATCTTCACATGCAAACCCAGCCATTGCAAGAATCATAAACAAAATACCCTTTAAGTTTTCCATCTCTAGTAACTTAATATCAAAGTAGAATTTTAACGCTCACCATGACTTCTTGAATACTTATTTTGAGGCGGACTTTTCCATTGTTTAAGTGCCCCATCAGCTGTCTTAAAGATTTCAACTTTTAGTGGATAGCAGGCTGCTTTATCGCTTGAGTGGCTTGAACTGCAATCACCTCCTGGGCAAGCTGATAATCCACAGAGGAGATCAATTTCGGCAAAAAACTCAATAAAGTCATCAGGCCTAACCGGGCTCGCCTTCATGAAGTACTGATGCGTATTTTTTGTAAACCCTGTGCACATAAAGACATTAAGGACGTCGTGAACGTTATGTTCAATTTCTTCAATCGGTTTTTGCTGCTGCTTTGAGAGCGCCCTGCATAGATTCGAGTGACAACAGTAATGGTACTCCTCATTATTTAAAGCAACATGTGTATAAGGGTCGCACCTTGTTCCAATTACATCATGAACGCTTCCGCCATCATCATCATAACCATACCAGTCGAGTGTGTCATGAGTAATAGTAGCAATCGGCCTTAAAAAAGGAAGGTTTGAATAAAGCCTATCACTGGTGCTAACATGAGTGCCGTATAGCGCACGTGTTTTGCCACTAAAAAAACGCTCATTAATGTTGTTCTTGTTCCATAAATTCAAATCACCAACTTGTGGCCCCTCTGTACTTACAATTCGAAAAAAATATCCCGCAGGAACCTCAAAAGTCCTAGCATCCCTTGGTGGAATTATGATGGAATCTACTAGAGCCATATTATCTCTAGCTGCTTTATAAAAATCTTCATCAAAGACAGTAAGATTATCAATAGGGTAAGAGATGACTGGTTTTGTTTCACGTCGAACTTTGGCATCTTTTGGCGCTGAATTTTGATTAATTGTTTTCATAGATTGTTCCTATTTTATAGCCAAATTAACTTTCTTTATTTTGACTTGCCTTTCCAAAACCCCCACCCCCAGGCGTTTTAAGTATAAAAAGATCATTCTTACCAACTTCAATCTGCCCCTTGGTGCCAAGACTCGACACACTATCATCGGCATGAATAACATAATTTTCACCAAGTGCTCCCGGCCCACCACCTGAAAGACCATAGGGCGGTATTTTTCTGTGGCCTGCAATAATATTGACCGTCATCGGCTCAAGGAAACGTATTCTTCGATCTACGCCATCTCCCCCCATATTTAACCCTTCACCCCCTGAATTTTTCCTAATACTAAAAGACTCAAGCTTAACAGGAAAACGCCACTCTAAAACCTCTGGATCGGTCAGTCTCGAGTTAGTCATGTGAGTATGAACCGCACTGCAGCCAGGTTGATTTATGCTGGCTCCAGAACCGCCACAAATCGTCTCATAATTTTGGACTGTATCGTTACCCCAAATAAAATTATTCATTGTTCCTTGTGATGCAGCAAACTGCCCTAGAGCACCAAGCAGGGTATCAACGATATACTGTGAAGTCTCAACATTGCCAGAAAATACAGCTGCAGGGTATTCTGGATTAATCATTGAGTGACTGGGTATGATTAAATTTAATGGTTTAAGGCACCCTGCATTGAGTGGTATATCATCATCCACTAAGCAGCGAAAAACATAAAGCACTGCAGCATAACAAATCGCACTTGGGGCGTTATAGTTTCCTGGATGCTGGTTGCTTGTCCCAGAGAAGTCAATGGTTGCGCTGCGATTTACTTTGTCGACTCTTATGGAGACAGAGACTTGATGTCCGTCATCCATTTCATATGTAAAACTTGAATCACTCAAAACATCTAACACCCTTCGGACGGATTCCTCTGCATTGTCTTGGACGTGCCCCATGTATGCATGAACAACTTCAAGCCCGTAATGCTTGATTACATTAAGGAGCTCTTGAGACCCTTTTTCTGCAGCAGCAACTTGTGCTTTTAAATCAGCAATATTTTGTTTGATATTTCGAGCAGGGTACTCACATAGACTTAACAAGTCATAAATTTCATTTTCAAGAAATACTCCCTTAGAGACTAGTTTAAAGTTGTCAATTAATACACCCTCCTCGCTAATGTGAGTCGAGTTTGCTGGTGCGGATCCCGGAACTGTGCCACCAATATCTGCATGGTGACCTCTCGTTGCAACATAGAATATCACGCTCTCATCACAATCATCAAAAACTGGCTTTATAAGAGTAATGTCTGGTAGATGAGTGCCACCATTGTATGGAGCATTTATGAGAAAGGCATCACCAGAACTCATTGTGGACGAGTTTTCACGAATAATAGTCTTGATGGATTCACTCATTGAGCCCAAATGAACCGGAACATGAGGTGCATTTGCGATAAGTTCTCCTGTTGGTGAGAACAAAGCACAGGAGAAGTCTAAGCGCTCTTTAATATTAACAGACGAGGCTGTATTTTCTAGCACCATGCCCATTTGCTCCGCAACATTCATAAATAAATTATTAAATATTTCCAACATGATAGGATCAACACTTGTCCCAATAGCACTTGTCCTATTGATTTGTTGAGTTCGCGTCAAGATTAAATCGTCGCTCTCTCTCAAGGTTGCCTCCCATCCAGGTTCAATTATGATTGTTGTGGTTGGCTCAATAATTACAGCAGGCCCAGAGAGTTTGTCATTGGGTTTAATATCCTTTCGATTATAAAAAATAGTTTTCTGAGGCTTTCCATTGAAAAAAACGCTTTGCGTTTTTAAGGACTTAGTTGGAGATTTTTTCTGTTCTGATTCATGTGATGGATGGTGATTACTCTGACATGAAACCTCAGACTGAATCGACTCAATGATTATTTTTTTTTCAGGAGATATAAAGCCAAATCTAGCTTTATGACTGTCTTCGAAGTCTAGTTTCATAGCTGGAAAATTATTAAATTTAACTGCTAGAGTGCTATCAGAGTCTTGATATCGTAGAAAGACTCGGTCGACATATTCAAATATGTCATTATTAAGATTTTGAGCCATTAAGTCTTCTTTTCCAGCGCGTCGAAGATTTTCAAATTTGTCATTAATTTGAAAAATAACTCTCTCATCAAGATTTAACTCAACAGCCTGATCATTGATCGTTTTGCTGTCAGCAAGACCAATTCCAAAAGCAGATAGGACGCCAGCATATGGGTGCAGGTGAATTTTTTTAATACCGAGTTTGTCTGCTACCATGCAAGCATGTTGACCGCCAGCACCACCAAAACAAGATAAAGCATAGCTACCGACATCATAGCCACGCTGGATAGATATTTTTTTGATAGCATTCGCCATACTATCAACGGCGATGGATAGAAAGCCTTCTGCAACCTCTAGAGGACTGACTGGTTTTTTTGTGGTCGATGAAATTTCTTTAGCGAGAGAGGTGAATTTTTTATTAACAATATCGAGATCAAGTTTTTGATTGCCATTAGGACCGAAGACTTCTGGAAAGAAATCTGGATTTAGCTTACCTAGCATGACGTTGCAATCTGTTACTGTCAGAGGCCCACCATTTCGATAGCTTGCAGGACCCGGGAAAGCACCAGCTGAGTCTGGACCTACGCGATATCTAGAGCCATCAAAACTTATAATTGAGCCACCACCAGCTGCAACAGTATTTATTAACATCATTGGAGACCTCAGCCTGACACCAGCTACCTCTGTCTCTAAAGTTCTCTCATATTCTCCGTTATAGTGGCAGACATCGGTCGAAGTTCCCCCCATATCAAAACCTATGAGTTTATTGAGTCCAATTTTTTCACCAGTTTTGACCATACCAACAACACCACCTGCTGGCCCAGAAAGAATAGCGTCCTTACCTTGAAAATAGTTAGCATCTGTTAATCCACCATTAGACTGCATAAACATTAATTTTTCAAAGCCTTTTTGAGTAGACCCAAGTTCGTCTTTGACTTGATCAACATATTGACGCAAGATAGGTGATAAATAAGCATCGACAACTGTCGTGTCTCCACGAGGAATAATTTTCATAAGTGGACTGATTTGATGACTCGCAGAGATTTGTTCAAATCCAATTTTTTTTGCAATTAAGCTAATTTGTTGTTCGTGCTCCCAATGTCTATAGCCATGCAACAGAACAATCGCAATGGACTTGAAGCCTTCATTAAAGGCTTTGCGTAATATTTGTTCAGTGACTACAGGATCAAGCTCTTTGAGTACCGCTCCTTTTGTGTCAACTCTCTCATCAATCTCAACAATATCTGAATAAAGCATATCGGGTAGCTGGATATCTAAAGAAAATAATTTGGGTCTTTGTTGATATCCAATTCTGAGAATGTCCGCAAATCCTCTGGTGATTGCTAAAAGTGTTTTTTCTCCTTTTCTTTCTAAAAGTGCATTCGTTGCGACGGTCGTACCCATTTTTATGGAGTCAATTTGATGAACAGGAATCGATTCCTTGTTTTTTAAAGATAGTAAATCTCTGATGCCTTGAATTGCTGCATCTTTATATTGCGTAGGGTTTTCGGAGAGTAGTTTGTGGGTTTTGAGTTCACCCTTTGGACTTTTACTAACTATGTCTGTAAAGGTTCCGCCTCTATCAATCCAGAACTGCCATTTTGGTGTTTCATTAATATTCATCAAACTTTTTTAAACAGAATTTATATGTAAATTATATATCTAAAAAATAGATGTGATTTTGCTTAACTGGAGTAGTAAAAAAATGATTGACATGTTGAGTTTTTAGGAACAAAATGCGGAAATAATATTCTCATCAGCTAGATTCAGCGGGGTAGTAGGATGAAAAATAACTATTTACTAGGTTTTAGTCTAGTTGTTATAAGCGGAATAATCTGGAGTTTTGGGGCGCCACTTGTGCGTCTGCTTGAAGATGCTGAGAGCTTTAGGCTTCAGTATTTACTCTATAGAGGTTTAATTATTACCTCAGTCATACTCATTTTTGTTCTATTCAGAGAGCGTAAAAACTTTTTTCATACCTTTAGGCGTATTGACTCATGGAGTCTAATTGGAAGCCTTGTGATGTCTATTACATTCTTTGGATGGATCTACGCTTTGACCACTACTACAGTCGCTATAACTTTGCTTATGCTGGCTGTTTCTCCTGTGCTATCAGCATTCTTGGGTTTTGTTATCCTCGGTGAGCGGCTCAGTAAAAGTACACTGGTTAACATGTTAATTGTGGCCATAGGAATTACGATTATGGTTTGGGATGCTGACAAGTCTACAACCATTATTGGGGGTATTTATGGATTCTTTGTCGCTTTAGGTTTCTCAATATATACCATTACTATCAGAAAAAATCCTGAGGTTCCAAAGCTATTAACACCAGCACTTGCAGGCTTTTTTTGTATGCTTTGGGCAACGCTATTGATCATTACAACTGGGAGCAGCTTTGATATGCCAGCAATGAATATAGGAATCAGTATGTCACATGGCCTAGTTGTTGGCTTAGGTTTGATATTGTATGGGTTAGGAGCAAAGTATTTGCCTAGCGGGGAGCTAGTCATGCTCTCACTCCTCGAGGTTGTTCTTGGTATTTTTTGGGCATGGCTACCAATCCTAGGGATTCATGAGGTGCCGACTAGAAATACTTTAATTGGAGGATTGGCAATTTTATTTGCAATTATCCTTCAGGGAATCTATGCACGAAAAAAACACCTTATTCCAATGCCCTAAGCTATTGTAATACCGTTATTTTTTGTTTCAATTTTAAAGATTGCTTTAGCAAGCTTTAATTGATAAAATTCCCACCTTTTATCAAATTAGGAATTAAATTCTAATTAGATATATTTGCACTTTTTGTAATTAATAATTACCTGCAAGGAGCAGTGTTAAATAGATTATTTATATGTTCTGGTGCTACAATTGATTATTTGAATTAAGCTTGAATTGAATGAAAGAATTATCTTTTCCAAATATTAATATTAAGGACCTTGCTCGCTGGACAGGCGATGTCTCGCCCCTTGAGTGTATTGGTATTAAAGATGAAACGCATAATGTTAAAAGTTTTACCTTTAAGTCAAAGAAGGATGCTTGGTTTCAATTTTATCCAGGACAGCATACAACACTTTTTTTGAATATCGATGGCAAAGAGGTAATGCGTACTTATACAATTGCATCCAGCCCTACAAGACCTAACACAATCACAATAACCAATAAAAGGATGATTGATGGGGTTGTAACAAATTGGATGCACGATAGTTTGAAAGTTGGTGACTGTGTAGACGCTCTCGATATTGGTGGTTCATTTAGTGTAGCATTAGATAAGCCAAGGTCTAAAATTTTGCTCTTATCTGGCGGCAGTGGAATTACTCCAATGTTGTCAATGACGAGATATTTTATTGATCTCACAATCGATTCAGATATCGTCTTTATTCATAGTGCACAGTCCGAAAAGGATTTAATTGCAAAAGATGAGCTAGATTATTATCAGTCAAGCCACAATAATTTTAAAAGATATTACGTGTGTGATATTGCAAGTGATGAGTGGCATGGGCCTACTGGTTTTTTGAGCACCAACATGCTGATGGAGCTTGTTCCTGATTTTGCCGATAGAGAGGTCTATTGCTGCGGACCTGAACCCTACATGCAAAATGTAAAAAAAATACTCAAATCAAGTGATTATGATATGAATTTATATCATCAAGAGAGTTTTGATATAGAGAGTTCAACGGCCCAAAAAAATATGGCTATGGACGTGAATTTGCCAGAGCATAAAGTTACAGAAAGTGAAATAAATGAATATAATGTCACCCTGTCAAAGAGCGGCGAAGTTTTGCCTTGTGGAAGTAATACGAGTATCTTGGTTTCCATTCAAAAACAGGGCATTACAGTTCCTTTTGCATGTTCTCAGGGTTTGTGCGGAACCTGTCGAACTAAAATGCTTGAAGGTACAGTTGAGATGGATGCTCAAGGCGGACTTTTAAAGTCTCACGAAAAAGAAGGATATATTTTGACATGTTGTTCATATCCAACAAGTGATATTGTGCTTGATTTATAGGTTAATTTTAGAGTTCAGATTATGCAAAAAAAATATTCATGGTATTCACTACTAAAAGCAGGACTGTCCAACCAAGAGTGGGATAAAGCAATCCCTCTGTCTAAGCCAAAACCAAAATATGATGTCATTATTATTGGTGGTGGCGGTCATGGCCTCGCTACAGCTTACTATCTTGCGAAGGAGTGTGGCATAACAAATGTTGCAGTAGTTGAAAAGGGGTATATAGGCGGTGGAAATACCGGCAGAAACACAACAATTATTAGGTCAAACTATCTTAGAGATGAGGCATCTAGTCTTTACGAGCACTCAATGAGACTATGGGAAGGGCTTAGTGAAGATTTAAATTTTAATGTCATGTTCAGTCAGAGAGGAGTCTACAATCTTGGACACACCCTGCAGGACATGAGAGACATTGAGAGAAGAGTCAACGCCAACGTACTTAACGGTGTTGATGCTGTAGTTGTAGACCACAAAGAAATCAAAGAGCAGATTCCAATTATCAATACCTCTAAAAATGTAAGGTATCCAATTATGGGCGCGTCCTTTCAAGCGCGAGGGGGTGTTGCTCGACATGACGGCGTTGCATGGGGTTTTGCTCGAGCCGCCTCAAACTTAGGAGTCGATATTATTCAAAATTGTGAAGTTATAGATATTGAAGTTGAAGAGGGAAGAGTGAAAGGTGTCAAAACTACTCAGGGTGATATTCTTGCAGATCAAATTGGTTGCGTCAGCGCAGGGCACTCTTCAGTGATTGCGAAAATGGCTGGTTTAAGACTCCCTGTTGAGAGTCATCCTTTGCAAGCGTTTGTATCTGAGGCACTGAAGCCCATTCTTCATACGGTTGTCATGTCTAATGCTGTTCATGGATATGTCAGTCAGAGTGATAAGGGAGACTTAGTTATTGGTGCTGGAATAGATGGCTATAACTCATATGCGCAAAGAGGGAGTGCCAAAATAGTAGAGCACTGCGCAGCGGCAATACTAGAGTTGTTTCCAATTTTTTCTCGTGTTCGCATGAATCGACAGTGGGGCGGTATAGTTGATGTCTGTCCTGATGCTTGTCCAGTAATCAGTCCAACTAAAATTCAAGGTCTCTACTTTAATTGTGGCTGGGGAACGGGCGGCTTTAAGGCGACACCTGGCTCAGGTAATGTTTTTGCGCATACCATTGCACAAGACAAGCAACATGAATTGGCACTACCATTTCACATTAATCGCTTCACAACTGGCGCTCTGATAGATGAGCATGGCGCTGCAGGCGTGGCTCACTAGTTTAGTTAAAGGTAATATTATGTTTTTGATAGATTGTCCATACTGTAAAGAATCAAGAGATCAGAATGAATTTTCGCCTGCAGGGGAGGCTTTTATTGCGAGACCTCAGAACCCTGAGGCATTGAGTGATGAAGAGTGGGCTGATTATGTATTTTATCGCACAAATCACAAAGGTGACCATTGGGAGCAATGGGTTCATACGGCTGGTTGTCGAAAATACTTTTTAGTTAAAAGATCAACCATTAGTCATGAAGTTATCCAAGTTTCGACTTTTGGAGAGATTAACAGTGAGAATGCATCATGAGAATAGATAATCATAAAAGCAACTTTATAGATTACTCTCAGCCACTGAGTTTTATATTTAATAATAAATCTTACAAGGGTTATCAAGGCGACTCCCTAGCCTCAGCCCTTATTGCAAATAATGTACGTTTTTTTGCAAGAAGCTTTAAGTACGGGCGAAAGCGAGGATTAATGGGGGCTGGAGTTGAAGAGCCAAATGCTTTAGTTTCTCTTGAGATAGGTGGAAGATATACTCCAAATATGAAGGCTACTGAGGTGATCCTTTATGACGGCTTGAGTGCTGTTAGTTCAAGTAATCCAAATTCATTTGATTTTCGCGCTATGATTAAGCCGCTGCATCGTTTTATGCCGGCAGGTTTTTACTATAAGACATTTATTAAACAAAAAGTTTGGTCTTTGGTTGAAGACAGTTTGAGATCCTTGTCAGGATTCTCTAAGGCACCTTCTGAGGTAGATGAGGATGTGTATGATCATGTATTTCAGCATACTGAGATTCTTGTCGTTGGCGGTGGAGTATCTGGCATAACGGCAGCATTAGAGATTCTCAATCACTCAAAAACTGCAAGAGTTATTTTGGTAGACGAAAGAGAGAACTTGGGCGGAGAGCTATTGAGCGAGTTTTCAACTGATGAGTCTTCATTTGTCTGGCATGAAGACAATGTTAATAAGCTTTTGAAGTTTAATAATGAAGAAAATAGCCGTCTAAAAATTCTGACTTATGCAACTGCTTATGCTTGGTATGATCATAACTATATCGAAGTTCTGCAAACACATGCTTCGGGTCAGTCCACTCAGAGAGAAAGCGTTCAATCAGCAAGAAAAGTTCTACATAAGATTAGAGCAAAAGAAGTTATTTTGGCCACTGGAGCACATGAGCGACCAATGCTTTTTGAAACCAATGACCTGGCCAATATTATGCTAAGTCAGTCTGTTAGACGTTACCTTGAAGAGTTTGGTGTGATCTCGGGCAGAAAGGTTATTTTGTATGGAAATAATGACAGTATTTATAGCACTGCAGTCAGTCTAAATAATAACAGTATTAATTGTCAAGTTATTGATGTCAGAGCTCCTGGAGGTGAAAGTGAGATTGTTCTCAAGGCCAAGGATTCAGGTATAGACATCCTTCAAGGTTATGCCATTAGAAAAGCGAATGGAACAAGCAGCATTAAAGGTGTTGAAATCTCAAAAGTTGAATTACAACCTAAGCCACCACATTGGCAATCTCAATGGAGGCTTACCAAAGATTTGCAAACACTAGAATGCGACTTATTAGCCACTTCAGGCGGTTTTAATCCTGTTGTACACTTGGATTGTCATTGCGGTGGCAAGACATATTTTGATGAGTATTCTCAATCATTCTTGCCTCAAAAAAATAGAAAAAATAGAAAAGTTTGTGGTGCTGTAAATTCTGTTGGATTTTGGAGGGATGCCATTTTAGATGCTAAAAATAAAGCGCAACAGTCCCTAGAATCTATGGGTGAAGTTAAAAAGGCTAGTATTCAACCACTGAACAAAGAATGTTCAAACTATTACAAGGTTGATCGATTCTTTACGCCAATTGAAATTCTTAACAAACCAAAAGTCTTTATTGATATGCAAAATGATGTAACTACATTGGATGTTGCGCTAGCAATTAGAGAAGGCTATCAATCTATTGAGCACATTAAGCGTTACACAGCAATGGGTTTTGGAACAGACCAAGGTAAAACTGGAAATATTAATGGAATTGCTGTAGCTGCTGAGTTCTTAGACGTTCCAATGTCTGAGGTGGGAACAACGACATTTAGGCCTGCGTATACCGGCGTTGATTTTGGTGCAATGGCAGGTCGAGAGGTAGGTGACTTTTTTGACCCACAAAGATATACAACGATTCATGATTCGCATGTGGAAAGTGGTGCTGAATTTGAGCTAGTTGGTCAATGGTACCGGCCTTGGTTTTATCCTAAGGACGGAGAAGATATACATCAAGCTGTTAACCGAGAATGCAAATCTGTTCGAAATTCTCTTGGCATGATGGATGCATCAACTCTTGGAAAAATTGACGTCCAAGGAAAAGATGCAAGAGAATTTTTATCGAGAGTTTATACCAATGCCTGGATGAAGCTTGCTCCAGGAAGTTGTCGTTATGGCTTAATGTGTAATGAAAAAGGAATGATTATTGATGACGGCGTATCAGCCTGTATTAATGATCATCATTTTATTATGACCACGACAACAGGCGGTGCAGCAAGCGTTTACTCTACACTTGAAATGTGGCTTCAAACTGAATGGAGTGACCTGGATGTTCATCTTAATAGTGTCACTGACCAGTTTTCAACAGTCGCAGTTGTGGGGCCAAACGCTCGCAAATTAATGGAAATATTGTGTCAAGATGTGGACTTTAATAAAGAAAGTTTTAAGTTCATGCAGTGGCGTCCTGGAAGGGTGTGTGGGGTCAACGCAAGAATAATGAGGATTAGTTTTTCTGGCGAACTTGCTTATGAAATTAATGTAGAAGCAAACTATGGTCGCTTCATCTGGGATCAAGTTGCGCTTGCTGGAAAGCCTTGGAAAATAACTCCTTATGGCACTGAATCAATGCATGTGCTTCGTGCAGAAAAAGGCTATATTATTGTTGGCCAGGATACAGATGGCTCAATGACGCCGATGGATGTGAATATGAACTGGATTCTTGCAAAAGATAAGCCGTTTTCATACATTGGTCGACGCTCTTTTAGTATTGCTGCGTTGAATTCAAGTGATAGGCTTCAATTAGTCGGGCTATTAACAAAGGATGCGCAGGTTGTGTTGCCAGAGGGTGCTCATATTATTAGTAATCAGGGAATCTCTATCGGTTATGTAACGTCCAGTTATTACAGTTCGGCTTTGGGAAGGTCTATTGCACTTGCTCAGCTTAAGGGTGGACTTTCTATGATGAGTGAAACGGTATTAGTGAAAATTGTTCAGGAGAAGCAGGGATTGAAAGAGATACCTTGTGAAGTTTCTGGCAGCGTCTTTTATGATGTTAAAGGTGAAAAGGTGGACGGCAATGAGTGACTCTAATAATAAAATTAAACCGATATTTAGATCGACTTTTGACCCTCTTACTGATGGCGATGGTTTTTTAATTAATCAGAAAGACCTTATCTCTCAAGAAGTGTCTGGAAATTCTTTACTTGTCCTAAGAACATCTTCAAGTTCAAAAAACAATACTAAGGTGGCAAAGGATCTTTTTAATTTAAAGCTACCTGACGTACTTCAAATGACGACTGGAGATAACGATTCACAATGTTTTTGGGTTAGCCCTGATGAATTTTGGGTCTTGATAAAGCATAACCATAAGATTGAAATTGAAGGAAAGCTATCATCACTACCAAAGGGTATTTCAATTAGTGATAATTCTGGAGCTTATGGAATTCTTGAGTTC
>CABXNH010000021.1 GCA_902513495.1 uncultured Gammaproteobacteria bacterium
GAAATCTTATTCTTCTACTAGAAATTTAAATAGTGTGTTACATGATAATGTAAAGGAAGGGAAAAGCGCTTATGATGTTACAAGTGGATTGCAATTACCTACATTGATTATTAATCCGAAAGATGTTTGGTCTTTCAGTCAATTGAAAAACGAACCTAGCTTTGTCACCTTGCTCTCTGCTTCTGGACATGTAGTTGATGTAAATGATTCTAAGTTTGATTTGAGAAATTCGATTCTTATGATTCCAAGTGCAGACCCAGGATATGACTGGATATTTTCTCAAGGTATTATTGGTTTTATAACGAAGTACGGTGGAGTTAACTCTCATATGGCAATTAGAGCTTCAGAATTAGGAATACCTGCCGTTATTGGTTCTGGAGAATCATTATATAATAGATGGCTAAGCGCAAGTAAATTAGAAATTAATTGTGCAAATAAAAAAGTTATAATCTTAAGATGAAAAAAATCTTAGTCACGCAAAGAATGGAATATTTACCAGATTATGGCGAGAAGAGAGATTCTATTGATCAGAAGTGGACTGAGTTTTTAATTTCAATTGATTTATTGCCAGTCTTTATTTCTAATAATCAAATTCACTTAGAGGCTATTATTAAGAATGAGGAGATACACGGAGCTATTTTAACTGGTGGGGGAAATCTTGTAAAATATGGAGGAGAGTTTCCTGAAAGAGACCAGATTGAAAAAAATATTTTGGAGTGGGCTATTAAAAATGACAAAGCAATTCTTGGAGTTTGTAGAGGAATGCAATTAATCCAAGATTACTTTGATATACCAATAGAAAGGATTGGTAATCATGTGGGCATAAGACATCAATTGCAGGCAAATAAAGGACTAAAGCTGACAAATTTAATTGAGGATTTCAGTGATGTAAATTCTTTTCATAATTATGGAACTACCCAGTCAGCTAATCCATTGAATATATCTGCATTTTCAAATGATGGAATAGTAATGGCTCTTGAACACTCTGAAAATAATATATATGGCATTATGTGGCATCCTGAGAGAGAGAAATCATTCATGCTAGAGGATAAAAAACTTTTCAGGCGAGTGTTTCGCTAGTTTTTATTTATAACTTGGACAAGATATGAAAGGAATTATTTTAGCTGCTGGAAGAGGAAGCAGAATGGGGTCATTGACTAGTAATCTTCCTAAATGCAGAACTATTTTATTTGGTAAAGAGCTTATTCAATGGCAACTAGAGGCTCTTGAAAATGCTGGCATTGATGATATTGCAATTATTAGAGGCTACCTTTCTAAGACTTTTGATTTCAACGTAACATATTTTGAAAACAAAAGATGGGCTGAAACAAACATGGTCAGTACTTTAATCGAGGCAAGACAATGGTTGGAGACTGACACAACTATAATTAGCTATGCTGATATAGTTTATAGCTCGAATTCGGTACTAAGTTTGATTGATAGAGATGAAGATATTGCTATAACTTATGATCCTAATTGGCTTGATTTATGGTCACTTAGATTTGATGACCCTTTATCAGATGCAGAATCTTTTAAACTTCAAGATGGTATTGTTATAGAAATTGGAGATAAAGCAAAAAACATAAATGATATAGAAGGACAGTTTATGGGCTTAATAAAAATTTCACCAAAAGGATGGAGCTTAATTTCTGATTATTTAAATAGATTTTCAAAAGTTCATATTGATGGTATGGATATGACAATGTTGTTAAAAGGTTTAATAAAATCAAATATTAAGGTCCATGCTGTCCCAATTGATGATAAGTGGTTAGAAGTGGACTCTGAGAGTGATTTAAAAATATACAAGAAAGAGTATAAGAAGTTTTTTTTGAAGGTAGATAAAACAATATGATTCAATATAATAATTTTTTTTTGAGGCATTAATTTTGAAATATATATACATTGGTACTATTAATCGGAGTGGCGGAAGTTTGCTTACTCGTCTTTTTGATGGGAAGGAAGGAATTGCAAGCTACCCTCTTGAATGGGATTGGCATCTAGATAAAAAACTTTACCCTTTTTATGTGGCTTTGCCTGGAGCGCCAACTTTTATTGCAAAATATTCTTCATCAATAAATAAAAATGCACTTAAATTTCATGGATTAGTCGAAGAGAAGGAAGAGGTTATTCACAAATGGGGAAAAGAAAAAAGTGATTCAATAGGAGTTAGAAAAAATTATTTAGAAAAATCTTTTTATCAAAATATTAAAACGGACTTTAACTATAAACAATATATAGATGATATTAAGATGAAATCCCTAGATGCAAATTGTTTAAAGGATATCTATGATATTAAGCATAAGGCATATTTTGATGCTTGGAAGCATGGAATGAATTTAGATAGTATTTCACATGTCACTTGGAATGATAGTAATGGATTATTTTTAAATAATATAGACGACTATTTCAGTGAATTTCAAGGCTCAACCTTTATTCATCCAATTAGAGATATTTTTGGATATGTTTCGTCTGAAAAAACTAGAATTACAAGAAGATTTTACGGGTCAAGGCGATTTCAACGTGGAGTTAAAATGCCTAATTTTTTCGTTAAAAATTTTAATCATTATGATATTGATGCTTTAATAAGATGCTGGAATGTTTCTGTAACTAGGGCTGTCTTATTGCAAGAAAAGTATGGGGTTAATAGTGATTTTATAGTTTATAGATATGAAAATTTATTAACAGATACTAAAAATGTGATGAAATATATTTGTAAAAAAAATAATATTAAATTTACTAATAATCTTTTAAGCCCCACTCTCATGGGTCAGCCATGGCGAGGGAACTCTCACCAAGGAAAACAAACTGGTGTCAATTCAGATTTAGCTCACTATTTTAAAAAAGTTTTAACGAAAGCTGAAATAAATAAAATTAATGATAATTGTGGGGATTTAATCAATTATCTTATGAATTCTGCTGAAACACCTTTAGATTTAACAAAAATACCAAAACATTTTCTATATGATTATGACTATCAAAAAAAATATTTTGATGATAAAGAGAAAATGAGCTTATATTTAGCTTTTGCATTCAGCAATATGCGCAAGGTTAATGTTGTCCCACCAAATATTTTTTCGGTAATTGCATATTTTTATTCTAAAATTGTAAGGATAATGCATATACCGAGAATGATAAAACTTAACCTTTTCCCTGGATTAGGGAGGCAAAACTATACTTAGTTGCTTAAAAATCTAAATTCTATATATAAGTCCAAGTTTAAAAGTGGCTAATAATTTAAAAAAAATTGAATAAAGTTGCAATAATTCCAGCTAGAGGTGGAAGCAAGAGAATCAAGCAAAAAAATATAAAATTTTTTTGTGGTAAGGAGATTATTGCATGGTCGATTGAAGCAGCAATAGAAAGTCGTTGTTTTGATCGAATAATTGTCTCAACAGATGATGAGAAGATTGCCAGAGTAGCAAAAAAATATGGTGTTGATGCTCCATTCAAAAGACCAGCTGCATTGTCTGATGACTTCTCTACCACTTCTGATGTAGTGGCACATTCCATTGAATGGTTGACTGCTAATGAAATTGAGCCTAATTTAGTTTGTTGCATATATGCTACAGCTCCTTTTATTGAGCCTAAAGATATTTTAAATGGACTTAATTTATTAATGAAAAAACAATGTGATTATGTTTTTCCTGTCACAAACTATCCTTTTCCAATCCAGAGAGCTGTTATGATTGAAGAGAATGGAAATGTAAAAATGTTTGATCCTGAAAACTATTTAATACGTTCACAAGACTTAATTCCATCATTCCATGATGCTGGTCAATTTTATTGGGGCACTGCTGAATCTTGGACTTATCAAAAAAGTATTTTCTCTAATTCGAAATCTTTTCCATTAATATTACCTTCTTATAGAGTTCAAGATATTGATAATCTTGATGACTGGAAAAGAGCAGAAATATTGTATAAAGCACTGAACTCAAAAAAGTAATGTTTAAAATCATTATTCGGGTAGATGCATCTTTGAAAATGGGAATTGGTCACGTAATGAGGTGCCTGTCATTAGCTGAGCAATTAACAATTAATGGAAATATTGTAGAGTTTATTTGCCGTAATCATAATGGTAATTTAATTGAACAAATTATTTCAAAAGGTTTTGTTGTAAAGATACTCGAGATGCCTTTTGTGAAAGAACCTGACGATAAATTACAACATGCAAAATGGCTGGGAGTATCTCAAAAAAAAGATGCACAAGATACTATCAATTTTTTAAAAGAAACACTATATGACTTGCTCATTGTAGATCATTATGGGATTGATATTGAATGGGAAAATAAAGTAAACGATTATACTAAAAGTCTTTTTGTAATTGATGATTTAGCAGATAGAGCCCATAATTGTAATTTCTTACTTGATCAGACATATGGAAAGTCTGAGGAAATTTATAAAAAGCTTGTTCCTGAAAAATGTGAATTAATGTTAGGTTCAAAATATGCAATGCTAAGACCTGAGTTTAGTTATTGGAGGCAATCAAGTATTAAGCGAAGGAAAAATATAAATTTAAATAATATACTTATAACAATGGGGGGCAATGATCCTAAAAATTACACTACAGAAATTATAAAAAAAATAGATTGTTGTCAGCTGGCATGGGATACAAAAATTACAGTTATTATGGGCCCAAATTCATTAAATATAGATAGTGTTAAAACTATTGCTGCTGCATCAAGATATAATGTTGAAGTTCTTATAAATGTAGTTGATATGGCTGAAATTATGGCTAATGCCGATCTTTCAATTGGTGCTTCAGGGAGTTCAACGTGGGAGAGGTGCTGTCTAGGCTTGCCTGCAATTCAAATTTGTGTTGCCACTAATCAAGAGATTTCGTCAAAGATTCTGGCTTCAAGTAACATTATAAAACTTATTAATTCAGTTGAAGAAATTCCAAATCTAATAAGTACCTTTGAAAATTGGGGGGCTGATTGTTCAATTAAATCAGCAAAAATTTGTAATGGGCTAGGAACAACGAAAGTCATTAATACAATTCTCAGGAAATATGATAGATGAATTTACTGATTTTAAGTGTTTCAAAAAAAGTACAACTTATAAAAAAACTAAAAAATGCTTGCCACTTGGTATCTAGAAAGTTATTTTGTGCTGATATGTCAATAAACGCACCTGCATTATACTTTGGAGATGATTTTAAAATTTTTCCAAGTTATAAAGATAAAACTTTTTTATCAGTTGTTGTTAAATATTGTCATAATAAAAATATATCATTAATCATTCCAACAAGTGATCGAGATATGGCTTTTTTGATAAAAGAGAGGCCCTTCTTATTAAAAAATGGAATTCGAGTATTAATGAGTGAGTCCTCTTCTATACAAAAATGTTTGTCAAATTTTTGCTTCATTAAAACATGTATCGATAATGATTTCCCTATTCCAACTGTTTATTCTTCTATTAATGATATTGAATATCCATGTGTTGCAAAACTAGATTCAAGCCAAGCAGCTAATGGTGTTTTTTTTCTTAATAATGAAATAAAGTTAAATCAAATATTAAAAAAATATCAGTCTTCTGAATTTATTTTTCAAAAATATGTGAATTCAAATGAATATTCAATTGATGCTTTTTATGGACACACAGGTGAATTAGTTTCAGCTGTTGCTAGAGAAAGAGTTGAAGTTATTAACGGAGAATCAATAATTACAGAAACGAAAGATATTCCTGAGCTGATAAATTTGGCTAGAAATATTTCTTCAGTATTTAAGTTTTGGGGTCATATTACTATTCAGGCTTTTTATGATGGCAGTGAAGTCTCTCTAATTGAAATTAATCCAAGGTTTGGAGGTGCTTCAAGTCTAAGTATTCAAGCAGGCTTGGAAACCCCTCAATGGACTCTTAATCTAATTGATAATCCACTATTCAATCCATCTCCCGTTGAATTGAAATACAATCTTAAGTTGTTAAGGTATTCTGAAGATTTCTTCTTATGAGTCTAAGAGGAATAATATTTGATTTAGATGATACTTTATATCCAGAAAAAGATTATGTATTCAGTGGTTTTGAAGTGATTTCAAACTTTTTGCAGAAAAAGTATCACCTGGATGCAAAAAATTCTTTACAGTTTTTACAATCAAATTTTGAAGCGAATGGAAGAGATAAAATATTTGATTTGCTACTCAGCACCATTATGCCCGAACAACAAAAAAACGAGCAATTAGCAGTTATAAAAGAAATGGTTGAAATTTATAGAAATCACTCACCAAATATAGATTTAAATATCGAAACAATTGATTTACTTAATGAAATTAAATGCTCTGGTTGGAAAATGTCAATTGTTACAGATGGACTTCCGCTAATGCAAAAAAACAAAATACAGTCTTTGGGCTTAGATTCATTTTTTGATACAATCATATATTGTTGGGAATATAAATGTCCTAAACCCTCACCAATTGGATTTAAAATAGCATCTGAAAAAATGAATATTGACATTGAAAATTGTCTAATTGTTGGGGATCACCCTGAAAAAGATATAGTTCCAGCAAGACAACTGAATGCTAAAGCGTATCGCATACAAACTCAAAGATTTTCTCATTTAGGTTCTAATATAGTCTTTCCTCCTCTCAAATCTTTTTCTACTCTAAGTGATTTTTTTAATGAAATTATAAAATATGCAAATAAATAATAGAAAAATTTCAAATCATAATCCACCTTTCATGATTGCAGAGATGTCAGCAAATCATAATGGAGATATTAATAATGCTTTTAAAATAATTGATATGGCAAAAACTTGTGGTGCGCATGCGGTAAAAATGCAAACCTATCGTCCTGATACTATAACTATGGATATAAATTCTTCAGATTTTATGATAGATGAGGGCTTGTATGCAGGAAAAAGTTTATATGAGTTATATGATTGGGCTCATACGCCTTGGGAGTGGCATGAAGAATTATTTAATTATGCAGCAAAAAAAGATATCACAATTTTTAGCTCACCTTTTGATAATACAGCTGTTGATTTACTAGAAGATTTAAATTCACCTGCATATAAGATTGCTTCTTTTGAAGCTATTGACTTACCACTAATAAAATATGTAGCTCAAACTAAAAAACCAATGATAATTTCAACTGGGATAGCTAACTTTGATGAAATTAAAGAAGCTATTGAGGTTTCTCGAGAAAATGGGTGCTCTGAGCTAGCTATTCTCCATTGTGTAAGTAGTTATCCAGCGCCATCAAGTGACTACAATCTCAAAACTATTATAGACATGAAAGAAAAGTTTAAAATACAAGTTGGATTATCAGATCATACTCTTGATAATATTACTGCAATTTCTAGCATTGCAATGGGAGCATCAATAATTGAAAAACACGTTACCTTGAATAAGTTTGGTGGAGGGCCTGATGATAGTTTTTCACTTGATAAAGAAAATTTATCAAAGTTGTGTCAGGATCTATTTATAGCTTGGGAGTCTCTTGGAAAAGTAGACTATAGTGTTAAAAAAAGTGAAATGGCTAATATTAAATTTAGACGTTCACTGTATTTTGTTAAGGACATTGTTAAAGGCGATAAAATATCTGATTTAAATGTTAAGAGTATAAGGCCAGGATATGGATTGCCTCCAAAATATTTTGATTCTATAGTTGGCTCAATGGTTATTAAAGACTGTAAGAAGGGAGATCCTGTTAAGGCCACAGATATTAATTTGGATAGAGGTTAAAATGGCTAAAAAATTTATCTGTATTCTAGATTATGGTTCGGGAAATGTAAGATCCGTTCATAATGTTTTAAAGCATCTTGGTTATAATGCAGTTGTCTCAAACACTAAAGATAATATAAAAAAATGCTCTCACTTGATTCTTCCTGGTGTAGGCTCTTTTGGCGCATCAATGAGAAAAATTGAAAATACTATCCCTTTTGACTGTCTAGAAGAGCAAGTTTTAAAAAATGCAAAACCTTTTCTTGGAATTTGTGTAGGTATGCAGGTCCTTGGTGATGTGGGGTTTGAGTTTGAAGAATGTAAAGGCTTTGGCTGGATTCAAGGAAGTGTTGAAAAGTTAATTGTTAGTGATTCAACCTTGCCTCATATTGGCTGGAATGATATTATTATTAAAAAAGATAATCCAATTTTTAGAAATTTGAAAGAGTTTAGAGATTTTTATTTTGTAAATAGCTATCATTTAAAAGTTAATAATCCTGAATATGTTTTAGCTTCTTCCGATTATGAGGGCTTATTCAATTCAATTGTATCTAAAGATAATATTTTTGGATTTCAATTCCACCCTGAAAAAAGTCAAAAAGCAGGACAATTACTCCTTAATAATTTCATTCACTTAACATGAAAAAGAATCGTTTAATACCAGTGATTTTATTAAAGAATGGTTGGATTGTCCAAAGCAAAAATTTCTCACAATATCAAAACTTAGGGAATCCTGTTACTATTGTAAAGAGGTTGAGTCAGTGGGCGTCTGATGAGTTAATATATTTAGACATTTCTGATGATGATAACTATGACACAAGGAGAGATGATCAAGGGTATGCCAATAGAGGTGATTTTCTTAGTGTAATTGAAGATGTTTCCAAAGAAGCTTTTATGCCAATAACTGTTGGGGGAAAGATTAGAACTATTAAAGATATTGAAAATCGATTATCAGTTGGGGCGGACAAAGTATGCCTCAATACAATGGCTATTCAAGACCCCTCCTTTATAAATGAGGCTTCAAGGGAGTTTGGATCCCAATGTATTGTAATTTCTATTGATGTAAAATTAACTTCAAAAAAATATAATGTATTTGCAACTGGCGGGAGTAAAAAAACTAAATTTTCACCTAAAGAACTGTCCAAAATAGTTGAAGATAATGGTGCAGGTGAAATTTTAATTAATTCTATTGATAAAGATGGTAAAGGCGATGGATTTGATTTGACTTTGATAAATCAGATTACTGATTGTGTTTCTATACCTGTTATTGCATGTGGTGGCGCTGGAGAGTGGAGTCATTTTTCAGAAGTTTTTGAAAAGACTGATGCAGAAGCTGTAGCTGCAGCAAATATTTTTCATTACGTTGATCAAAGTGTTTTTTTAGCAAAAAAACATCTGTACGATAATGGCTTTAATGTTCGAAAACCTGACTTAATAAAAATAGATAACTATAGGATATGATTAAACTCAAATATTGTAAAAAATGCGTATATCCCTTCAATGCAGTAAACCTCCACGTTGATGAGGAAGGAATATGTAGTAGTTGTAAAACTGCTGAAGCATTTAATAATTTAACTCCAGAATTTTGGTCCCATCGTAAAGAAAAATTTGAAAATCTTGTAAAGCCATACCTCCATAATGATTCAAATTATGATTGTCTCATACCTGTTAGTGGAGGAAAGGACAGTTTTTATCAAGCACATATAATGGCGCAAGAATATGGATTGAAGCCATTATTAATGACTTATCATGGCAATAATTATCTACCAGAGGGGGATCATAATAGGGATTTAATGAGGCATGTTTTTGATGCTGATCATATTGTTTGGGGTCCAAGTGTTAAAACTTTAAAAAAGCTCAATAAGCTAACTTTTAAGATGATGGGTGATATGAATTGGCAAAATCACTGTGGGATCATGTCAGCACCAATTCAGATAGCAGTAAAGTTTAATATTCCTCTTATAATTTGGGGTGAAACTAGTTGGGATATCTCTGGCATGTATAGTCCTGATGACTTTATTGAGTTTAGTGCAAGGAGTAGGCATGAGCATGACTTGAGGGGTTATGAATGGTACGATATGACAAAGTATGGATTAAAAGAAAAAGATTTGATGTGGGCTAAATACCCTTCTGATGAAGAAATTTTGGAGGTTGGGGTTCGTGGTTTGTACATTGGTAATTTTTTTAAATGGGACGCAAATGTCCATACTAAAATGGTTATGGACCGTTATAAATGGAAACAATCAGAAAAGCCTTTTGAAAGAACATATAGGAGGTTTTCAAACTTAGATGATAGGTATGAAAATGGTATTCATGATTTAATGAAGTTTGTTAAATTTGGCTATGGAAGATCATCTGACCATGCCTCAAAAGATATTAGATCAGGCTATATGAGTCGTGAAAAAGGCATTGAAATGGTAAAAAAATATGACTCAGTTGTCTCTTCAGACCTTCATTATTGGCTTAATTATGTTGATATGAGCGAGCAAGAATTTTGGAATATTGCAGATACTTTTCGAGACCCACGGGTTTGGTGGATTGAAGAAAATATGTGGTGGAAAGATAATATTTGGGGTGAGCCTTCAAGCTATGGGAATATTAATTTAAATGATGACCAGGTAAAAGATTTTGTTAAGAATCAAAAAAAATATTTAACCTTATAGATTTATGAATACCCCCAAATTAAATAGAGAATCTTATATTGATAATGTTGTGTTCATATCGGGAATTGGTCGATCTGGAAAGTCATTATTGCTTCCAATAGTTTCAAGCTTTCAAAAATCTGAGAAAGTAAATGTTAATTTTTTTCTTGAATTACTAACTGGAATGCATTCCACTCAACAAATTTCTGATGAATTAGCGATTTATTTGTTAAGATCTGGGATGAATTTAATGGCTTATGAAAATGCCATTGGACGTAATTCAAATTTCAGGAAAGATGACTATACAAGTATATGGAAGTTTAAAAAGCCTGAAGAATATATTTCTCGATTATTTGAAAGTGATGGTGATAGAGTTTTCAAAAAGATAGAGGAGGAAAAAAGATTATTTCCATTAATGTGGCACAATGGCCTATGGCACTCGGATATTTTATTAGAAGCCTTCCCACAATCTAAAATTATTCATGTTCAAAGAAATCCAATCGATATTGTTTTTTCATGGATGAAAAAAGGCTACGGAGGTGAGTTTTATAGTAATAAACGCTCCTCTGATTCCTTAGTCTTCGAGTACAAGAATGAAATTATCCCTCACTTTGCAATTGGCTGGGAAGACCAGTATCTTAATTTATCGAGTATAGATCGAATAATTCACATGATTAGCAGACTTATTTCTTATCATCGTGATGTCTATATTAGTTTATCAAAAGTACAAAAACAACAAGTACTATTTGTAAGCTTTGAAAATCTTACTATTAAAACCTCGCAAGCAATTCCAAAAATCACTAATTTTTTAAAAACTAATGTATCTGAGTTTACTGATAGGATACTATTAGAAGAAAGGTGTCCAAGGGACTATGATCTGGAATCAAAAAAAATCAAATTAGAGGCAATAAAACTCAAAGCTTCAAAGCCATCATTCCAACTTTTAATGAGCATGAATGAAGATTTTTTGAATAATGAATTAGTCATTTAAAGATTTAACTAAAATTTTTTTAAATTTAGATAAAAAATTATGTTTAATAATACTTTTAATAATAAAACAGTTTTAATTACAGGACATACGGGCTTCAAAGGAAGCTGGCTAGCATTGTGGCTCCACAATCTTGGTGCTAAAGTAATTGGGTTGTCAGATGCTGTGCCTTCCAATCCATCTAATTTTGAAGCGTCAAATCTCATAAAAATAATAGAAGACAATCGTTTAGATATAAGAGATTCTGAAGCTGTTAAAAAAGTAATTTGCAATTGCCAGCCTGATTTTGTATTTCATTTGGCTGCTCAAGCATTGGTAATTCCTTCATATGTAAAACCATTAGATACAATATCAATTAATGCACTTGGAACTGCAAACATCCTAGATGCTTTAAGGGATTTAGAAAAAAATGTTGTTGCTGTGATGATTACCAGTGATAAAGCTTATGATAATGTTGAATGGGTGTGGGGATACAGGGAAACAGATCAAATTGGAGGAAAAGACCCATACAGCGCTTCTAAAGGAATGGCTGAATTAGTAATTAAAACTTACCTAAACTCTTTCTTTATTGGGGCAAACTCTAATATTCGTTTAGGTATTGCTCGTGCAGGCAATGTTATTGGAGGTGGTGATTGGGCTGAAAACAGGCTTGTTCCAGATTGTATTGCAGCATGGTCAGATAATAAAGAGGTTGAAATAAGGAATCCTCAATCTACTAGGCCATGGCAGCATGTTCTTGAGCCTTTGAGTGGTTATTTAGCTCTAGCATCTTCTTTAGTAAATGATTATTCTATACATGGTGAAGCTTATAATTTTGGGCCTCCCGCAAACCAAGATTTTCCTGTCAGAAATTTAATAGATGAAATGTCAAAATATTGGACTAAAGTAAAATGGATAGATATGTCAAAAAATAATAATATGAATCATGAGGCAGGATTACTAAAACTTAACTGTGATAAAGCTTTATTTGAGTTAAATTGGCTTCCAACTTTAAGATTTGAGGAAACAGTTAAAATGACTGTTGAGTGGTATAAGCTCTATTATCAAAAAGACTCTAGATCAATGTTCAATTTTTCTACCAATCAAATTAATGAATTTGTAACGATTGCAAATTCAAGATCAATAAGTTGGTCAAAATGATAAGTGATGTTTTAGTAACACCACTCAAAATTATTGATACAGTTGGTGGCAATGTTATGCATGCAATGAAAGATAATGATATTGGCTATGCTGGATTTGGTGAGGCATATTTCTCAATCATAGGTTTTAATGCAATAAAGGCTTGGAAACGCCATAAGGAAATGACACTAAATATTGTAGTTCCTCATGGCGAGATAAAATTTGTATTATTTGATGATCGTGTAAAAGAAAATTGTATTTTTCAAGAGGTTTTATTGTCAAAAAATAACTACTCAAGACTTACTGTTCCACCAATGATATGGTTAGGTTTTCAAGGTATTTTTCCCGATAACTCTATTCTATTAAATATTGCAGATATTAATCATAACCCTGAGGAGGTTGATAAAAAAAATATCAAAGAAGTTAATTATAATTGGGAGGTATTTTAAAAATGAAAGTGGTAATTTTAGCTGGTGGATTTGGAACAAGACTGAGTGAAGAAACTGAATTAAGACCAAAGCCTATGGTTGAGATTGGAAGCAAGCCAATCTTATGGCATATCATGAAAATATATTCTAGTCATGGATATAATGAATTTGTTATATTGCTAGGATACAAAGGCTATACAATTAAGGAGTTCTTTTCAAATTATTTTTTACACCAAAGTGATGTGACATTTGATTTGTCAAGTAATTCTATGAAAGTCCATCAAAATCAAAGTGAACCATGGAAAGTTACTTTACTAGAAACTGGATTACATACAATGACTGGAGGCAGAATAAAAAAAGCCAAAGAGCATATTGGCGATAATGACTTTATGCTTACTTATGGAGATGGAGTGTCAAATGTTGATATTAAATCTTTAGTTAATTTTCATAAACAACATAATAAAGCAATTACTATGACTGCAGTTCAGCCTGATGGCCGATATGGAGCTTTAGATGTTGATGAGAACTCTCTAATTTCTTCTTTTGAAGAAAAGCCAAAAGGAGATGGATTGTGGATTAATGGCGGTTTTTTTGTGTGTAGCTCTAAAATTCTCGACTATATTGATAGTGATGATACTATTTTTGAAATGGAACCATTGTCTGCACTAGCTAAAAATTCGCAATTGATGGCATATAAACACAATGGCTTTTGGAAAAGTATGGATACTTTAAGGGATAAAAAAGTTCTTAATGAATTGTGGAATAGTCGGAATGCTCCATGGAAAAACTGGATTTAATTAATGGTCTTAATTACAGGTGGTCTAGGATATTTAGGTGCAAGAATTGCTGAATCCCTTCTCAAAAATGGATTCAAAGTTAGAATAGCAAGCAGCAGAAGAAAGCCTCTTGTTCCCAAAGCCCTTAATGAATGTGAAATTGTAAAAATAGATTTAAATAACCAAAGGATTATTGATAAGATATGTCTTGGAATTAGTGTGATTATTCACCTAGCATCACTTAATTCTTCAGATTCTGAAAAAAATCCAAATAAAGCAGAACATATTAATACCCTTGGTACTATAAAAATTCTAAATTCTGCAAAAAAAAATGATATATCAAAATTCTTATACTTCTCTACTTCTCATGTCTATGGCAATGATTTAAATGGGATAATTAACGAAAAATCAGAGAGTTTCCCTTCAGGTCAATATGCCTTGACTCATATGGCGGCTGAAGAATATGTAAGGCAATATAATATTGAGCGTAAGTTAAATACTTGTATTTTTAGATTAACAAATGTTGTTGGATGTCCTTTAGAGCCAAATGTAAATTGTTGGATGTTGATTGCAAATGATTTATGTAAAAAAATCGCCGCTAATGAATTAGCGGAATTACGAACTGATAAGTTAACCTTGAGAGACTTCATTCCAATGAATGATATTCTTGAGGCAGTTAAATTTTTTGTAAGTGACCCTAACAGTTATATATATGGTGGTGAAGTTATTAATATTTCAAGTGGAAAATCTATTTCACTTGAAAAAATTTGTAATATGTTCACTGACAGGGCTTTAAAGGTACTCGGAAAAAATGTTGATATCAAGTTTAGTAATAGTGAAAATCAGAATAAGTTATTAGATTATTGTATTTCTAATAAAAAAGCCCTCCAACTTGGATTTACCTTTAATAGCTCTTTAGAAGAAGAAATAGATTATATGCTGCTTAAATATAATCAATGGTTTAATAATTCAACTGTTAATGAAACTTGAATATTATGTTATTTAATATAAGAATTAATCCATTTTTACTTTCTCAGTGTACTCTAATTCTTGCGATACTTTCATCACTTAGGAACATATCATCAGCATACTATTTGGGAGTAATAGTAATAATGCTAACGATATTTATTCTAAATTTGAGAAAAGCCTTTGTTCAAGGATTCATTGCATCAGTTTTTTATATTTTTCTATTTTTATCATTTTGTATTATATTTTGGTCAGGTATTTATATGCAAAGTTGGGACTTTATACCTGGAATTCCAAGGCTTTTAATTATGCCTCTAATCACATTTTTATTTTTCCCTCTATTAAATAATAATTCTAGATTTTCAAAGCTATTAATAGTAATTCTAGTTTGTTACATAATTGGAGCACTATCAGTAATCTATCAAATTATTTTTGGTTCTATTTCTTGGTTTGCTCCTCAATTTTTAAGGGCTAATCTTGATCGATATGCTTCAATTTTAGGATCTTTGACAATATACGGAGCTATTGTTGGCTATGGGCTAGTTTTAGTATATTCAAATGCAATCCTCAAAAGAGGACTTATAATAAAACTTTTGTTCTTTTTTACCTTAATAATTGCCGGATTTTTTAGTCTATCTAAGGCTGGTATTGTAATGATAATGCTAGCAACTTTAGTTTACGTAATTTTTAATTTTGGATCAATCACCGAAAGATTAAATTTTAAAAATGTTATAGGAACTTTATTTCTTCTGTTTATAGGTGTCCTGCTAATGTTTCAAATTAGTGAAATCAGGGAATACTATAATGTAATAGTTACACAAACTATTGGTGGAAGTTCTTTTTTGTCTAATGGGCTTGAAGTACAGATGGATTCACAAGCAGTATCATTTGAACATATACACAAGCGATTATTCTATTGGACATCTGGCATGTTAGAAACGTATGGCAATATGGTGTATTTTTTTGGAGTTGGTCTTCAGGGAGGTGCTGGTACAATGGGAGTTGTACCTGAGATTGGTGATTATGGTAGTTCGCATAATTCATTAGGCGATCTATTTTTTATGGGAGGCACTATATTTTTAGGTGTATTTTTAGTTTTATATTTTTTTACACAATTTGTGCTATTTATGAATAGAAAGGAGCCTCTTTCAATATTATTTTTTACATTGAATGTATTATTTTTTGCAAACATATTAGTTGCATCAGGCTCAATTTTTCAACCAGCAATTAGTTGCATATTTTGGATTTCGATTATTTATGCAAATAATATAAGTACATCAAAAACTTAATATATTTTCTTGACTATTTTTAAATGAACAAAATATCAGTAATTATTCCCTCTTATAAAAGAGCATTATTATTAGAACAAATTCTTAGTGTACTTGTAATTCAGCAGAGCATTTTAGAGATACTGGTTATTGATAGCCAAAGCAATGATGGAACAAAAGAAATAGTTTCTAAATATAACCAGAATTCAAAAATCACTATTAAGCATTTTGATGTTGAAAATAATGTTTCTTTAAAGAGAAATAAAGGTATTTTAGAGGCCAATACTGATAATTTAATTTTTTTAGATGATGATTGCATACCAGATAATAATTTTGTAGAACATCATTTGAATTCATTATTAAATGACCCTAATTCTGTGCATTGTGGAAATATTTTTTTTCCAGAAGACAAAGTTATGTCGTCTAATTATATTAGGTACAAGGAGTCAAGGCATCTCAAATACAGGTATGAATTTAATCAATCAAATTTAGATTTTAGAACTATTACTACAATGAATATGTCAATTAATAAAAAAATTATTTTAGAAAATAATTTATATTTTAGAGAAGATTTCATTGGCTATGGTATGGAAGATAATGAATTTGGTTGCCAGGTTAGTGATGCTCATATTCTAATTAAAAGGTGTAAGGCTTCTATTACACATATGGAAAATAATGATCCATTATTATTTGCTAAAAAAATTTTTCATACCTCCAGAGATGGTGTCTATAAACTGAAAACAGTTAATAGAGAAGCTGTAATGGATTTACCATATTCTTATTTTTTTGAGCTTGATTATGTTCATAAAAGCCTCTTAGAAAAAATTCTGGTTTATTTAATTCGGCCAATTTTCTCTATTAAGATTGCCCAAGTCGTTTTAAGGTTTATGAAATTAATTGATCATTACAGTCTATTATATTTTCCATTTGGATTTAAATATATTTTTGCTAGTTACTATTATGAAGGTATTAAGAAAAGGATTGATGCTTATAAATCAACTACTGAAGTTTCAAAAAGTTGGTATTCTGATAATGTGAAATAATTCTATATTCTTTAATGCAAACACTAGTAAGTATAATAATTCCAACCTTCAATAGGGCGCAAACTCTTAAAAAAGCCATTGATTCTGTTTTATTGCAGACATATGAATTTTGGGAGTTAATTATTGTAGATAATTCTTCAACTGACAATACTATTTCTATTATTAAAGATTATGAGAATGAAAAAATCAAAATCATAAACGTAGTAAATAAGGGAGTAATTGCCCATTCTAGAAATATTGGAGTTAAAAATTCAAATGGAAAATTTATCGCATTTTTAGACTCTGATGATTGGTGGGAAAGTGAAAAACTTGAGAATGCTATCGAATCGCTCGATAACGAAAATGCCGATATTGTCTATCATGATTGTAAATTAGTATCATTGAAATCAAATTCTCTTACTAAATGTAGGCGATTAAGTAATAATGTATTGGCTGATCTTGTTACTAATGGAAATACTTTGGTTACTTCTTCAGTGGTTGCTTCAAAGAAAAAAATAAATGCTTTGGGGGGGTTTGATGAGGCCATAGAGCTAATTGGTTGGGAAGATTATCACCTTTGGCTTAAACTAGCCAGAAATTCAAGTAAATTTTTTAAGCTTAAAGGGGTTTTGGGATCATGCTGGGAAGGTATAGATAATTTTGATAACCCAAATAGAGTTCTAGTAAATCTAGTAGAAATCGAAAAATACTTTATGAGTGAGTTTAGTGATAGGTTTAATCTAGAAGAAATTTGGTGGCTGGACTATACAAGAGGAAGGGCATATTTAAAAACTGGCAATGTTATTGAAGCCAAAAAATCCTTAAATATAGTACTCTTTTCTGGTTCACCACTTATCTATAAATTAAAGTCACTATATTTTCTATTGGTTATTTTGCCTTTTAATAGACCTTAATCTATATTAAGGATAAAATAGTTTTACGATTTACTTAAATTAAATATTATGTATAAAGACAAAGTTTTACTCATTACTGGCGGCACTGGTTCATTTGGAAAAGCCGTTCTATCTAAACTGTTGAATTCTGACTTAAAGGAAATTAGAATTTTTAGTCGTGATGAAAAAAAACAAGAAGATATGAGAATTTCTCATAACAACAAAAAGCTTAATTTTTATATTGGAGATGTTCGAGATTATGAAAGTATAAATATGGCGATGTTGGGTGTTGATTATGTATTTCATGCAGCAGCATTAAAGCAAGTGCCTTCATGTGAATTCTACCCAATGGAGGCAGTTAAAACCAACATACTTGGGGCAGAAAATGTTTTGGAGGCATCTTTTCGAAATGAAGTGAAAAATGTAGTTGTACTAAGTACTGATAAAGCTGTCTATCCTATCAATGCAATGGGGCAATCTAAGGCAATGATGGAGAAGCTTATGACTGCTAAATCTAGAGGTGATAATAAACATATTTTTTCAGCCACTAGATATGGCAATGTTATGGGCAGTAGGGGTTCAGTGATACCTCTTTTTATTTCCCAAATTAAATCCGGCAAGCCTCTTACTGTGACTAATCCAAATATGACTCGCTTCATGATGAACTTAGATGAATCTGTTGATTTAGTTGAGTTTGCCTTTAATAATGCAAACTCAGGTGATATCTTTGTTCAAAAATCACCGGCTGCCTCAATAGAGACTTTAGTTAAGGCTTTGTTAGAAATATTTAATGCTAGCAATGAAGTAAAAATAATTGGAACTAGACATAGTGAAAAGTTATATGAAACTCTTCTGACAAGCGAAGAAGTTCTTAGAGCAGAAGATTTAGGGGATTACTTCAGAATTCCTTCTGATAGTCGTGATTTAAATTATGCGCAATATTTTACCAAGGGTGATTCAAAAATTTCCCTCTATGAAGACTATAACTCACATAATACTTCTCGTCTTGATGTTGATGATCTAGTTAAAGTATTATTAAAGTTGGATATTATTCAAAGGGAGCTCAGAACTGATGAATAAGCTTAAGATTGTCACAGTAGTTGGAACTAGACCAGAAATTATAAAATTAAGTGAAGTTATAAAAGAATTAGATAAGCATACTGAGCATAAAATTGTCCATACGGGACAGAATTATGATTACGAGCTAAACGAACTTTTTTTTGAGCAACTTAACATTAGAAAGCCAGATTTTTTCCTTGAAGCTGCCAAAGGAACACCTTCAGAAACTATTGGAGATATTATTTCAAAATCAGATAAGGTTTTTGAGACTTTAAAGCCTGATGCTATTCTGATATATGGAGATACAAATAGCTGCTTATGTGTTATTTCTGCCAAAAGAAGGAAAATACCAATTTTTCATATGGAGGCTGGAAATAGGTGTTTTGATCAGAGGGTTCCAGAGGAAATTAATAGGAAAATTGTTGATCACTTGAGTGATATTAATTTGCCATTGTCAGAACAGGCTAGAGATTATTTGATTGCTGAAGGAATTAGAGCGGAGACTATTATTAAAACTGGCTCTCCAATGAAAGAAGTTCTTGAAGCAAATATGGATAAAATTTTAGCCAGTGATGTTTTAGAAAAGGAAGATTTAAGTCCTAAGAAATATATATTGATGAGCATCCATAGAGAAGAAAATGTTGACTCTCCAAAGAATTTTTCAGACTTATTACAGTCTATCGACGAAATTACGAAAAAATACAAAATGCCAATTGTTATTTCAACACACCCAAGAACTAGAAAAAAACTTGAAAAAATTGGATACAAAGAAACTAATAAATTGGTTAGATTTTCTAAACCATATGGATTTCATGAATATAACAAACTTCAGATGGAGTGTTTTTGTGTGATTTCAGATAGTGGAACTATTGCAGAAGAGGGCTCGATTTTAAATATTCCAGCAATTACCATTAGACAGGCTCATGAAAGGCCAGAAGGAATGGATGAAGGAACTCTTATAATGTCGGGTCTTAGTAAAAAACGCATAATTGAAGCCATAGATGTGGTTTCGTCTCAGTCTAGAGACTCTCGAGAAATAAAAATTGTTAAAGATTATGATGTTAATAATGTTTCAAAAAAAATACTGAGAATAATTATTTCTTATACCGATTATATTAACAGAACAGTCTGGAAGAAAGAGATTTAAAATTGACTACTAAAGTTCTAATTCTTGGATCTACTGGCTTAATAGGTCATCAGGTATACAATTATTTAATTAAAAATACAAATTATGAAATTTTAGATATTTCTTTCAGAAAAAAATTAAATAAAAATAGTTATCTTATTGATGCAATTAATGAGATTGAGTTAGCCGAATGTATTGAAAAAATATCTCCTAACTATATTATTAATTGCATAGGTATATTAATTAATAACTCTGATTTAAATCCTGAAAAAACTATTATTCTTAATGCATTATTGCCCCATAAGCTTAAAAACATTGCTGACAGAATTAATGCAACACTAATCCATATGTCTACAGATTGTGTTTTTTCTGGACTTAAAGGGCACTCTTATATTGAGAGTGATACTAAAGATGGATTAGATACGTATTCTAAAACCAAAAGTCTTGGTGAAATTATTAATGATAGGCATCTTACATTAAGAACATCTGTTGTTGGACCTGAATTAAAAGTAGATGGCTCAGAATTGTTTCACTGGTTTATGGGCCAGACTGGAACTATTTTGGGTTACACAGAAGTTTTTTGGTCTGGGGTAACTACTTTGGAGCTTGCAAAGGCGGTTCATTGGGCTATAGATGAAAAAATTACAGGCTTATATCACGTTACAAATAATTCGAAAATTAGTAAAAATGATTTACTAAATTTATTTCAAAAATATACTAAAAAAAATATAAAAATCAAACCCTCAAACGAAAAAATCTTCAATAAAAGTTTTTTAGATACAAGACTCCTGATTAATTATGAAATACCCAGCTATGAAACTATGATTTCTGATATGGTTGAATTGATTTTAACTGATAAAGAATTATATTCTCAATACAGGCTAAAAACTTGACAACAAAAAAAAAGATTTTAATTGTTTCTGAATGCTTCTATCCAGAAGAGTTTAAGATAAATGATATTGCTTTTGAATGGGCTAAACAGGGAAATATTGTTGATGTTTTAACATTAATACCAACTTACCCTAAAGGTATTGTGTTTTTAGGTTATAAAAATAAACTTTGTCTAAAAGAAGAAATAAATGGAGTCAATGTAATAAGATTAAGATCAGTTGTTGGCTATAGGGGTAGCAAGATTAAGAAAATTTTGAAATACTTAAACTTTACAATATTGGGAAGTGTTTATGCTATTTTAAATGGGAAAAAGTACGATCATGTATTTGGCTTCAATCTTGGTGCTTTGACTGACATGTTGCCTGCAGTTCTAATTAAAAAAATATATAAAAAGCCTTTGACTTTTTGGGTCCAAGATCTTTGGCCAGATAGTGTGTATGCATATGGATTTAAGAAAACAAAATTTTTGTCTTTGATGCTAAACAGTTTTGTAAAGTTTATGTTTAATAATGTTGATAATTTTGCAATCTCTAGCAATGGCTTTAAGTCGAATTTATCGAAATATTTAAAAAATGAAAAAGAAATATTATACTTTCCTAATTGGGCTGATGATTTGAATAGTGAACTAAGTCCAATTAATCTTAGTCTTGAGTCAAAGATAAACTTTACTTTTGCAGGAAATGTAGGAAAAGTTCAAAATTTAGAAAA
>CABXNH010000022.1 GCA_902513495.1 uncultured Gammaproteobacteria bacterium
TCTCCCGCTCCGTTGGCACTTTTTATATTGACCCCTTGATGTAAATAATGCCCATAGTCCTTACCATCAAAATAAAAAACACCCTCCTTTCCAAGCGTAATGAAAATCTGCTTGCAGCCTTTATTAAATATGTTTTGAGCAGCACTAAGCATACTCTCATCATCTTTAATTGAAATACCCGAGATGAGCTCAGCCTCAAGTTTATTGGGCTTAATTGTATGAAATTTCCCAATTATATGCAGCACTTTAGAAGTCTTAGCAAAGGAAACCGGATCTAAAAATAATGGTATATGACTATAGTACTTAACAACATGCTCAATCACCTTAACTGGTAGGTTTGTATCGATAACAATTGCATCGCTATGATCTAAAACATCTTTCCAATTCATTATGTCTTGAATCGTCATTTCATCAATAATCCGCATATCAGAGATAGAAACTAGCATGTCGTTATTGTCATCAAGGACCGATAAGTATTGGCTAGTTGGGAGAGTGCTGTGTTCTATTAATAATGAGGTATCAACATTTGCCATCTTTGTTTTATTGATTACAAAATCACCAAGCGCATCCCTACCCACATAAGAGAGTATCTTTGAATGAATTGAAATTCTTGCCATATTTTCAGCAATATTTCTTCCAACACCGCCAGCTGACATTTCAATCTCGCCAGGATTTGAATCATTAAAAACAAGTGGCCCTTCTGAGGAGCCTTGAAGATCAATATTTAAACCACCAACAACACAGACATAGGGCTTTGTTCTATTTTTTTGCATTTAGATTTTCAGAGTTTGTTTGCAGTCAAATCCTTAAATTGAATAATATTATCTCATTTTTTGAAGTCGATACTTATTGCAAAAAAAAGATTTATAAATGACTATTCAAATTAATTAAATTGTTAGCCAATGAACAAAGTATTTGTAATTCTTTACGACCTTTTAGCTTAAAAAAACCCTATAAAAAAGGGCTAACTCGTTGTTAGCCCTTCATTTAGTTTTATTAAGCTTTAACTAGTTCTGCTTAATTCGACCATCGGTATAGCCTGAATAACCAGGGTTTGCGCCAATATAGTCAGCAACAACATCCGCTAAATCTGGACCAAAGTCATAAATATCGGACGCTGAACGGAATACCTTGTATCCATCACCACCACCACGAATAAAGTTATTCGAGACCATTCCGTAGACTCCATAAGGATTTAAAGCACTCCAACCATATTTATCTTGAGTCTCAATTGAAGTTACTCTCTGTCCAGCGGGCCTACTTGGATCGAATGAAAATCTCATGCCAGATACCTGAGGAAATCTTCCTGCACCATCTTCATGCTCACTGACTCCATTTTCAATTGCTTCGAGAAGCTGTTTACCAGTCACCTTAAAGGTTGATAAAGTATTTTGAAATGGGAGTATCGTCATTACCTCGCCAAGAGTGACATCACCGGCATCAAGAGACGCTCTAATTCCACCAGAGTTAGCTAATGCGATTGTATAGCCCTGATCAATAACAGCCAATCTCATAGCATCAGCTATCATATTACCCATGTCACACTCTTGAGCACGACAGACAGCTCGGTCTCCGTTTAAAGAGCTAGAAACATTTCCAACAAGTGTTTCCTTGAGTTCAGTAATTGGAACCTCTAACTCATCTAATCTTGCAACAATAGTCTCATCCTCAGAGACTGAACCATCGATTGTAATTGGCTCTCCTACTGCAGAGATTACTTCGCCTTGCCCATCAAAGACTACTGAGAGCTCACCTAAGTACTTACCGTAAGCGTAAGCCTGAATAATTTGAGTTCCATTGACAACAGTTGGATAAGGGCCTTTAGCTCTATCACTTACATTCGATAAGTAGGCGTTATCATGGCCACCAACAATGATGTCAACACCGGACGTATTGGCAGCGATCTCTTTGTCTATTTCATATGAAGAATGTGACAGAAGAATGATTATTCCTATCCCCTGAGAAGTTAATGAATCTACCTCAGCTTGAACCGCTGAAATTGCATCAGTAAAAATTATATTATCACCTGGGCTTGATAAATCGACAACGTCTTCAGTGACTACGCCGATTAGTCCAATTTTATGGCCGCCTCTCTCAATAACAGATGATTTTTGTAATTTGCCTTTGAGTTCTGGCTCCATATCAATATTTGCATTGGCCATTAGAACTGGGAAGTTAACATTATCCATAAAGGCTCTGAGGGTCTCGGGACCATCATCAAACTCATGGTTTCCAACTGCCATACCGTCATACTGCAGCTTGTTCATCATTTCTGCAGCAACTTTTCCTTTGTATAGGTTGTAGAAAAGCGTCCCTTGGAACTGATCACCGCCATCCAACAAGACAGTATTTTCATGCCTTGAGCGCGCATCTTCAATCGCTGAAATAAGGCGTGCCGTTCCTCCAAAGCATTTTCCTTCGGCATTACTCTCTGCTGAGCAATTATTGTCATATTTGCTTATTGGTCTAAACCTAGCATGGAAATCATTTGTATGCAGAATGGTTACTTCAAATGTTTGATGACCATCAGCAATTACAGACTGTGAAGATAAGCCTAATGTCAAAAAACAACTTAGCCCAACAACAATCGGTAATGAAATTTTCTTCTTCAATCCGAAAGACTGAAGTATCTCTAAAAGCTTCATAGCTACTCCTCCTTTAAGTTAATATTTAATATATAAATTGATCAAACTGTTATAAATTTGATGATTCATTGTAGTCCTTTTTTAAGTTGGAAAAGAAATTATTTTTATAGAAATAATTGAATGTAATTATTAGATTTTTACAAAAAAAATGAATCTATTGATACAACAAAAAATCTCTAACTCGTTGACCTACTATATCAGGGGCTTCAATCAATATAGAGTGCTTGAACTTATCTAAGATGATGAGTTCAGAATGAGTCAAACTCTCTGCAATTAATTTGTTGAGTCTTGGATTACAGCCTCCGTCATTTTCACCAGTAAGCACTAAACAGGGCTGCTTAATTTGATTTAACCAGGGCGACATTTCGGTTTCAGCGTAGATACGAAAAACTTCTAAAAATACTTCTGGATCCGTCTCAAGAACTTGCTTTAAACGAAACTGTACTGAGTCATAGCTTTCCTCGATAAACTGGTCTGTAAACCATCGATCAGTCAGAGTGTTGAGAATTGGCTCTATCCCTTTTTGATTCATGCTATCAACTATAGCCATGACTTTACTTTGATCTTCCTTTGTTCGAAATGCTGCAGTACTGAGAAGTGAAACCGAAAGAACTTTATTTGGAAAAGACTTTGCATATTTTGGACCAATCATGCCGCCCAATGAATGACCAACAATATGAATTTTTTGAAGATTCAATGTCAATCTGAGGGCCTCTAAATCCCCTACCAAGGCATCTAAACTGTAAGGAAATTCGCCTTTCGGAGAGTCTCCATGCCCCCTTAAATCGTAGTTGATACAGGTAAAGTGATCTTTTAAATGAACAATAACTTTATCCCACGCCGATTTACGTGCGCCAATACCATGAACAAAGATGATCGCGGGGCCTGAACCTGAGATGCTGTAGCTTGAATTGATACTTGCCATGTTCTATGAAAAGTGAGGAGAGACTTTCTCAGCAAACTGCTGAATGGATGTCATTGTGTCTTTGTGACTGGCACCAAAATTCATATTTAAAATCAAGCGGTCAATGCCGATCTCTTCATAAGGCGAAAGCTTATCAATCATTTCTTCTACAGAACAAATCAATAAACTTTCATTCAGCTCTTCCATGCTTTGCTTTCTAGGCAAAATATCAATCATCCCATGGCTAACCTTGCCTGGACCAGTAAAAACATTGTCAAATCGAGAATAATATTCATACGCCATCTCCAGCTTCTCTCTTTTGTCTTTTTCATTTTTTGAGATGAATGCAACCCTTGACAAAGACAAACTTAAATCCTCGCCCTTTTGGCCTAATTCTTTCTTAGCTCTATTAAACCCGTCTACCTGATCCAACATGAGCTGATGGTCCCCAGAAAGAGGTGTCGTTAATATATGAAAGCCTTTTTTAGTACACTGATAAATCCCTTCTGGATTAAGAACAGCCATCATAATTGGCGGACCATTTTCAGTCATGGGCCTAGGCATAACCGTCAATTTATCAAAATTATAGTACTTCCCTTTCCAAGTTACTTCTTCTTTGGTAAGAAGTGCATTTAAGACATCTAGTGACTCATTGAACTTTTCTCGGCTTTTCTCAAGGGGTGAATCTAAAAGAGCCATTTCGTAGGCAAAAGCACCCCTACCAACCCCTAAGATTAGTCGATTGTTAGTAAATATTTGAGAGGCAATGACTTCACCAGCGTAAACCCTCATATCATGAAGAGGTAACACCACAACAGCAGTAATGATGTTTATCTTTTTTGTGGCCTGTGCAATCTTGATCGCAAAATGGAGTGGTGCAGGCATCATTAAAATATTAATTAAATGATGCTCTGTCAATGCAACACTGTCGTACCCTCCTTGATCACAAAGAACGGCCTGCTCAAACATATCGTTGAATAGACGATTTCCAGTGTATTCTTTAGTCCTCAGATAGGAGGATAATTGTTGGCAAAACTTCATAGAATTTGAGTTAACAGGATCAATATTTGCTGTGATAACTTTATCACAAACTAAAACTATATTTTTTCTAATTTAAAACTAAAATATAATGCAACTGTGAACAAATTCTTAGTACCAATTTTTGTCGTCATTCTTTTGGCTGTAGGTCTTATTTACAGGGATATTTATTTAATTCTGAAGCTTGTTCTGTATTTTGGTTTTTGGTGGTCGATTATATGGCTCACAAAGTATCTATCAAGAGACTTCACCGATGGCAGAAAGAATGATTTTTTTGGAGAATGAATTGAATGATTAATAAATCTGAAATCGTCATTGTCAACAATCGACTCTATCACCTAGGCATCAAAAAAGGAGAGATTGCCCAAAACGTTTTTATCGTTGGTGATCCTGCACGCGCCATTCGTGTCTCCAAAGAGTTTGATAGGATAGATTGTGAAGTCTCTAACCGCGAATACTTAACCTTTACAGGAGTATACAAAGATATCCCTGTCTCAGTGATTGGAACAGGTATTGGTACAGACAACGTTGAGATCGCCCTGGTGGAGGCCTTCATTTCCCATGAATTTAATTTAAAGAAAGGTACTCGAGATCAAAACTGCCCACCAATGACTATCATTCGACTTGGGACTTCGGGAGGTATACAGCCGGATGTCACCCCTGGTTCACTCGCAATCTCATCCTACGCGCTCGGACTAGATACCACGGGTATTTATTATGACCAGCCAACAGAGGATGAGACAATCAATCGAATTGAGAAGGATTCAGCAGAAATCCTAAATAATGCAATTGAGAGCTCATCAAGATTCAAAGGGAAAATTTTTCCTTACGCCTCAAAAGCTTCAACTGAGGTGACCAATGCTCTAATTCATCAAGCCACGATTAGCGGTTTAGAATTCGACACTGGAATTACAGTCTCCTCTCCGGGATTTTACGGGCCCTCTTCCCGCATTATTGATGGCTTAAAGAACACTATTCCAGACATCAAAGGGAGCCTCTCAGAGCTTAATATCAACGGATTAAAGGCCCACAACATGGAAATGGAGTCTAGCCTCCTTTTTCACTTATGCAGACAAATGGGATACCGTGCAGGGACAATATGCACCGTGATTAGCGGACCCACAGAGAGCGACTCAATTATTGATTATGATGTAGCGATTGGTAACACAATTAATATTGGGTTAAAGGCTTTAGTTGAACTTAACAATTCAAAATAATTTAATAAATACTTCATTAAATTGACATTATTTTTTATAAATAGTAGTATTATTCTTAGAAAAACTATCATTTAAATGTCGTTGATTAACTTAAATAAATTTAAAGTTAAACTTTTGCTGTTAATATTTATGGTGTCAGTTTCAAGTCTAGCTTTTACTCACGAAATCCCTAAGCCCTCTATCAATTCCGGCTTAGTAGTGGTTTATGATAAAGCGTTTGATTCTCTTTCAGGGTCTGGTGTGACAATTGATAACAGCGATATTGCTGCTAATTTTTCTTTAACTTATCCTGTTTCTCCCTCTATAGCCTTTGAAACAGGCGTCATATCTGGCTTTGAAGCTTCTGTAGATTTACCAAGCAGTAACTCCGGAACATTACATGGAAAATCATACTCAACAGATGGAGCATTAACTTTAAAAGCTCAAACTAATACTAACTATCTTGCTGGTATGAAATTTACAACTTCAGTTAATAAACCTTTAAATATTTATGCAAGAACCGGTTTAATCTTTTGGGATGTTGATTTTAAAGTTTCTGGTAGCGGGACTCTTACATACAACGGATCTACATATAACTCAAACTCTTTTTTAAAGGTTGATGGAAGTGACCCATATCTAGGATTAGGATTGTCTTACAAAACAAATGACAGGTCTTCATTAAGTTTTGATTATCATACTCTTGCCTCTACTAATGCTATTCAAGGTGCTGCATTTGACATTAGTAGTTACTCAATCTCTTGGTTATTAAATTTCTAGTTTTGGTGCAAATATGACTAAAAAAAGCGGCCTAAACACTGAAATACTAGATACCGGAATGACGCTTCAAACCCACTATAAAAACGGTTTGAAAGATGGCTCTGAAACATACTTCTATGCCAATGGCCAAAAGGCATCAGAGGGTTTTTATACAGACAATAAACTCGAGGGCTCTTTAACCTATTGGTATGAAAATGGATACAAGGCCTCAGAAGGCTTTTATGCAAACGACAAGCCTGAGGGGTTGCAGACTGCTTGGGACGAGAACGGTCAAATTGAATCAGAACAAGAATATAAAAAAGGCGTGTTACATGGCAAATCGATTTTCTATGAAGATGGCTCTATAGCCTCAGAATATATTTTGAAGAACGGCGATGTCATTGAAGAAATCACTAAAAATAAGACGCATTAAAAATGCTGATAATTTATAGTCAGAACTATGTCTAAACTGGTCAGTTTTTATTTCGGCTACGGATCAAACCTTTCAAGGGAACAAATGAGTCTCAGGTGTCCTGACTGCGAATACTTCATTTCTGGGAAATTGCCTCATTATGAATGGCTTATTAACCAAAGGGGTTATGCAAGCATAAAGCCATCGAAGGAGGCCTTTGTTCTTGGAGAGGTATTCAAACTAAGTAACAAGGATATAGAGCACTTGGATATCTACGAAAACGTATCAGAAGGCTTTTATAGAAAGCATTATCTAAATATTTTGACTGATCAAGGTTTAATCAAATGTTTAGTTTATATAGCCTCAGACAACAATAATGGTGTCGCACAATCTGAATATATTGACAGGATTAATGATGGAATTTACAGCGCCAGCCTTCCTCTTGATTATGTTGAGAGCTGGATTCGGCCATTTATTCCAGAAAATTAAAGGATTGTCATCAAATTGTTTTTTTAAGAGCTCTTAAATCACACATCCATAATTTAATAATTTACACTTTTGTGTATACTTAAGTTCAAAATTAAAACATTAGATTGATGTACTGTATTAAAACTAAAATTCCACAAGAAATTTGCGATATCGATGATGAATTAAAGGCCATTTATCACAGCAAGGATACAGTTTGTATTTGGGTATTAAAAACTCGAAAAGATAGAAATCGATTTATGGAAGAAACTTCTAGAATGCTCAAAAATGAAAGAGAAGAATACTTTGAATCTTTTTATGATTAAACGGCAAAGGAATTTACTATGAGTTGGTGGTCAACGGTAATTGGTGGTGCAGTTGGTTTTATGATTGGAGGTCCTTTAGGCGCCATGCTCGGGGTTGCATTTGCAGGGAATTTTTCAAAAAGAAAATCTCACTCTGGCTTCAATAGTAATTTTGGTCCAGGCAATCAACAGCGCGTTCAAGCCGCCTTCTTTAGTGGCGTATTTTCAGTCATGGGTTACATCTCTAAGGTGGATGGCAAGGTCTCAAAATCAGAGATTATTCTAGCTCAGCAAGTCATGCAGCACATGCAGTTGTCTGAAGACATGATAAAAGTCGCCAAAGACCTATTTAATCAAGGAAAACAAGATAACTTCAACTTGGATGAGGTTCTTGAGCAGTTTCGCGTTGAAACGCATAGAAGAACACACTTAATTCGTATGTTCTTAGAAATTCAAATTCAAGCGGCTTATGCCGATGGTGTGTTCGATAAAAGTGAGCATAATGCACTTAAATATATTGCCCAAAAGCTTCACTTCCCACTTCACGAGTTAGAAAACCTTATTCAACAGTTTTCAGCCTCCAGAAGTGGCTCTAAGCAGACCTCTGTTGAAGATGCATATAAGGTGTTAGGGATTGATGAATCATTGAACGATAAAGAGATTAAACGAGCCTATCGAAGGCTATTAGCGCAGCACCATCCTGATAAACTCGTTGCCAAAGGCTTACCTGAAGAAATGCAAAAATTAGCCAACGAAAAGACACACGAAATTATCACTGCTTATGAGGCAATCAAAAAACATCGCGGAATGCGCTAACTAAAAACTATTCTTTAATAATCGGCTCTCGAGGAGCATGAGTGATAATTTCTGGCTCACTTGATGTAACTATAGCTGTTTCCCCAACGGCCATCGAGAGTCCTGTTTTACGATCATTGAGAATCATATGCGTAAAGAACGTCATGTTTTCCTCTAAGACCAATGGATTTCCCTCAAAAATCAGTGGCTGTTCCATCCAGGTAGGTGGCCACATAGCTCCCATTGTATAACCAGCGACCGTCAAAACGGCGTCCTTTTCACCGCGCTCCTCAAGAGTATTTCTATAGACATCAAAAAGTTCACCAACGGTTTTTCCAGGCCTTATAGTAGACTGAACTCTATCAAGAGCAATGATGCTTGTCTCATGCATCTCAAGATGGCGCTTGTTGATTTCTGGACCGGTAAGAACAACACCCATACAGGCGACATGGTAGTGCCTATAGGCGAGCCCAAGTTCAAGCGTCACTTGGTCATTATTTAATACGTTTTTGCGTTTCGATGTATAGCGTAGATTTAATGCAGAATCTCCACTACCAAAAGGAGGAATATGTGCTGGAAGATCAGCGTCTAGACGGAAAAGTGTATCATAAAACGTGGCATAAATATCACCCTCAAAAGCGCCCGGATATGTAGCGTCGATCACTTTATCCATAACAATATCCATAACCTCGCCAGCTTTTCTAAAATAGGCAAGTTCTTGAGGGCTTTTAACCAAACGAAGTTGGCGAATAAAGTCGGGTGCTGGGCTGAGATCACACCAGTCCTTTAGTGCTTCATTAATTTCTATGAAGAGTCTCGGTGTTAGCCCCATCGTGTCGACTTGAATTCCAACTCTTTTTCCTTTCATATGATGAGAGCTCAGCATATCCTTGATATGCTGAGAGCGAGAAGAATTTTGTGAATCAGGAGAAATTCTTACGTCCTCACAGATTGATGAGTAATAAAGATTTCCTAAATCAGCTGGCCTTGCCAAGTGAGTTAATGCCCCGCTCGCTGAGATAAACATCGCCCCAAAGATACAAAAGCCATCACTTTCGTAACCAGTCAACCAGTACATGTCTTCAATTTTGAATATTAATAAGCCATCTAGCTCAAGTTCTTGAAGTTTTTTTTGAGTTACTTGTTGACGCTGAATGAACTCTTCTTTGCTAAAATGATTGTAAGACTTATTCATTATTTTATTAATATATGAAGATTGATAAGGCAACTTTAACTGATATTCCTCAACTTTGCACTCTTTTAGATGAGCTGTTTAGTCAAGAGGCAGAATTTACACCTAATCATACGTTACAAGAAAAAGGACTAAGCAAGATTATAAGTAATGAAAATGTCGGTGTAATTCTAGTTGTGCGAGAATCACAAAAGTTAATAGGGATGGTAAATATACTTTTTACAATTTCAACGGCGCTAGGTGAAAGAGTTGGAAATCTGGAGGATTTTGTTGTATTGCCAGAATATAGGAATTGTGGAATAGGTACAAAACTTCTTTCCTACGCAGTTACTTTTGCTGAAAAGATTGGCTGTCAAAGAATTACACTATTGACTGACGATGACAACGAAGATGCCCATCGTTTTTATGTTAGAAATGGGTTTTCTCGCTCCTCAATGGTGCCATTTAGACTAAATACTCTGGATACTTAGATTCTATTATTTGTTTGAGGAAAAGAAATCTTTCTGGAGGTCTGCTGCCCTCTTTAACCCATTGCTTGAAGTTTATATGGTGTTCTAACAACGCCCATCTCTTCGGCCATTTTTTTAGCTGCATCCGAGTTAAACATTGCCATCATGCCTGCCGGATCAAAAACATCAACGACAACAATAGCGGTATTGTCATCTACTTTTCCAACCTTAGCATTTCTTGAGAATTGTGCTCTTTGATCAGCAAGGTCATCAAAGCCTTTCTTCCAATCATCAAACGTTCCATTATTAATTTCAATCATGACCATTGTATTCATTGTCTTCTCCTAAGTTTTCTAATAGTATTCTTTAGTGCTTTGCAAAATCAGTATATACCCAAGATCTTGCTCAGGTCAAGTTCACATCTATTTATAAATTGAAGCAATTGGTTTAATTCTCCTCAACTCTTCTTATCGTGAAAATACCTAAGACAACTAAAACTAAACTATTAATCATCCATAGAGGGGCCACAATGCTGTCTCCACTGTTTGATAACTGCTCAGGACTCAAGATAGCAAGATAAGCAAACATTACAAAGGAGGTAAGTGATAATAAACCCGATAGCCAATTAGGGAAAAGGTTGGTACATAAATATCCTAATCCGGTGAAGAATATTCCAAGATACATAATAGACCAGCCTGTCCATGCAATCGCCTCTCCAATTAAATTAGATTCAGCACTTAGTTCTGCACTATTTACAGCATCTGAAACAAGTCCCATACTCAAACCAACAACTATCATTAGTAACCCGGCGTCAATGTATGTCTGAACTTTTATAAAGGCATTTTTATTAACATTTCTTGTCATCATAAAAGCTAGTGGGATAGTAATCAATGCATAAGCTGCAATTTTTTCTGTATGCCCCTTATCTAAAATGCCTGTTTCACCAAGAAGCATATAAACAGCGATTGAACCTAAACCAGCGATGATAAAGAATACTCCATTAACCATTTTATCTGTCATAACTCATCTCCATATTATTTAAGTTTTTATTCTAAATAATAATACCTCACACATCAAACAAAATTTGACGATAAATCAAGATAAACAACAAATGATCTATATATATTATTACTAGATTGTTTTTGAAAAGCTGGCTTCAGTAGATTCTAAATAACTATCAAAAATCATACAAATGTTTCTGACAAGTAGTTTTCCTCTCTCCATAACTATTATAGAGTGGCTATTAAATTCAATCAGGCCGTCATTTTGCATTTGCTGTAGTTTCTCTATATTCTCTGCAAAATAGTTTGTAAACTTAATACAAAATCGCTCTTCAAGTTTCAAAATATTCACCTCAAAATGACAAATCATCTCCATAATGAGTGCTCTTCTTATTTTGTCATCTTTATTGACAATTAAACCCTTGCTGATAGGTAGCTGTCCTGATTTTAATGCTTGATAGTATCTCTCTAAGCTCTTTTCATTTTGAGAAAAGCTATCTGCCACCTGACCTATCGAACTTACACCAAGACCAACAATGTCACACTCTGAGTGGGTTGAGTAGCCCTGGAAATTTCTGTACAGATTGCCCTCACTTTGAGCGATAGCGAGAGGGTCATTTGGAAGAGCAAAATGATCCATACCAATATATATGTAGCCTTGATCGATTAAGTATTCCAATGAATACTGAAAAATTTTAAGCTTTTCAGCTGGACTCGGCAATTCCTCTAAGACAATCCTTCTTTGCGGCTTAAATAGCACTGGTAAGTGCGCGTAATTAAAAAGAGAAATCCTCTCTGGACGAAGCTCATTAACTTTTTCAAGTGTTTTTATAAATGTATCTTTTGACTGTCTAGGTAAGCCATAAATTAAGTCAATACTTATGGAATCAAAACCATTTTTTCTTGATATATCAATGACTGCCTTTGTTTGTTTAAAGCTTTGTACTCTGTTGACGGCTTTTTGAACCTCTAAATCAAAATCCTGAACACCAATACTGATTCGGTTAAATCTTGCCATAGCTAAAGACTCTATTAGATTCTTATCTATGCCTCGTGGATCAATTTCAATAGAGTATTCTCCATCTAAATCAAAATTGAATGCTTGTTGCAACTTATTGCTTAGTTGAATTATTTGCTCGCCCGACAAAAAAGTTGGCGTTCCACCACCAAAATGCATCTGTTTAACTACCTGCTCTTTACCAAACAAGAGTGACTGCATATCAATCTCCTTATATAATGCATCCAAATAAGGCTCTGCTTTGGTTTTATCTTTCGTTACAACTTTATTACATCCACAGTAATAACAAACTGTGTCACAAAAAGGTATGTGACAATACAAGGAGATTGATGTTTTGCGTCGCTTACTCAAAGCACTCTGTTGCTGGTAGTCTTTGAGAGAAAATATAGAAAAATTATTAGCCGTTGGATACGAAGTGTATCTCGGACCAGAACAGTTATACTTGTTGATTAACTCAGCGTCAAAGAGCCCCATATTATGATGTCATTAGCCATATCGGTGATTGGCTTAAATTTCCAAAGATGATGAATCGGAATTATATAAACAGAGTAGAAAACTAAACTTGATTTGAATCAATAAAAGTATCTAAATAAATGAAGGATTCAATGTGGTGGAGGAATGGGATTCGCATAACTCTCTATAACCCTTTATATAAGAGGATTTATCAAATTATTAATAAAACTCTACTCACAAATAGATAGTTATTTAATGGGGAATAAGTAACCATCCCTCACACATCAAACGAAATTTGGACTTTAGTTCAAGTTGCTCTTCCCCATTTTTTCTTAAGGTTAAATATATTCCAATATTAAAAAAACACTTGATTTGTATCAATTAATAAAAAATCAATGTGTATATAATTCATAGTGATATAATTCATATTAAACTATATTTTATGAATAATAATCTAAAATTCGTCGCGTCAAGTGCAGCAGTCATCATGGTGATTGGCCTGGCACTCAATGCTACTGCACAAACGGGTAGTGAAATAGTTGATAGTTTAGAATCCAAAACTATTGATGCTGCAGAGTCACACGTTGAAGAGGTTGGCCGTTCAGGGTTAGGTTATATTTTTGATAAAGCCGAACTGGATGTGGAGTTTAGTAATGGTAAGCCAGAATTTGAGCTTGGCGCCCTTAAGGCCTATGATGGGAATAATGCAAATTCTTTCCTATTTAATCAAATAGGAATAAATGGATTTGATCAACGCACTACATTAAATTTAGGTCTTGGATATCGTATTTTAAATACAGATAATACCTGGATGGGCGGTACTAATATTTTTTATGATCATGAGTTTCCAAATGACCATAAGCGTTCAAGTGTTGGTGTTGAGCTTATTAGTTCTGCAATGAAGTTAAGAGCAAACAAGTATAACGGTATAACAGGATTTATCACAGACAGAAGTGGAACGGATTCTAAAGCACTCGATGGCAATGATGCAAGTCTCCAAATTGCCCTACCATACTTTCCTGGCGCATTCTTTGAATATACTAAATACAAATGGGATGCTGTGGAGGGCGCTATAGATGCTGAAGGTAAAAAGTATTCATTGGGCGGCAATTTATCAGATAACTTATCTTTCAGTTTTGTTCGTACTGATTATGATGATGCTTCAAAGAGCGATATTAACAAAGCCCAATTAAAATATAGTTGGTCCTTTGGTAGCACTAGTAAAGAGCCAACCTTATTTGAAATGGCAGATAAAGCTTATCAGTTAAGAAATCTGACCACACAAAAGTATGACTTGGTCAAACGTGAAAACCGAATTGTCAAACAGAAGAAATTCGGCGCCACTGCAAGTGGTTTTTAATCGCGGGATTTATATATGAAAAAGAATATTTTAATATTAGTTCTATTGCTTATAGGCATAAATAACACCGTAATTGCTGCTGCCTGCACAGTGACCAATGGAGTTACAACATTTCCAACAGGCACTTCATGCAAAGCAGAGCCAGATTTCTTTCAACTCAAAGTGTATGACATGATGCTTTGTTCTGCAGCACCAACAGCGCCTACAACAGCTGCAGCTATGGTTCTTACAAATTGTCAGTCAGTATTAACAAGTTCAAGTGGCGCAAATGTATCTGTAACAAATGGAGGTTCTTCAACAATTAGCGGAACAATAACTAGACCGGATAATGGCACATATACTCATGGATATATTCGTATTTCTAGTGATTTTGTTGTAGGTGATTCTAGACAGTACAACACAAGTCTTGATGAAGATAGTGATGGCGATGCAGATGGTGTTTATTGCGCAACTACAGCCACTGGCGTTGATTGTGATTCAAGCGCAGTTACAGCAGTTAATCAAACAATGGGCATGGGAAGTACTCAGTTTGGCTCTGATTATTTAATTGAAGATACGGTTGTAACTGGTGGTTTAGTAGATGCGTGGCTAGTTGACACTAATCAAAAGCTTGAAGCAGATACAGATGGTGATGTTAAATATTTAGTTGGCGTACAAGCATTTACTACTCCACTTGTTGTTTCAGATAGTACAACTTCAATGAATACAGCATTTGCTGTAACTACAGGAATGACCATTATACATGGCGGAGGTAATCCACCAATTCTTTCACTTGATAACGGCCCTTTTTCTGTAATTATGACCCTAAATTAATTAACAGATCTAAAAAATACTTACTGAGACTTTGATATATAGAGTATTAAAGATAAGATGTTTGGTGGAGGGAATGGGATTCGAACCCATGAAACCGTGAGGTTTACACGCTTTCCAAGCGTGCGCGATCGACCACTCTGCCATCCCTCCAAAACTTTTGAATTTTTTACCTTTTTGAAGACTCTATCATTGTTTCTATTTGCTCATCCTCAATGCGTGTCATTAACGGCTTAAACTTAGTGATTTGATGACTTAGTAATGGGCTCTTGATGTCATTCCAGTTCAAAGACTCAATATTCAGAAATTCTTCTGATTTTTCTGCCATCTCTGGAAGAACAGGCTTCAAATAAGTCATCAGCACTCTAAAAAAATTAATTGCTAGAGAGGTAATCTCGTGAACCTCTTGCATCTTTCCCTCTTCTTTTGCGAGCTGCCACGGCTTCTTTTCATCAATGTACTGGTTAGCTTTATCCGCAAGCTTCATAATGGAGCGCATCGCCTGGCCAAAGTTTCTATCTTCGTAGTGCCCTGCTATCTCAGTGCTTGCAGAAACAAACTCATCGTAAAGATCTTGTTCAATGCAATGACTAGAGAGCTCTTTATCAAACTTTTTCACAACAAATGAAGCACTCCTAGAGGCAATATTGACTACCTTACCAACAAGATCAGAGTTAACGCGCTGTTTAAAGTCTTCAAGATTGAGATCAATGTCATCAATCTTGGATGAAAGCTTGTAGGCATAGTAATAACGAAGATACTCAGGATTGAGCGCCTCAAGGTAAGTTCTTGCAAGAATAAAGGTACCGCGCGACTTACTCATCTTTTGTCCGTTAACCGACAAAAATCCGTGCGCAAAGACAGCATTTGGCGTTCTAAAGTTGGAGCCGATAAGTGTGGCCGGCCAAAACAGCGCATGAAAATAGACAATGTCCTTTCCAATGAAGTGATAAAGCTCGGCATCAGAACCTTTTGTAAAGAAGTCATCAAACTCAAGGTCAGAGTTATCACAGAGCTTTTTAAAGCTTGCCATGTAGCCTATTGGAGCGTCTAACCATACATAAAAGTACTTGTCCTCTGTTCCCGGTATCTTAAAGCCAAAATAAGGCTTATCTCTTGAAATATCCCACTGCTCGAGGCCCTGCTCAAACCATTCTGCCAATTTGTTGCTTACCTGTTCCTGGAGGTGTCCTGCCTTGGTCCAATTTTTCAGTTCCTCTTCAAATTGTGGCAAATCAAAGAAGTAGTGCTCAGAATCTTTTTCAATAGGCTTTGCTCCAGATATTACAGATCTAGGATTTATTATTTCAGTGGTTGAATAGGTTGCACCACATACCTCACAGTTATCTCCATACTGATCCTCTGCACCACACTTAGGACACTCACCTTTAATATAGCGATCTGGCAAGAACATTTCTTTTTCAGGGTCAAAAGATTGCGAAATTACCCTCCTCTTGATATAGCCAGACTTATTAAGACGATTGTATATTAATTCTGAAAAATAACGATTCTCATCAGAATGTGTAGAATGATATTGACTAAAATCTATATGAAAGTCGTCTAAATCAGCCTGATGACGCTCGCTAACCCCAGCGATGAGCTCTTCAGGAGTAATTCCCATTTCATCTGCTTTGAGCATAATTGGGGTCCCATGAGCATCATCAGCGCAAACGTAATAACACTCATTACCCTGCATCTTTTGAAAACGAACCCAGATATCTGTCTGAATGACTTCCAACATATAGCCTAAATGAAGATCACCATTGGCATAGGGAAGTGCTGAAGTAACTAGTATTCTACGTTTGCTCATAATTAATCATCAATAATCCCAATATAATTAAGGATTTGTGGGATAGTTGTACGATAAAATATCGCTATTTTACCGACCGAGGTCAACAAATTGTCAACTATAACCGAAGATAAAATTCAAACTATTCTTAGCAGTATCATCGATGAAAACACTGGAAAAGACCTTGTCTCATCTGATAATGTGAAGAATATCTCGATTGACGACGAGATTGTTAATGTTGAACTGCTTCTTAAGTACCCTGCTGCAAACTTTCACGAAGACCTTAAGGGGGTTGTAGAACAGGCCCTTTCTAAAGAAGGTGTCAACTATTCAAATATTTCGATTAACTCTAAAATTCCAACTTATGAAACGCAAGGTGTTGATGCCCTACCGGGTGTCAAGAATATTATTGCTGTCGCCTCAGGTAAAGGCGGCGTTGGCAAATCAACGACAGCAGTCAACCTTGCACTAGCTCTAAAGTCTGAAGGCGCTAATGTCGCGATACTCGATGCGGACATTTACGGACCCTCTCAGCCGCGCATGTTAGGTGCTAAAGATCTTAGGCCCCAAGAGGCTGAAGGTGGCAATATGAAGCCTGTTATGGCCCATGGTATACAATCTATGTCGATTGGATTTTTGGTTGATGAGGCCTCACCTATGGTATGGCGCGGTCCCATGGTAACCCAGGCATTAGAGCAACTTTTAAAGAACACTGAGTGGGAAGACGTTGACTATATGATTATCGACATGCCGCCAGGGACGGGTGACACCCAGCTAACCCTTTCTCAAAAAATTCCAGTCAGCGGCGCAGTCATTGTAACCACACCACAAGATATAGCACTCATTGATGCTCAAAAAGGTCTTGCTATGTTCGAGAAGGTTAATATTCCAATACTTGGTATCGTTGAGAATATGTCGATTCATATCTGCTCAAAATGTAATCACGCTGAAGAGATCTTTGGTCATGGCGGAGGCAAACATATGGCAAATAGCTCAAAGACGAACTTCCTTGGCGCATTGCCGCTTCAGTTGGACATTAGAACGGACGTTGATGAAGGCACCCCTAGTGTCGTTAAAGACCCTGACAGCCAGGTAACAGGCATGTACCAAGAAATTGCAAGAAAGGTCGCCGGAGCACTATCCCTTAAGAATGAATCAGTCGGCGCCTTTCCAAAAATTACAATCGAGTAAATAGAACTTTAGTGGTTCTCTGAGACCTGGTTAATGGTGTATTTGGGTATCTCAATCACGATGTCCTCTTCTGCAACAATCGCCTGACAAGAAAGCCTAGAATCTGGATCCAATCCCCACGCTTTATCTAAAAGGTCATCCTCAATCTCGTCTGACTCTTCGATCGTATCAAAGCCCTCACGAACATAGACGTGGCAGGTTGTACAGGCGTTCGACATTTCGCAGGCATGCTCAATTTCGATACCGTTATCAAGAAGTGCCCTACAAACACTGGTTCCAGAATCTACTTCAATGACAGTGCCTTCAGGGCAATAGTCGTCGTTAGGAAGGATAATGATTTGTGGCATAATAATATTCTATAGTTAATCGTTAAATTCATCAATACGATGACCTTTCATTGCACTCATGATTGATTTGTTCATTCTCATTTCAACGAACTTAGCACTGACATTTTCAAGCTTCAAAGTGGCCTCTTTGATGAGCGCTGCATCTTCAGATTCAACAAGTAAAGACAGGCTTTGTCTTGCGTGCATAATAGTGGCCAACATCTGCTCATCGAGTAAAGATTTATCAGCCTCAAGTGCGGCATCTATAGCCTCAATCGTCCTTGTCGCATCCACTCTTTGCTCTTGGAGCTGTCTTAATAAAATATCTTCCTGAGCAAAGACGACAGAGTCTTTGAGCATTTTCTCCATATCCTTATCACTCAGACCAAATGATGGCTTGATTTCAATCTCAGACTTAACCCCTGACGTCTCCTCTTTGGCGGAGACTGACAATAAGCCGTCTGCATCCACCTGAAACTCAACCAAAATTCTTGCACGTCCAGCGACCATAGGGGGAATTCCTTTAAGTTCAAAGCGCCCCAGAGAGCGGCAATCTTTTGTGAGCTCTCTTTCACCCTGATATACATGTATACCCATACCTGTCTGTCCATCTTTATAGGTTGTGAATTCTTGAGCTCTTATGATTGGAATTGTTGTGTTCCTATGAATGACTTTCTCGACAAGGCCACCCATTGTCTCAAGCCCTAAAGAAAGCGGCAGCACATCGAGCAATAAGACATCATCTTTACTTTTGTTGCCAGCCAAAATATTGGCCTGAATTGCAGCGCCCTTTGCAACTACTTCGTCTGGATTAATCGAGCAGAGTACTGGCTTTCCAAAAACTTCACCAACTCGCTCTCTGATCATATTCATGCGCGTTGAGCCGCCGACCATAATGACTTCCTTAACGTCAGTTATATCAATCTCGGCATCTTTGAGCGCTCGTTTTGTAATCTGAAGTGTCCTTTTAACAAGCTTTTCGGACAAAGCTTCAAATTGAGATTGAGTTATCGTATAGTTCTGTTTACCCATTGTAAATTCAGCACTTTCACTTCCAGAGAGACTCTCTTTTGCAGATTTTGAATGTTGCCTGATGGTTTGAATTTGTGATGCGGTTAAATCTTCAAGCCCTAAGGATTTAACACAATCTTCAAAAATGAGGTTATCGAAATCGTCACCACCCAAGCTCGAATCACCGCCCGTAGATAAAACTTCAAAAACACCTCTATTGAAGCTTAAGATTGAAATATCAAAGGTGCCTCCGCCTAAATCATAGACCGCATGAATTCCCTCTTCTTTAGACTCTAAACCGTAAGCAATCGCAGCCGCTGTTGGCTCGTTAAGAAGCCTTAAAACGTTTATATCAGCAAGCTTTGCAGCATCCTTTGTGGATTGTCTTTGCGCGTCATTAAAGTAGGCAGGAACGGTAATGACCGCACCTTTAAGTTCATCTCCAAGCGCGTCCACGGCTCTCTTCTTGAGACTTGAGAGTATTCTCGCTGAGAGCTCAACCGGTGAGAGTTCACCCATAGCTGTTTTGAATAAAACCCTGCCTTCTTGGTCGACTAAATCGTAAGGGAGATTATTAATGGCTTGCGCCTCATTAAAGCTAATACCCATAAAGCGCTTAATCGAAGAAATGGTGTTGACTGGATCACTCGTTGTAAACGTGAGAGCTTTACTCCCAACACTCAATCCATCCTCACCGCAATGGACAATAGATGGTAGTATTGAATCTCCATTGTGATCAGGCAGCAGTTTTGTTTCGCCACTCATAACGCTAGCTACCAATGAATTCGTGGTTCCTAAATCAATGCCGCATGCCAAGTTATGGCGATGTGGAGCGGTTGATTGTCCCGGCTCAGAAATTTGTAATAGTGCCATCTATTGAGCCCTTATAACCATTCATTCATAATCTTGCTAGACTCTTTTGCTAGCTGTTCGTAGAACTTGAGTTCTCTGACATCTTTTTTAATTTCCAAAACGTCATTGCAGTCTTTAAAAGCATTAGAGATTACCTCTATCTTGGATTGGACATGAGACTCTATGCGATCTATAAAGTCTTCTAATTGATCTGTCTCTTTCTTTGATTCAATCAACTCAAGCTCTTCCCTTAGCTCAATCTGAGATATCAGAAAGTCATGCTCCATAGCGGTATCTTTTTCATCAAAAGGGTCAACGCCTTCAAGCTTCAGTAGGTAGCTTGCCCTGTTTAGTGGTGACTTAATAGATTCAAAGGCTGTATTTAAAAGAGAGGTATTTTGAAGTGCTTGGAGTTTTTCAGAGTCTGTTTTTGAGGCAAATTTATCAGGATGAAACCGAGCAATCTCTCGTCGATATGAGTCTTTTAAAATGGAATCACTGATAAAGAAAGAGGTCTCGAGGTCAAATAACTCAAAATAATTTTGCATAAAGTCAATGTCCTAGTGACCCAATAGAGCTATTTAAACGGTAAAGGACTCACCA
>CABXNH010000023.1 GCA_902513495.1 uncultured Gammaproteobacteria bacterium
TAGAGTGCAAGATTTATGATTAATAGACGTACTAAAATCTTAGCAACACTCGGTCCATCAACTGATAATCCAGAAATTTTAAAAGGTATTTTGGATGCAGGTGTGAATGTTGTGAGAATTAATTTTTCACATAACAATGAAAAAGAACACCTTGAGCGAATTGCTCAAATCAGAAAATACGAAAAAGAGAATGATGTCTTTATTGGAATCTTGATGGACTTACAGGGCCCAAAGATTAGGATTTCAGGATTCAAAGATGAAAGGATAGAGCTCAAAAAAGGCGATTATTTTGCACTTGATGCTGAACTTGACGATTCTGAAGGAAGTCAAGATTCTGTTGGAATTGCCTATAAGGAACTCCCGAATGATTTAGATGTTGGCAACACGTTGTTGCTAGACGATGGAAAGATAATTCTAAAAGTCAAACAAATTAAGGGACAAAAAATTCAAACCGAGGTTACGCAAGGTGGAATTCTTTCGAATAACAAAGGAATTAATCTACGAGGCGGCGGCTTAAGTGCAAGCGCACTGACTGAAAAAGATAAGCGAGACATCATTACTGCAGCCAAAGCTGATGCTGATTATGTTGCAATCTCTTTTCCTATCAATGCGGATGATGTTCGTGAAACAAAGAGACTTCTATTAGAGGCAGGCTCAAATGCGAGCGTCATTGCAAAAATTGAAAGAGCTGAGTCTCTTAAAGAGGATGTAATTACTGAAATCATTCAAGAATCTGCAGGCATTATGGTTGCACGCGGTGATTTAGGAGTTGAGATTGGCGATCCACAATTACCAGCTCAGCAAAAGCGTTTAATCTTGTTAGCGAGAGCAAATGATAGGTTTGTGATTACTGCAACCCAGATGCTTGAATCAATGATTAATAGTCCTATTCCCACAAGAGCTGAAGTTTTTGATGTTGCAAACGCTGTTTTAGATGGGACTGATGCTGTCATGCTCTCTGCTGAGACAGCAGTTGGGGAACACCCAGTAAATGCTGTTAAAACGATGAGTGATGTATGTTTAGAAGCAGAAAAGAGTCCAACGGCAAAAGTTTCTCATCACAGACTCCATGAGCATTTTGAAGGCATCGATGAAACGATCGCGATGAGCTCCATGTATGCAGCCAATCACTTGGGAGCAAGAGTTGTAGCTACTCTAACTCAGACTGGCAAAACAGCACTCTGGATGTCTAGAATTAGTTCAAATATTGCAATTTTTGCGATGTCAGATAATTACAAAACATTAAAAAAAGTGACCATTTATAGAGGAGTCTATCCTTGCTATATTGATAAAACCAGTGCAGATGACTGGAACGATGTGAATAGTCATGTTATTGAAAATCTTGAAGCTAAAGCTGTAGTGACTAGTGGAGATGTTGTTATTGTAACGAAGGGGATGCACAAAGATAAATCAGGTGGTACAAACCTGATGAAGATTTTGCGTGTTGGTGATGGAAATTATTAAAAGAAAATAAAAGGGTAAATATTATGATAAATAATCAAGAAGAGTTAAGACAAATTGCTAATCAACTTGCTGCTAAAGGCAAAGGATTGCTTGCAGTAGACGAATCTACTCCAACTATAGGCAAGAGACTTGCCGGAATTAATGTAGAAAATACTGAAGAAAATCGCCAGGCATATAGAGGTATGCTTTTCACCTCCGAGGGTCTTGGTCAATTTATCAGTGGCGTAATTCTTTTTGAAGAGACGCTGTATCAAAATCATGCAGATGGTGAGGCCATGGTTTCAAAGATCAACAAGTTAGGAATTATTCCTGGTATCAAAGTTGATAAAGGTTTAAGTCCACTTGCAGGAGCACATGAGGTTGAAACATGGTGTAAAGGACTGGAGGGTCTAGCAGAGAGAACTGCTGAGTATTATAAGCAAGGAGCACGTTTTGCAAAATGGCGTGCCGTTCTTCAAATTACAGCTGATGGCTGTCCTACCGATTTAGCAATTCGTGAAAATGCTTGGGGTCTTGCAAGATATGCAAAAATTTGCCAAGAATCTGGACTTGTGCCAATTATTGAGCCAGAAATCTTAATGGACGGTGATCATACAATTGAAAAAACAGCAGAAGTTCAAGAAAAAGTTTTGGTGGAAGTCTATAAAGCTTGTTCTGAAAATAACGTTTTCTTAGAGGGAACATTATTGAAGCCATCCATGACTGTTTCAGGAGCTGATAACAAAAATAAAGCTAGCTCAGAAGAGGTTGCCAAAATGACAGTAAGAACAATGAATCGCTGTGTTCCTGCCTCAGTTCCTGGAATTATGTTCTTATCCGGCGGTCTAACTGAAGAAGACGCTTCTGTTTATCTAAATACGATGAATAGTATTGAGCATAAAAGTTCTACTAGTCTAACATTTTCTTATGGTAGGGCGCTTCAGCAGTCATGCTTACAAGCATGGAATGGAAATAATATTGAAGCAGGTAAAAAAGCCTTAATGGCGAGATGTCAAGCGAATTCAGAAGCATCAACTGGAGACTATGTTGCAGGTTCACAGCCTTCATCACAAGATACTCTTTTCGAGGCGGGCTATAAGTATTAATCTCATCTCAATAAAGTAAGCCATGACTTAATTTATCAAGTTAAAGTCTTACAGCGTATAATAAAAGGCCCGATTAATCGGGCCTTTTTTATCGATAGGCAAAAAAAGATGAACCAAAGTAAATATTATCCTGTGATTGTTGTCGGCGGCGGTCATGCTGGAACTGAGGCGGCACTGGCTTCAGCCAGGATGGGTGTAGATACATTATTAATTACACATAATATAGAGACACTTGGTCAGATGAGTTGCAATCCAGCCATTGGAGGAATTGGTAAAGGACACCTGGTAAAAGAGATTGATGCAATGGGTGGGTCTATGGCACAAGCGATTGATTTAGCAGGCATTCAGTTTAGAACTTTGAATGCATCAAAAGGACCTGCCGTCAGAGCTACAAGAGCTCAAGCAGATAGAATCTTATACAAGGCAGTTATTAGGAAAAAGCTCGAAAATCAAGATAACTTAACATTATTTCAGCAACCAGTTGATGATTTAATTATAGAAAATAACCGAGTAAAGGGCGTAATTACTCAGATGGGGCTTGATTTTTTTGCTGATAAGATCATTCTTACTTCTGGTACTTTTTTGGGCGGAGTCATTCATATTGGGCAACAAAATTACCAGGGCGGTAGAGCGGGTGATGCCCCAGCTAACACTTTGTCAGAAAGATTGCGTTCTTATGATTTGGGAGTAGGTAGACTCAAGACAGGAACACCGCCGCGCCTAGATGGAAGAACTATTAACTATAATCTTCTTCAAAAACAAGAGGGGGATACTCCGTTACCTAGTTTTTCATTTATAGGCAAATCATCAGATCATCCAAAACAAATACCTTGTTTTATAACTCACACTAATGCTAAAACTCATGAACATATCACTAATGGATTGAAAGACTCTCCACTATTCAGTGGAAAAATTGAAGGAGTTGGTCCAAGATACTGTCCATCAATAGAGGACAAAGTGGTCAGATTTGCCGAAAGAGAATCTCATCAAATTTTTGTTGAGCCTGAAGGTCTAACCACTCATGAGGTTTATCCAAATGGCATTTCTACATCATTAGCTTATGATGTTCAAGAAGAATTTGTAAACTCTATTAAGGGATTTGAGAATGCGAAGATTATTCGACCTGGATATGCAATCGAATATGATTTTTTTGATCCTCGTGGCTTAAAACAAACACTTGAGGTTAAGAAAATATCAGGTCTATTTTTTGCAGGGCAAATTAATGGAACGACGGGTTATGAAGAGGCAGCTGCACAAGGATTACTTGCAGGAGTTAATGCTGCTCTGCAAATACAAGAAAAAAATGCCTGGACACCTAAACGAGATGAATCTTATATTGGTGTTATGGTCGATGATTTAACCACTAAGGGTGCAACTGAACCCTACCGAATGTTTACTTCTAGAGCTGAATATCGATTACTACTTAGAGAGGATAATGCTGATGAGAGGCTAACCCCTCAAGCAAGAGAATTAGGACTTATTGATGATAATCGCTGGCAATCATTTAATGGAAAATATGAGCAAGTAGCTCTTGAAAAAAAGCGGCTCAAATCTTTTTGGATTCAGTCAAATGATTCTCAAGCTGAGGATGTTCTTGGAATAAAACTTAGCCATGAGTACAGTTTGGAAGCATTGCTGAAAAGACCAAACATAGATTATAAGCTTCTTAGCAAGATTGAAAGTGCTCAGCCCTTTTTAGAAGACAGGTTAATCATTGAGCAAGTTGAAAACCAAATTAAATATGAAGGCTACATCAAGCGACAACTAGATGAGATTGAAAAATATCGAAAAAATGAAAATACGAAACTTTCTTCAGATATAGACTATACAGAGATTAAAGCACTGTCTAATGAAGTTAGGCAAAAGCTAAATGAGTTTAAACCTGAAACCATTGGACAAGCTAGCAGAATTCAGGGAGTAACACCTGCTTCAATTTCGATTTTATTGGTTTTTCTAAAAACTTATAAAACATTGTCGTGAGTGAAGTCAAAAAATTGCTTTGTGAGGGCGCAAAGACAATGGATGTTTCACTCTCAGATGAGCAAGTCAGAAAACTTTTAGATTATCACGCGCTTATTAATAAATGGAATAAGGTTTATAACTTAAGTGCCATTCGTGAGCCCCTTGAATCTATTAAAAAACACTTTTTAGATAGCTTCTCTATTTTAGATTTTATTCAATCAGGATTATTACTAGATGTTGGCTCTGGAGCTGGCTTACCAGGCATTATTATTGCAATTATGAAGCCCAAAACTAATGTTTTTGTAATAGATAGTGTTGGAAAGAAATGTCGATTCATGCAAACAGTTAAGACCGAGCTAGGTCTTGAAAATTTGACTGTTATTAATGATAGAGTTGAATCTTTTAATTACCCTGAATCATTTTCTCAAATAACTTCAAGAGCTTTTGCATCTGCGATTGATACAGTTAATAAAACTAAGCATTTGATATCTAATGATGGACGTTATTTGTTAATGAAGGGTGATAATATTGCTCAAGAAAATATTGAAAATATGAAATCTACAGTCCATATTTTGAAAGTTCCATTTGTTTCAGATAACCGATCACTTTTAGAAATTAAGATATAATTTTTTTATTATGCAAATAGTCGATTCCCATTGCCACATAGACCGTGTTGATTTAGAGGCTTTTGGTGGAAGTTTGGAGTCGATGCTAAGGCATGCAAGTGAATTATCAGTTACTAAATTCTTGTGTGTCTGTATTGATTTGGAACATTTTGACCAAGTTCATAACTTATCGCTTGCTTACCCAAATATATACGCATCAGCTGGAGTTCATCCAACAGAAACAAATTGTAAAGATCCATCTGTAGAGGAGTTGCTGGAATATGCGCATAAGGAAAAGGTAATTGCCATTGGTGAGACTGGCTTAGATTATTTTCATGTTAGAAAAGATGAGGCAGATTGGCAAAGAGATCGCTTTAAAAGACACATTGAAGCTTCTAATGTTTCTGGTAAGCCCATGATTATCCATATGAGGGATTCTAAAGAAGATACTATTGAAATACTTGCTAGAGAAAAGGCTCGAAAAGGAGTGATGCACTGTTTTGCAGAGGACTTGCATACTGCTGAAGCTGCTTTAGACCTTGGTTTCTATATCTCATTTTCTGGAATTTTAACCTTTAAGAGTGCTGAATCTTTAAGAGAGGTCGCAAAACAAATTCCGGCTGAGCGTATTTTAGTCGAGACAGATTCTCCATATTTAACACCAGTCCCCAAAAGAGGAAGGCCTAATAGTCCAGCTTATACTTACTATGTAGCAGAAAAACTTGCTGAGATTCGTAATACAAGTATTTCAGAGATTGCAAACGTAACTACTCAAAATTTCAACAAGCTTTTCTTCTCCTAAAGCAATGATTAATCATGAATTACCAAGATTTATAACTGTTGATGATTTCTCTGTTGGACAGAGACTTGATAACTACTTAATTAAACAACTTAAGGGCGTGCCAAAATCTCGAATTTATCGAATTATCCGCAAAGGTGAGGTAAGGGTTAATAAAGGCAGAAAAAAAGCTGACTATAAGCTTAATTCGGAAGACGTTATACGAATTCCACCAATAAGAACTTCTTCAGTTAAAGATATAAGGCCATCTGAAAGCTTAATAGAGTTACTTCATACTTCAATTCTATATGAGGACAAGGGGCTTTTGGTTCTCAATAAGAGTCATGGAATGGCTGTTCATGGTGGGAGTGGAGTCAGTATCGGAATAATTGAGGCACTTAAGTCTCAATATAAAGAGCCAATTGAGTTAGTTCATCGACTAGATAGGGCTACCTCAGGATGCTTGATTCTTGCAAAAAAAAGATCAGTCCTTAAATCATTGCATGAACAGTTGGTAAATCACGAACTAGAAAAAAGATATACAGCACTTGTCAAAGATACCTGGGGCAAGAAAAAGCATACCGTAGATGCGCCCATTTATCAAAACTCTAGATATAGCGTTATTGACTCAAAAGGCAAAGAATCATTAAGCCACTTCCATCCAATCAAAAATTTTCAACTGGGAGACTATGGTGCATCATTAGTCGATGTGTTAATTGAAACAGGGAGAACGCATCAAATTCGTGTACATGCTCAGTATGCTAAGCATCCTGTCGCCCAAGATAATAAATATGGCGACAATCATTTTGATCAGTTTATGAAAAAGAAAGGTTTAAACCGATTATTTTTGCATGCAAAGACTATCACTTTTACAAATCCAATGACTAAAGAAATTCAAAAAGTTACCGCACCATTGCCTGATGATCTAGAAGAATTTTTAAATAAATTATGAATGCCTATATCCGATTAATGAGGTTAGATAAACCAATAGGGACATTGCTGCTTCTATGGCCAACCTATTGGGCCCTTTTTTTGAGTGCAGGTGGATGGCCTGATTTTGATTTATTGATCATATTTACATTAGGCGTTATTGTGATGAGGACGGCTGGGTGCGTTATTAATGATTTCGCAGATCGAAACATCGACAAACATATTAAAAGAACAAAAGATAGGCCTCTTACCTCAGGAGAAATTTCTCCAAAGTCGGCACTTGTGTTATTTGTTATGTTGCTATTCATTGCGTTAGCTTTAGTTTTGCAGACAAACCAACTGACAATTCAGCTTTCATTTATAGCGCTATTACTTGCATCGCTATATCCCTTTACAAAGCGATGGACTAATTTTCCACAGTTGGTTTTGGGCGCCGCATTTGGTATGAGCGTACCAATGGCATTCAGTGCACAAACGGGTTCATTGCCCTTAACCTCAGGAATTGTATTTCTTGCAACGCTTGTATGGACATTGATCTATGACACGCTATATGCAATGGCAGATCGTGATGAAGATATCAAAATTGGAGTGAAGTCAACCGCTATTGTGTTTCAAAAGTACGATCAAATCATTATCACTTTGTTACAAATCTTGCTAATTTCAATTTTTATTGTGATGGGTAATATATTCAAATTGGACCAAATTTATTACTTTTCTTTAATAATTATTGTTATTTTTATGATTTATCATCAATTTTTAATGAGAAAACGTCAAAATGAGCAGTATTTTAAGGCCTTTCTAAGCAACAATTACATTGGTATGACTGCGTTTGCAGGCATTTTCTTTTCAGTAGCATTCTAAAGTCAAATTTTGTTGTTTTTTTGCAACTTTTAGTCAATTTTTAGTCATTTTTGCTTATTTATTGGTTTTTTTTCATCAATAAAACTTGACACTCAGATTTCATTACTATAAAAAGTGCACCAATCGGCAAAGATGCTGGTTATCTTTATAACTAATGGAGAGAAAATATGTTAAGTAACGTAACTGGTTGGATAAAAAAATTAACTGAAGCAGGTGTTGGTCTTGTAGCACTTGCAGTTGTTGTACAAGTAATCTTTGGTTCAAGTGCTGCATTCCTACCTGGCGATGTAGTTGCTAGACTAACTGATATGATTGGCGCACTAGGTGGTGCTGGCTTAGTTGGCCTAGTTACAGCAGGATTGTTGTATACTATCTTTTCTAAGTAATACATATTAGCTCAATAAAAACCCGCTGAAAGGCGGGTTTTTTTTGAATTTTTATATATATTAAAGGTGCACCATTGAATTTAGTCAATTTTTCTTCAGTTTTGTCTTTAGAAAACTTGACACGTTGATTTTGATACTATTAAATGTGTGACAATCAGCTTTAAATCTGGTTACCTTTAAAACTAATGGAGAGAGATATGTTAGATAATGTAATAGGATGGGTAAAAAAATTAACAGAGGCTGGTGTAGGAATTATCGCACTAGCAGTTGTTGTTCAGATAATCTTTGGAAATCAAGCTGCATTCTTACCTGGTGATGTTATTGCTAGACTTACTGAAATTATTACTGCACTAGGTTCTGCGAATTTAGTTGGTTTAATTGCAGCTGGCTTGCTTTACAAAATCTTTACTAAGTAATACATATTGACTCAATTAAAAAACCCGCTTAAAAGCGGGTTTTTTATTGAAGGCTTGCTAAATCCCTCGAAGTAGTTCGTTGATGCCAACCTTTGACCTTGTTTTGGCATCTACTTGCTTAACAATAACCGCACAGTAGAGAGAGTAGCTTCCATCTGAAGAAGGAAGGTTGCCTGAAACAACCACTGAACCTGCTGGGATTCGACCATAACTAACCTCTCCAGTCATCCTGTTGAAAATTTTTGTAGATTGCCCAATATACACACCCATTGAGATAACAGCACCTTCCTCAACAATTACGCCTTCAACAACCTCTGACCTTGCACCAATAAAGCAATTATCTTCAATAATTGTTGGGCTAGCTTGTAAAGGCTCTAAAACTCCGCCGATACCAACGCCACCAGAGAGGTGAACGTTTTTGCCAATTTGGGCGCAAGATCCTACTGTGGCCCATGTATCAACCATTGTCCCTGAGTCTACATAGGCACCAATATTGACATAAGACGGCATTAAGACCGTATTTGCAGCGATATAAGAGCCTTTTCTCGCAGTTGCTGGAGGCACGACCCTGACGCCTGAAGCTTGAAACTCTTTTAAAGTAGTCTCAGCATATTTAGATGGCACTTTGTCAAAGTACTGGGTAAATCCAGAAGGCATGGGTACGTTGTCTGCAAGTCTAAATGAGAGAAGTACAGCTTTTTTAAGCCACTCGTTGACTACCCAATCACCAATACCTTTTTGCTCTGCAACTCTTGCCTTTCCCGAGTCAAGCAAATGTATTGCCTCATTGACAGCCTCCTTGATTTCAGAACTAGCTGATTCTGGCGTGAGATGGTTGCGATCTTCAAAAGCGGCTTCAATAATATTTTTCATAACTCTTAACTTAAAAAAAAGGGAAGATTATATCATTTACAGCGCTTTTAAGGCTATCTAATGTTCGTGATGATGGTTGTGATGATGCTCATAAGTCGCCATCAAATCATTAATTTGATCAGCAAATAAGTCATTAAATTTTTCGTCTTTCAAAATTGACTCTGGAAGGCCTTCACAGCAAATGTGATGATACAAACACAAAACTTGTGTCGATTCTTTCATAACTCTATGAAGATCATGAGATACCATAAGAACGGCACAGTTTTGCTGTTGATGTATATCCTGAATTAACTTGTAAAGCTGCATTTGTCCATCAACATCTAGATTTTGAGCTGGCTCATCGAGTATTAAAACATTTGGCTTGTTGAGAAGTGCTCTCGTTAACAATACTTTTTGCAACTCACCACCCGATAAGTTTTTTAAAGGCGATTGGAGCAGGTCCTTTATTCCAGTTAGTTCAAAAGTCTTGAACATAAACTCAGAATCAATTTTTTGATTTAAGGTCAAAAAATCTTTTACAGAGATTGGTATAAAAGGATTAGCTGAAAAAGTTTGTGGTGTATAGCCTAGCCTAACATTATCCGTATAAGTAATGTCACCAGAGTCCTGCTTTATGACGCCCAATAGGATTTTAATTAAAGAGCTTTTTCCAGCTCCATTAGGGCCTATCAATGTTACAAATTCACCTTTATGGAGTTTAAAGCTAACATCATCAAGGACGTTTTTACCATTATGGCTTAGGCTTATATTGTTAAGTGTAATGAGAGCATCAGGCATCTGTATATTTTATATAACAATTGATATACAGACTTAATATATAGAGTTTGAAATAGCAAATTGATAACTGAGTTTTCAAGAACAAAAAACCTAGTTTAGATGTAAAATTTAGACATGACTCAACCACTCATTTTAGTTGACGGCTCAGCGTTTTTATTTCGCTCATACTTTTCAACTATATCTCAGAATCTAACCAATGATAGTGGTTTTCCTACGGGCGCAATGTTTGGCGTCGTGAATGCCATTAAGCACTTACAAAGAAAGTATCAAGGCGCTAAACTTATAATGGTTTTTGATGCAAAAGGATCCAACTTTCGTCATCAAATGTTTCCTGACTACAAGGCAAATAGGAGTCCTGCACATGACGACTTAATCGTTCAGATCGAACCCTTGTATAAAATTATTCGTGCAATGGGGTTTCATTTTTTGTGTGAAGAGGGTGTTGAAGCAGATGATGTCATTGCTACTCTCTCAAGATTTGCTGCTCAAAATGATATTGAAACAATTATTGCAAGTGGCGATAAAGACCTTTTCCAACTTGTTGGTGGAAATATTAAACAACTAGATATGAAAGGTAGGCTATATAGCGAAGCTGATGTTGAAGAAAAGATGGGAGTAAGGCCTAATCAAATATTAGATTTGTTGGCTCTAACAGGCGATTCTTCTGACAATATTCCAGGGGTGCCAAGTGTAGGACCTAAGACCGCAGCAAAGTGGCTTGAGCAATACTCGAATATTGAAGGCGTCAAAGCGAATGCTGAGAAAATTGGGGGCAAGGTTGGAGAAAAGCTGAGGGAATCTTTTGATTTATTGGACCTTTCGTATCAATTAGTGAAGCTTAAGTTTGATGTTCAACTGCCTATTGATATTCTAGAAGATGAGCCTGGAGAAAATACTGAAGAATTGATTGCACTGTACAAAGAGTTTGGGTTCTCTATGTGGTTAAAGCAGCTAGATGAAAAGAATGAGTCTGCTCAAATTGATTCACAAGAAACAGAGATAACAGAGTCTCCCAACATAGATGCCAAAATATCGATAGATGACTATACAAAATCATTGGTACTTACTGAAGATGAATTTACTTTGTTATTATCAAAGTTATCTTCTAGTAAATCTTTTGTATTCGATCTTGAGACAAACAGTCTTGATTATATGGAGGCTGAAATTGTTGGATTCGTTTTCCTTATTGAAAAGAGTAGTTATTACCTCCCTGTAGCTCATGATTATTTAGACGCTCCGGCTCAGCTTTCAAGATATATGGTGTTGGATTCCCTAAAGTCAATTTTAGAAAGTGAAGTGATAGGCAAAATAGGCCAAAACTTAAAGTATGATGCTCATGTTTTAGCAAATGTGGACATTGAACTAAATGGAATCATTGACGACACAATGCTTAAATCTTATTGCTTAGATTCAGTAGCAAGTCGCCACAATATGGATGACTTAGCCCTGCATTATTTAGGCCACACAACAATCCATTATGCAGATGTTGCTGGAAGTGGAAAAAAACAATTAACTTTTAATCAGGTGAGTATTGATGAGGCAATGCCTTACGCTTGTGAAGATGTAATTATTACAAATGAACTTAATAATTTATTTGAGATGAGGCTTCAAGCCTTTCCTAAGCTTATTGCCTTATATAAGAGTATTGAAATTCCTTTGATCAAAGTCATGCTCAGACTTGAGAGGAACGGCGCACTTTTAGATGAGGCATCCCTATTTAATCAGCAAGTTGAGATAAAGGCTGAGATGGTTAACATTCAATCAAAGGCATTCGAGGTTGCAGGTAATGAGTTTAATCTGGAGTCACCCAAGCAAATACAACAAATTTTGTTTAGTGAGGAGGGTTTTGGACTTGAACCAAAAAAGAAGACAGCCAAAGGCCAACCGTCTACAAATGAAGAGGCATTAAAGTTACTGGATCATCCCTTGGTTGATTTAATTGTTTCCTATAGAACTCTGACAAAGTTAAATTCTACCTACCTAGAGGCACTGCCTAAACAAATTAATAGAAGAACTGGCCGTTTGCACACTTCCTACCATCAGGCTGTAACTGCAACTGGAAGACTTTCATCATCAAAGCCTAATTTTCAAAATATCCCAATAAGAACCGAACAGGGCGCTCAAATTAGGTCTGCCTTTATCGCCAGTGAGGGAAGTGTCATACTTGCAGCCGATTACTCTCAAATTGAATTGAGAATTATGGCTCATATCTCAGAGGATAAAAACTTAATTAAAGCATTTAATAATAATGAAGATGTTCACCGTTCAACAGCTTCTCAGGTTTTTGATATAGAGATTTCTAAGGTAACTAAAGATCAGCGTCGAAAGGCTAAAGCCATTAATTTTGGTTTAATTTATGGAATGAGCGCATTTGGTTTAGCTAAGCAAATTGATGTTTCAAGGACTGAAGCCAAACAATATATAGATGGCTACTTTGATAATTATCCTGGTGTTCTTCAATTTATGAATGAGACAAAAGAGAAGGCGAAATCTCAGGGGTATGTAGAGACAGTTTTAGGTAGAAGGCTTTATTTGCCTCAAATTAACTCGAAAAATAAAATGCAGCAGCAGCATGCATTGAGAACTGCTATTAATGCTCCTATGCAAGGCTCTTCTGCCGATATTATCAAAAAAGCAATGATTGATATTCAAGATTGGATTGATATGGAAGATCATGAGATCAAGATGTTTATGCAAGTACATGATGAGTTAGTATTTGAGCTTGATGCTGAAAAGGCTGATGAGTATGCAAATAGTCTAAAATTAATGATGTCAAATGCTTTAAAACTCCGCATCCCACTAGAGGTTGATATTGGTATTGGGTCAAACTGGCAAGAAGCTCACTAGCGTTAAAGTAGATGTTTTAAAGTAGACGCTGAAAGTATAATTTGAGAATAGGTTGATACTAATTAAATACTTTTCTAAAAAAATAGAAATCATTCGCAAGATTATATGAAAGAGCAATTACAAGACTTACTGAATAAATGTATCCAGGATCTTATTAATAAAGGTTTAATTAGTGAGATGCCTTTGAAAGTAAGGCTAGATCATACAAAAGACAAAAGTCATGGTGATTTTGCAACTAATGTGGCACTGTTGCTTGCAAAACAGGCCAAAACCAGCCCCCTTGAATTAGCAAAAATTATTGTTAATCAATTAGGGGAAGCAAAATTTATTAAAAAAACTGAAATAGCTGGCCCTGGTTTTATTAATTTTTTCCTTTCTGACGAATCTAGTACTTCAATAGTAAATGAGATTATTGAGCTGGGTGAAATGTATGGTAAATCAGAAATTGGTAAAGGTCAAAGTATCCTTTTAGAGTATGTTTCAGCCAATCCAACTGGACCACTTCATGTAGGTCATGGAAGGGGCGCAGCTTATGGCGCCACTGTGTCTAATTTATTAAGAAATATTGGTTACAAGGTTGATAACGAGTACTACGTAAATGATGCTGGCAGACAAATGGATATTTTAACTGTAAGTATATTTTTACGTTACTTGGCGCTTTGCGGAGAGACAGTAAGGTTTCCTGATAATGGCTACCAGGGTCAGTATATAAATGATATTGCCGTTGGTATTTTTGATAAAAGTGGTGACTCTTTTAAAAAGAGCACAGATATAGTGTTTAAGAATATTTGTAAAGATGGCCTTGAAGGCGGAGACAAAGAGTCTCATATTGATGAATTAATTGCTAAAGCAAAAGACTTATTGGGTGGTAATTTTCAGAGTATTTTCCGAGTGGGTATTGAAAGTATACTTAGTGGTATAAAAGACGATCTGGCTGATTTTGGTGTGCACTTTGAAAAATGGTTTTCTGAACAATCATTAATTGATAGTGGCCTCTCAAAATCATGCATTACTAGACTTAAGGATAGTGGACATATTTATAAAAAAGATGGTGCACTTTGGTTTGAAACATCAAGCTATGGAGATGAGAAAGATCGTGTTGTCGTTCGTGACAATGGAAATCACACCTATTTTGCCTCCGACATCGCTTATCATCTTGAAAAAATTAGATCGCGGTTATAACAAAATTATCAATGTTTGGGGGGCGGACCATCATGGCTATATCCCCAGAGTCAAAGCCTCTATAGAGGCCTTGGACCATAACCCTGATAAATTAGAGGTCCTATTGGTCCAATTTGCCAATCTATATCGTGGTGGCCATAAAGTACAAATGTCAACTCGCAGTGGCTCTTTTGTAACACTTGAGGATTTAAGAAAGGAAGTAGGCAACGATGCCGCTCGTTTTTTTTACATCCTTAGAAAATCAGAGCAGCACATGGATTTCGATTTAGATTTGGCAAAATCAAGAACAAATGAAAATCCAGTTTTCTATATTCAGTACGCACATGCCCGTATTTGCTCTGTTTTTAGACAAGTTAATGAAAAAGGCGTTAAGTTAAATCTGGCTGAAGCCGACTTATCTCTACTAACAGAAGAAATTGAAAAAAATATTCTAAGAGAGCTTAGTCGCTATAAAAGTGTTATTGAGTCTTCAGCGGTTCAGTATGAGCCTCACCAACTTGCATACTATCTTCGTGACTTAGCTACCCAGTTTCACAGCTACTATAATGCTTGCACATTTATTTTGGAGGATCAAGACCTTACTCAAGCTAGATTATCACTAATTCAGGCAGCGAAACAAATCTTAATTAATGGACTCTCTATTCTTGGGGTGGGCGCTCCTGAGTCAATGTGAATGATCAAAAACAAAGAGACCAAGCATTAAATATAGATGACTCATTTATTGTTCAGGCCCCTGCAGGGTCAGGCAAGACTGAGCTTATAACGCAGAGATATTTAAAATTATTAGGTTCTGCTGAAGAACCAGAAAATATCTTAGTTATGACATTCACCAATAGGGCCGTGGATGAGTTAAAGCTCCGCATTGTAAGTGCTTTAAGTCAAGCAAAGATGGAGCCACCTGCAGAGTCTCATAAGCTTATAACATATAATCTGGCTTTACAAGTTTTAAGGCAATCAAAGAAGAGAGACTGGGATCTTCTTAGGCACCCTTCACGACTTAAAGTCATTACTATTGATTCATTATCGAATTTGATAGTGTCGAGGTTTCCCTCTCTTGATCAATTGGTTCCCCACAGAACGATAATAGACTCCTATGAGTACGACTTTATCTATCGTCAAGCGGCAGAAAACACCTTGCTCTTGATTAACGATGATGAGTACAAATCAAGTATTTCCTCAGTCTTACTCTATCTTGATAATCATGTCGATAGGTTTTATCGCCTGATAGAAGAGATGCTTGCTAAAAGAGAACAGTGGCTTCCAAAGCTATTCATTGATGGTGCTTTGGATATTGAATTACTGGAGAACACCTCGCAAACTTTAATTGCTGATTATCTAGAAACTCTTAGAGGGATTGCGCAAAACGTTCTTAGAGGTAAATTCTTTAGTTTATTAAAGGTTAGCAAGAGAGAAGATATTTCTCAGATCTCCAAACTTCCAGGGTCAGGTGTTAACGATTTAAATGATTGGAGAGCTATTGCTGAAATTCTAATCACTAAAAGTTCAGGCGCCTGGAGAAAGAAAATTGATGTAACAATTGGATTCCCAGCAGAAATGAAAGTCGAAAAGGATCAATTAAAAAAGTTTATTGATACTTTAGATTCTGAGTTTGAGCTTAAAAAAATGCTGAGTAATCTAGCTAATTTACCAAGCGTTCATTTTCCTGAATTTACAAAAGAATCTATTACTGACATAGCTCAGGTATTAAAGTTAAGTGTTGCAGAACTAAAAGTTATTTTTGATGAAAAAGGTCTTCAAGATTTCTCTGAAGTCAATTTGCAGGCAATAAATGCCTTAGATACGCGAGACGAATTGAGTGACATCGCTTTGTTGCTAGACTATCAAATTAAACATATCCTTGTGGATGAGTTTCAGGACACCTCGTATTCACAATTAAATTTAATTCAAAAGCTTGTCGAGGGCTGGCAGCAGGATGATGGCAAAACCATTTTTTTTGTTGGTGACCCTATGCAGTCTATCTATAAGTTCAGAGAGTCACAAGTTGGAATATTTATTGAGGTCGTCAGAAATGGTATTGCTAACCTGAATATTAGACCTCTGGTTCTAAGTACTAACTTTAGATCAACTCAAAGTATTGTCAGTGAAAATAATGATATTTTTGCCAACATTTTTCCAAATGATGATGATTTAATTCTAGGCTCTATTCATTACTCAAAGTCTCATCCATCATCTAAAGTAGAACAAAAACAAGCGATATCTTTATATCCATTTGGTCCAAATCAGGACCAAGAAGAGGCCGAAGAGATAGTAAAAATTATTAAACAAACCTTCATTAAAAATCAAGAGAATGAAGTAGCCGTCCTTGTCAGATCGAGGCCTCATTTAGGTAAGCTTAGTTCAGCGCTTCAAAAAAATAATATTAATTTTGAATCATTAAAAACTGAATCACTTCGATCGAATCTTTTTACAAGGGACTTGTTGAGTTTAACAAGAGCCCTTCTAAGTTTGAGTGATAAGCTTGCATGGCTTTCAATTCTTAGGGCTCCATGGTGTGGTCTGAAACTAAGGGACTTATTAGTTCTTAGTAGCTCTTCAGACCAAACAATTTTTAATCAATTAATGAATATGGAGTCGGTGCAAAATTTGAGTACAGATGGTATCAAAAGGGCCCAACACATCTACTTGGCTACAAAAGAAGCTATTTTTTCTGAGGGAAAATTTTCTTTTGTTGAGCGCTTTTCATATGCATTAGAAAGGCTTTGTAAAGACAATAAGTTAGAAGAGCAAGAAAAAAATATCAAAACCCAGTTTCTGAAATTGTTAAATCATTGTGAGTCAAATCAAGTTTTGAATATCAAAACGATTGAGTCAATGCTTCAAGATTTATATGCACCATCAAGAAGTGCTAATGTAAAGTTGATGACTATTCACCAAGCCAAGGGTTTGGAGTTTGATACAGTCATTATTCCTGGACTAGGCAAAAAGGGTAGGAATGACAACCTTCCATTAATTCAAATTCAAGAGTTTTCAGATAATAATGTTTTATTAGCTCCGATAAAGCCCACATATGAGGATACTGAGAGTGAGACATACCTATACTTGCAGCATCTAAAAAAGCAACAATCTCACTTTGAGTTAATGAGACTCCTTTATGTCGCGATGAGTCGGGCAAAAAAAGAAGTTCATTTATTAGGCGCCTTATCCAAAAATGGAAAGCCTATAAGTGGTTCATTTTTATCATTATTAAGCAGCTACTATGAGGACAATTTAAATAATAAAAATGTTCAAAATGAAGTTATTTTAGAAATAGAGCCTCCTCCTAAACTGGTTCGTAATAAAACTTTAGTACCGCCTTTAGTCAGAAAGGAAAGCTTTATAGATGAGTTAAATAACGCTCCAAAAACTTTTGATTTAATTTATCAAGGCACCCTAGGCACTATCGTCCACTTCTATCTGGAGCATGATGAATTTAAACCATCATCTTTAAGTATTGAGACAATGTTAAGAGAGAGGGGAGTGCCAACAAGATTGCTCAATTCTCTATCTAATAAAGTTATAGGCCTTCTAAGCAATACGAAGCGTGATAAAAACTTTGAGTGGATTTTTAGGTATAGAGAATCAACAGAGGTTGAGTCAGAATATAGTGACTCAACCCAAACCATTGTTGTTGATCGATTATTTGTTGAGGACGGGGTTTTGTGGATTATAGACTTTAAAACGGCCTCTCTAAATGAGGGTGAAA